>NZ_JBVVQI010000013.1:34157-193982 GCF_055811495.1 Mesorhizobium sp. WSM4830 | reverse complement strand
TGAGCGCAAGCGATCCGATCAAACTATCCGAACCAATGCTTGCAAGCAGGGGGCCGTCCACATATGAGCACCGGAAGCGCAGGAAGCCGCCATTCGCAGGCCGGCATCACCTGAACATTGGCATGCCTCAAAAATGCACCCAGTTCCGCAGGCTGGTCCAGGTCTTGCGGTCGAGGCGGTAGCGCTCGACCGGCACCTGGCCGGCAACGATCGAATTCAGCATGCCCTGGCCGGCATACTGGAAGCCGCATTTGTGGATGACCCGGCGCGAGGCCGGATTGATAACCCGCGTCGAGGCGTGCAGCACCTGGATCGTGGTTCTCTGGAAGGCAAGGTCGACCAGTGCGTGCGCTGCTTCCGTCGCATAGCCGCGTTTCCAGTACGGCTCGCCGATCCAGTAGCCGAGCTCCAGCCCACGATCCGTAGTGTTGAGCCCGGCACAGCCGACGAAGGTCTCGGTGCCGGCCAGCGTCAACGCATAGGCGATTCCGTGCCGGCGCGATGCCGTCATGGCCAGGAAAGCGCGTGCCTCCGCCTCGCCATAGGGATGCGGCATGCGAGCCAGCATTTCCGCGACATGGCGGTTGTCGGCGAGCGCCACCAATTGCTCGATGTCGCTTTCACGCGGGGCACGCATGACCAGCCGCTCGGTCGCGAGCACCGGACAATCTATCGTGTAACTTTCGTCGTCTGTCGCTTCCGCTTCGGCAACCATGTCAAAGTCCTCCAGGCAAGAAAAAAGGGAGATGGAAACCCATCTCCCCTGATCCTTTTCCTGGCTTGGCCAGACACCGGTCCCGAGATGGGTGCCGGTGTTCTCGTGCGGAACCGGCTACTCCGCTGCCTTCGTCATCGGGTTCACCGATACGTAGGTTCGGCCATTGGCTTTTTTGTTGAAGGTGACTGCGCCAGCTTCGAGCGCAAACAGCGTGTGGTCCGTGCCAATGCCGACATTGGTGCCGGGATGCCACGTCGTGCCACGCTGACGAATGATGATGTTGCCCGGAATCACGGCTTCGCCGCCGAACTTCTTCACGCCGAGCCGCTTGGAATGGGAGTCGCGACCATTGCGCGACGATCCGCCAGCTTTCTTGTGTGCCATCTAACTACTCCGATGCGCCGCGAGGCGCCTAAACGATCTTATGAACGCGTTCGCGTTCCGTTTCAAGTCCGATCCGGCGACGATTGCGCCGTTCGTTCTACTTCTTCGCCAATTCCTTGGCCTGCTCGCGCCAGTCCTTGATCTGGTCGGCGCTGAACGGCATGTGCTCGTCGATCTTGGCGACATCCTTGTCGGACAGCTTGGCGATCTGGGCGAAGGTGGTGATGCCCTGTTCGTTGAGCTGGCCGGCCGCGACCGGGCCGATGCCCTTGATCGCCGTCAGGTCATCCGGCTCGCCCTTCGGCGCCTTGAACAACGGCGCGGCGGCTTCGGCAGCCTTGTCCTCGGTCGTCTCGGCCTTGGCTTCCTTCTTCGGCGCAGCCTCTGCCTTCGCTTCGGCCTTTGGCGCGGCTTCTGCCTTCACTTCGGTCTTGGCGGCGGCCTTCTTCGCCGGCTTGGCGCCGCCCAGCAGGATTTCGGCGATCCTGACAGTGGTCAAAAGCTGGCGATGGCCGATCTTGCGGCGGGAATTCTGCCGGCGACGCTTCTTGAATGCGATGACGGTGCGGTTCTTGCCCTGCTCGACGACTTCGGCGGTGACCATCGCACCATCGACGAACGGCGCGCCGAACGTGACGTTCTCGCCCTCGCCATGCGCGAGCACATTACCGATTTCGACGATGTCGCCGACATTGGCTTCGAGTTTTTCGATCTTCAGGAGATCGTTGGCGGCAACGCGATACTGCTTGCCGCCCGTTTTGATGACTGCGAACATTTTTTGCCTTTCGCTGTTCGGTCGGCCTTGATGAACCGCTTCAGGCGGTTCGGCCGTCTTTTTGTCAGTCTGCGGGTTCAAAAAACAAGCGGCGCGGAAGATCCCTCCACGCCGATTGCGCGCTGTCCCTAACCGAAGGTTCGGCTTGAGTCAAGGCAAGCGCCGCGGGCAAGCGGCGAGTGAGTTGAGCCCAGTCCGGCAAATATCGAACAGCGGCTACCGGAACCTTGAAGAAAGCACGAACGGGAACCTGCGGCGCCGGGGCAGATTGGCCCTTGTAACCTGCCGGTCCAGCCGTTATCTAGTGCGCCGCGCCGGCAACGGCGGACCATGACCGCGGAGAGGTGGCAGAGTGGTCGAATGCACCGCACTCGAAATGCGGCATGGGTGCAAGCCCATCGGGGGTTCGAATCCCTCCCTCTCCGCCACTGATAATTTTTGATTTTACCTGCCGAACTCAGCCGTAAACGCTCGTGACGGCGCGAAGCTCAATTGCAGTCCTGTGACGATTCTACTGGAACAGAGGGTGAGCGCAAAGCTGCTGGGTTCTGTTGCGAGCAGTTGCTGATCAAAACGCGGTGACTTGTTTCTGGGGCGGCAAGTCCACCAAAATCAGCGAGCGATGCACTAACTGCTGGAGTGTGCCCCGCCTTCGACGTATAAATGGCGCTACATTCCGGGAGGAAGAGCCATGAATGCAGTGCCTCAATGGCGGCTCGCAGGCGACTGGTTCGACATCTGCAGCTGCGATATCCCTTGCCCTTGCGAGTTCGCCCAGCGGCCGACCGGCAACCATTGCCAGGGCGTGCTCGCCTGGCATGTACGCGAGGGTCAGTATGGCGACGTGAAGCTCGACGGCCTGTCGCTGGTGGCGCTCGGCGAGTTCGAAGGCAATCTATGGGCCGGCGAGGCAAAGGCCGTGATGGGCATGTACCTCGACGAGAAGGCGAACGAGCGGCAACGTGAAGCCCTGCAAGCGATCTTCGGCGGGCAGGCCGGCGGCTGGCCGGCGGGTTTTGCCGCCAACATCGGCGAGATGCGTGGCATGGAGTTCGTGCCGATCACTTTCGAGGTGGCGGGCGACCTTGCCACCTGGCGGGTCGAGATTCCTGGCCTCGTCGTCGGGCATGCGGAAGCGCTTTCAGGTCCCACAACACCACCCGGCAAGCGGGTGCAGACGATCAACCCGCCGGGCTCGGAGGTCGGCCCGGGCCAGGTTGCCACCTGGGGGCGTTCGGTCGAGGTGAGCACCAAAGGCTTCGGGCTCGACTGGACGGGCACGGCCCGCTCGAGCAAACACATTCCGTTCGACTGGACCGGCCCGAACTAGGGCGTGCCGATGCCTGACGCGTTTCCCGGGAAATCGTGGCGGCTCCGGAATTTGCGTGGCATGCCGCTCGGTCTGCTCGCATCGCTCGTCGGGCTGACTGCAGCGGCGTGGGCGCTCACCCTCTATCAGACCTTCAGCATGGATATGCCTATGGGCATTGCGGTGCGCGGCGGGATGGAGGGTATGGAAGGCATGGCCGGCATGGCGATGGCCGGAATTGCCGCCGACGGCTGGTCACTCGCCGGCGCCGCCGCCTTTCTTGCTGTATGGACGGTGATGATGGCTGCTATGATGCTGCCGGCGGCCGCGCCCATGATCTTTATGTTCGCGGCGGCGCAGGCTAGGCGCGAACAGCACGTCGCCATTCCGGCGTGGATATTCGTCGCGGGCTACCTGCTCGTCTGGGCGGCGGCGGGCCTGCTCGTGTATGTCCTGGTCCAGCTCGGAAGCGAGTTTGCGGCGAGCCTCGATCCGCCTCAGCGTTCGAAATGGGCGCCGCTCGCGCTCGGCATCACGCTTGGCGTCGCCGGACTCTACCAATTCACGACCCTCAAGCACATTTGCCTCAGCCATTGCCGTTCGCCGCTCGCTTTCGTTGCGCAGCATTGGCGCGACGGGCGGGTTGGCGCGCTCGAGATGGGGCTGCGGCACGGACTCTATTGCTTTGGTTGCTGCTGGGCTCTGTTTGCCGTGCTGGTCGCGGTGGGCATCATGAGCGTCGCCTGGATGCTGCTGTTGACGCTGGTCGTCTTCGTCGAGAAGCTGCTGCAGCGCGGCCGGCGCTTCGAAGTTGCTTTGGGCATTGCGCTGATGGCCCTCGGGATCGCTGTATCGTTCGGCGCGATCGAGATGCCTTGGATGAGCGGCTAGCCCCCAGCCGGGTGGTGAAATTCCGAACACATCGGTCTCATTTTCAGTCCGTAGGAGCAAGCGTGGGCCGCAATTCAAAAGCGCCGGGTGTTTGTCGACCGAGGTAGCCGTCCCACTTCGGAGGCGGCGACACCCTCCGACCGACCGGATCATCGCAATCGCCGCGCGGCTCTGGGCGTTTGCACCGACTGCGCTATCTCCCCATCGTTAGCCTTGTTCTATCGCTGGTTGAAGATCGGGAGGTTTCCATGGATCGGCGACTATTTTTGACTGGAATGTTTGGCATTGCCGGGGCTGCGGCCCTTGCAAGCACAGTTCGGCCAATCAACGCAGTGGCCGGCGTTCCAACTGCCAGAAGCGGCATTCTCGATGAACTCGAGGCGCCGGATGTCGAGACCTTCGACGACGAAACTCAAGCAGAGTTGCAACCAGTCTATCATCGCCGGTGGCACCGGCCGCGTCGCCGCCGCCGGCGCGCTTGGCGAAGGGTCTGTCGCGTTTACTGGCGAAACGGCTATCGGCGCAGGCGGTGCTTCCGCAGGCGCGTTTGGGTCTGGTTTCGATTCTAGCAACTGACCGGCTTGAGCCCTGGCCATCGCGGCCGGGGTTTTCGCCTCAGGCGGCCGTTTGCGCCCTTAGGGAGCTTTCCTAAGGGGCGCGGAGGAGGCTGACGGTGTTTGCAGGTTTCAGAGCCACCAGCTTACGACTGGACGATACGACCATTTTCGCAAGGGTCGGCGGCGCCGGTCCGCCGCTGCTGCTTCTTCACGGCTTTCCAGAAACGCATCTGATGTGGAGGGATATCGCCGCAGCCTTGGCGCCCCGCTTCACGGTGGTCGCTGCCGACCTTCGAGGCTACGGACGAAGCGGATGCCCGGTTTCGTCTGCCGATCATAGCCCATACGCCAAGCGCCCCATGGCCGGCGACATGGTTCAAGCCATGAAGCAACTGGGGTTTGAGCGATTCATGGTTGCCGGGCATGATCGTGGCGGGCGGGTTGCCTATCGCCTGGCGCTCGACCATCCCGACAAAGTCCTCAAAATCGCCGCCCTCGACATCATCCCCACCGCCGCAACATGGGATCGGGCCGATGCCAGACTGGCACTCGGCTTTTGGCCCTGGAGCCTTCTTGCTCAGCCGGAGCCCCTGCCGGAGCGTCTGATAGGCGCGGCTCCCGATGCCGTCGTCGACGATGCGATGACGCAGTGGGGATCGTCGGCGAAAATGGTCTCCAAAGAGGTCAGGAACGCCTATGTTGATGCGCTTCGCGATCCCGCGCATATTCATGCCATCTGCGAAGAATATCGCGCCGCTGCGACGATCGATCGTGAACATGACGCGCTGGACCAGGCAAACGGTCGTCGCATCGAGTTTCCGCTACTGGCGCTATGGAGTGGCGAAGGCGCCCTGGAGAACTGGTATGCGCAAGAAGGCGGGCCGCTGGCCATCTGGAGGAAATGGGCCGACAGAGTGGAAGGACGCGCTGTCCAAGGCGGGCACTTTTTCCCGGAAGAGCACCCCGAAAAGATCGCAGCGGTTCTCTCGGAATTCTTCGAAGACAAGCAGGACGGTCGGCACGGAGTGTTGTAGAGGTCACATGCTTCAGTTACGCGGAACCTCGGGAGTGCTTCGCGGCCCGAGATCGAGAACCCTCCGAAATCCGCCCGTCCGGCATCAACGTGCTTGATAAGGGAATGAAGGCGATCTCCACGGCCACGCCTATGATGTGCAGCCTGATGTTTGTCGGAAGTTGCGCATCGCCTTTGCCGGCATCCTTTGATGCTGCGAAATACGACAAGATGAGTTGCGTCGAGATCAACGTGGCGATAGGCGCGGTCGCCGACGAAATGTCGGCAACGGCCATTGCTCGCGGCAAAGTCGTCCACACCAACATTCCGGGCTGGCTGTTGGGAGGACAGCGTGTCGCCGCGACCGTCGCTGCCCGCCAGAGTGCGAAGATCGAGCGCTTGCGGCAGCAGGAGGCGGCGATTGCGGCGGCGAGACGAAGCAGGTGCTGATTGCGGCGCCGGAGTGAGAGCCTGCGAGGCGAAGGCAGAATCGATGTCACAGCGCGCGGCATTGAGCCGAGGCTCGAAAGGCTCCATGAATTCGGTCACCTCACAGTCACGGCTTCGGTCTCGGCGACACGGCCAAACCGAGGAAAACGACAACGGCCTGATTGATGCGCAGGATGCACGTGTGGCTGCATCTTTGAATGTGTCTGAGCTTCCAAGAAATGCCCAGCCGCGTTTCATAATTAAGGTCTCCAGATGACTGATGAAGAACTCGATTCGGCATACGAAGAGCTTGCCCGCGCAATCGAAACGGCGGCTAAAAAGGCATCTCCCATCGTGCTATCGGCGCCCAACGATGGACGCGCCAGTTGGGCCCATATACCCGAGGCGCTAGTTGGCCCCGTAATAGAGCTGGTGGCTTCTCCCATGACGCGACGAGCATTTATCTGGTTGATCGTGCTATACATGGGCTAATGCGGACGAAATTGCATTTAGCCTCAGGCGGATTGCTCAAACGAAGCAATCTACGGTTGTCACCGTTCAGGCTGTACGAGGCCTAGGACTCGAAAGCGTAATCGATCTCGGTGCCGGCCTCACCATTGAACCTGCGGAGGCTCTGGCCAAGACCGACGCCTGGTTTTGGGCCTTTGCCTCGTTTGACGATCGTCAGCTTCTTTTTACGGAGCGTCCGATGGCTGCGATTGTCGTTCGCGAACTGGATCGCAGAGTGATCTTCGATGGCCCGCCGTCCGACTTTCCAACCTCACCGGAAGACCCTGCCGAAATACTGATCAAGAGGGCAATTCAGGCACTGATCGTAGGTGGCGGCGCAGCACCTGGGCTGGATGCTCGCTATGTCTACTTCGACGACTCTGGATGGCCCCACATGACAGGTGGCAGCATGGTATCCGTAGGCTCAGGTGTTAAACCAACCGTTACCTTGGGCATAGAACGCGCGGCGCAGGTAGCCGCTGTAATGAAGGCGATGGCTAGACCTTCTGAACCGGTAATAGTTCGAGCCATTGAGCGACTTGCATCGGCCCGGGGTCGATCCGATCAGGTCGAGAAGGTGACAGATCTTGGCGTTTGCCTGGAGATGCTGTTGATGCACGACGGCAGCGGCGACAACAGCGAGATTACCTTCAAGATTGCTCAGCGTGCCGCTTGGTTGTTGGGGCGTGACGCCGCCGATCGTTCGCGGATATTTAGTTTAGTTCGAGATGCCTACAAGCTTCGGTCTGCAGCCGTCCATACGGGCTCACTCAAAGAGCCCAAGTCAGCAGACGGTTGGAACGCCCGGGCCGCCACCCTTCGGTCAACCGAGGAGCTGTGCGCACAGCTTATTGTTACACTGCTGGATGGCTGGCCAGATTGGCAAGCCGTAGTTCTTCAACTGCACCAGACGGCGGCTCCAGGGCCCTAAGACTAACCGGACTGATGGGCAGCGATCGCGCCGAGGAATATCTCGCCGAAATCCTTGAGCTTGGCGGCGCCGACGCCGTTGACCGCGGCGAAGGCGTCCAGATCACGCGGGCAGCGTTCGGCCATATCGATCAGTGTACGATCCGAAAAGATCACGAAGGCCGGCACCTGGCGTTCGCGGGCAAGACGCAGCCGTACCGCCTTGAGCGCGGCCAGCAGGGCCGAATCCAGACCTTCCGTGCCTGCTGCGGTATCCTCAGGACGTATCTTGCCTCGCGGTGACTGGCGCGCGTCCACGCGATACCGGAACGAGGCCTCGCCCCGAGCCAGCGCACGGCCCTTCTCGGCAATGGCGAGGCCGCCATGGCCGGCTGGGTCCAATGTCAGGAACCCTCCCGCGACGAGCTGGCGGACCAGCGACAGCCACACGTTTTTCTTGTGCGCCACACCGGTGCCGAAGCTGGCAAGCCTATGGTGGTTCCTGTCCAGAACCTTCTCGGTCTCATGGCCGAGCAGAACATCGACGACATGGGCGGCGCCAAAGCGCTCGCCGGTCTGTGCGATCGCCGCCAGGATGATCCGCGCCTCCGCCTCGCCATCCGCATGCGGCGCCTGGTCGAGGCAGGTGTCGCAATTGCCGCAAGGCGAAGCACTTTCGCCGAAATGGCCAAGCAGGATCTGACGGCGGCACTGCGTCGTCTCGCAATAGCCGATCAGCGTATCGAGCCGGCCATGCGCGCGCCTTTTGTGCTCAGCCGGCGCGTCCTCGTCTTCGATGAAAAGCCGGCGCATGCGGATATCGCCGAGACCGAAGAGCATATGTGCCTCGGCCGCCCGCCCGTCGCGGCCCGCCCGCCCGATTTCTTGATAATAGGCCTCCAAGCTGCCCGGCAGGTCGGTGTGGAAGACATAGGCGACATCCGGCTTGTCGATCCCCATGCCGAAGGCGATGGTCGCCACCATCACCACGCCGGACAAGGTCATGAAAGCGTTTTGATTCGCTTCACGCGCGTCCTTGCTCATGCCGGCATGATAGGCGAGCGCACGTACACCGTTCCGCTCGAGGAACGCCGCCATCTCCTCGGTCTTTTTGCGTGACAGGCAATAGACGATCCCGCTGCGGCCCGCATGGCGCTGCACGAAGCCTAGCAACTGGCGCTTGCTGTCCTGCTTGGGCTCAATGCTTAGCTTGATGTTCGGCCGGTCGAAGCCGAGCACCACGGTATCGACGCGCCCGTCGAACAGTTGCGCGGCAATGTCGGTGCGCGTCGTCTCGTCCGCCGTCGCCGTCAGCGCAATGATCGGCACTTTCGGAAAGATATCACGTAGTCTCGACAACTCTTCGTATTCGCGCCGGAACGCCGGTCCCCATTGCGAGATGCAATGGGCCTCGTCGATGGCGATCAGCCGGACATCGAGCTTGGTCAACGCCTCGAGCATTCGCACCGTCATTAGCCGCTCCGGTGCAAGATAGAGCAGGCGTGTCTGGCCTGCCGCGACGCAGCGCCATGCAGCGACATTGGCGTCGCGGTCGAGCGAGGAATTGATCGTATCGGCCGCCACGCCGGCAAGGCGCAATGCGGCGACCTGATCCTGCATCAGCGCCACCAGCGGCGAAACGACAATGGTGAGCCCGCCCAGGACCAGCGCCGGGACTTGGTAGCAGAGCGATTTGCCGGCGCCGGTCGGCATGACAGCCAGCACATGGCGCCCGGCCAGCAGCGCCTCCATCACGGCCGCCTGGCCGAGACGAAAATCATCGAAGCCGAATACATCCTTCAGGACGCGCCGCTTGGAATCCTCTGCCGGGATACTCGCTGCTGCCTGCATTACAGAACTTTCGGGGACGCGACGTGCCGAAAATCCTCGGCGAATCGCCAGGTGATTGCCTGGACAGCAGATTCGAACATTTATCGACCCCTCCGGTCCTCCTCGGCACCGCCTGAAGCGAACCTCTCTCTCATTGGCCGATATCAGACCGTCGTTCCAGCCCCTATTCGCCTTGGCTGTGAATATCGCACCGCCTCGGACCGGTTAATCCTATCTTCACCATCATTCGGCAGGGTCAGGTTCTGCGGTGATGTTTTGAGTACCGCGGCGCCACAAGCGCCCAGGCAACACGCCCGCGTCTCTCCGGAGGCGCGGGTTTTTCGTTCCGAGAACCGGCTGCCTGATCTTCGGGCAAGCGGCTCAGTCGAGGAAATCGGTGCGGTGCGGCGTAAAACTGTCGACCAGTCGTCCCGCCTCCAGCGCCCTGACGCCATGGACAAGGTTGGACGGGACGATGAAGCTGCTTCCGGTCTCCAGGATCTCGGTCCTGCCGTCGATGGTGACTTCGAAGCGGCCTTCGGCGACGTAGCTCGCTTGGACGTGCGGGTGCGAGTGCAGCGCGCCGACGCCGCCCTTGTCGAAACCGAACTCGACCATCATCAGCTCGTCCGTGTGTAGGAGCACGCGCCTGCGGTTGCCGTCGGGCGTCGGCGTCCATGCGCCCTCGCCGGCATGCGAGAAGATTTTGGTTTCGGTCATCGCCAAACTCTCATTTTTGTTGTTCATCGCGCCAGCCAGCCGCCATCCACCGGCACCACCGCGCCATGCATGTAGTTGGACGCCGGCGCCAGCAGGAAGACGGCTGCGTCGCCGATGTCTTCCGGCGCGCCCCAGCGTCCGGCCGGAATGCGCGCCAGGATCGACGCGCTGCGGTCGGGATCGGCGCGCAACGCCTCGGTGTTGTTGGTCTCGATATAGCCGGGCGCAATGCCGTTGACGTTGATGCCCTTTGCCGCCCATTCGCATGCCAGCAGCCGGGTGATGCCGAGCACGCCATGTTTGGAGGCGGTGTAGGAGGCGACGCGGATGCCGCCCTGAAAACTCAGCACCGAAGCGATGTTGACGATCTTGCCGCGCCGCGCCGGATCGGCGAGCACGCGCCTGGCAAAGCGCTGGCTGAGGAAGAATACCGTCTTCAGATTGACACCGATGACGTCGTCCCAGTCGGCTTCGGTCAGTTCGACCGCATCGGCACGCCGGATAATGCCGGCATTGTTGACCAGGCCGTCGAGCGGTCCGGTGTCGTCCCAGACGCGGTCAAGCATCGCCTGGGCGGCTGCATCATCGCCAAGATCGCAGCGGACAGCCTCGAAGCGTCCGCCGGCCGCCGCAATCTTCTCCGCGGTCTCGTCCATCGCCGAGCGGCCGACGCCGACGACCGCGCCGCCGGCACGCGCGACCGACACGGCGATGCCCTGGCCGATGCCGGTATTGGCGCCGGTTACGAGGATGCGCTTGCCGGCAAGGCTGAACGCCGAGAGATCGCTCACTTGAGCTCCTCCATCGTTACCAGGTCGACATCGGTATAGTCGACATTGTCGCCGGCCATCGCCCAGATGAAGGCGTAGTTCGAGGTGCCGGCGCCCGAATGGATTGACCATCCCGGCGATAGCACCGCCTCCTCGTTGCGCATGACGAGATGGCGCGTTTCGTCGGGTTCGCCCATGAAGTGAAACACCCGCGCCGCTTCCGGCAGGTCGAAATAGAGATAGGCTTCCATGCGCCGGTCATGCACATGGCACGGCATGGTGTTCCAGACCGAACCGGAGGCAAGCTGCGTCATGCCGACGACAAGCTGACAGGTCTTTACGCCATCGGCATGGATGAACTGGAAGATCGAGCGCTCGTTGGAAGTCGCCTGGCTGCCGAGATCGAGCCGCTTGGCATCGCCGATGCGGATCAGCCGGTTGGGATGGCTCTGGTGCGCCGGCGCGCTGAGCAGGTAGAATTTAGCCGGCGCTGCAGGATCGGTCGCAGCGAACGATACCTCATCCGTGCCCATGCCGAGATAGAGCATGTCGCGCGCCTGCAGCTCGTAGGATTGACCGCCGGCTTTCATGATGCCGGCACCGGCGATGTTGACGATGATCATCTCACGGCGGTCGAGAAAATTCTTCGTGCCGGTCGGCTTGATTGCCTGCAGCGGCAGCGGTGTACCGGCGGGCATGGCGCCGCCGACGATCATGCGGTCGTAATGGGTGTACGTCAGGCTGATGCGGCCGGGCTGGAACAAGTCCTCGATCAGGAAATTGTGACGCAGTTCGTCCGTTCCCATAGCTGCGGCAGAAACAGGATCGATGGCGAAGCGGGACGTGAAATCCGTATGATTGTCGGTGTGATTCATTGCTGTCCCATGGGGCTGCCTCAATTGCTTATTCGGTTGCCGCGGCCTTGACCGAGTCGGCATAAAAAACCTGGCGCGCGTGCAGGCGCTCGCGATAGCGCTGCTGGCTGGCACCGAGATGCGCGCGCATCGCCTCCCGGGCCGCCTCGGCATCGCCTGCCGAGATGGCATTGAGGATCACCAGATGCTCGCGTTGCAGGCCGCGCTGATAGGCGTCCGATTGGGCGATCTCGGTCGACCAGGGCGAGGTCACGTCGCAAGGAATGGCGCGTCGGCCGAGCACGTCGAGCATCTCGACATAAAATGGATTGTTGGTGGCGCTGGCGATTGCGCGGTGGAAGGCAAGGTCGGCCGGTCCCGTCGGCTCGCTGTTGAGGAGCAGCCGCTCGAATTCGAAGAAGGCTTCCTGGATCGCCGCTTCCTGCGCGGCGTTGCGGCGGATGGCAGCGAGCCCGGCGGATTCGATCTCGATCGCCAACCTGACTTCGAGCACGTTGAGGGCGATCGAGTCCTTGCTGCCCATCTCCGCTGCCAGAGCACCGAACGCTGTCGAGATATGCTCGGTGACGAAGACGCCGGCGCCTTGGCGTGGTTCGACCAGGCCGTCCGCGGCAAGCTTGGCCAGCGCCTCGCGTATCACGGTGCGGCTGACCCCGAAGGTTTCAGTCAGCTGACCCTCGGTCGGCAGCTTTTGCCCCGGCTGGATCTCGCCCGCCTGCAACTGCTTGCGGATCGCCGCGACGACCGTTTCCGAAAGCTTCGGTCTTCGTTCGACGCGGAGCCCGACTGCGGTGTCCGAGGCCATGTCGCACCCCCTATTTGAAGACGCTCGGCAGCCATAGCGAAATGGCCGGAATGTAAGTGACGAGCGCCAGCACCACGAGACCTGCCGCATAGAACGGCCAGATCGAGCGCATCGATTCCCAGACGGATATCTTGCCCACCGCACACGCCACGAACTGCACTGCGCCCACCGGCGGCGTGTTCAGCCCGATGCCGAAATTGAGGATCATGATGACGCCGAAATGCACCGGATCGACGCCGTAGGCCTGCGCCACGGGCAGGAAGATCGGCGTGCAAATGATGATCGTCGGCCCCATGTCCATGAACGTGCCGAGGAACAGCATCAAGAGGTTGAGCAGGAGAAGCACGACCAGCGGATCGTCCGAGATCGCGTTCATGGAGGCTATCAACGCTGCCGGCACTTTCAGGAAGGCCATCAGCCACGAGAACGCCGCCGCCATGCCGATGATAAGCAGCACCATGGCCGTGGTGCGCACGGCGCCATGGGTGGCATGAACGAACCCTCCCCAGGTCATCTGCCGGTAAACGAAGACAGTCACGAGCAACGCATAGATGACCGCGATACAGGAACTCTCGGTGGCGGTGAAGACGCCCGATCGCACGCCGCCGAAGATGATCGCGATCAGCAGCAGGCCGGGCACCGCAACGGCGAAAAGATGCGCGACGGCGGCGAAGCCCGGAAACGCCTCGGTCGGATAGCCGCGGGAGCGCGCCACGATATAGGCGGTGACCATCAGCGACAGGGCCAGTAGCAGGCCCGGGATGATACCGGCCGTGAACAGATCGGCGATGGAGATCTTTCCGCCTGCCGAGATCGAGTAGATGATCATGTTGTGCGACGGTGGCAGCAACAGCGCGATCAGCGCGGCCATCGACGTGACGTTGACGGCGTAATCCGCCCCATATCCACGCGCCTTCATCTGCGGGATCATCAGGCCGCCTACCGCCGCTGCCTCCGCAACCGCCGAGCCGGAAATGCCGCCGAACAGTGTAGCGGTGGCGATATTGACCTGGCCGAGGCCGCCGCGCAAATGGCCGACGAGCGAGCCGGCGAAGGCAACGATCTTGCTGGCGATGCCGCCGCGCACCATCAAGTCGCCGGCGTAGATGAAAAACGGAATGGCCAGCAGCGAAAAGACGCTCATGCCGGAATTCAGGCGCTGGAATACGATGAGCGGCGGCAGGCCCATATAGAGGACGGTGGCAAGACTTGCGACGCCGAGGCAGAAAGCGATCGGCGTGCCGATAAGCATCAGCAGGGTGAAGACGCCGAAGAGAATCCACAGTTCCATGGCGTCAGACCTTCACATCAGCTGTGTCGAGTTCGGCTGCGACTTCCGCGGGCGGCAATTCATCGAGGGCATCGTCGATCGGCGCGCCGGAGAGGCGAAGCACGATGCGCTCCAGTGTGAAAAGCACGATGAGCGCGCCTCCGGCGACAAGCGGGACGTAGTCCCAGCCCCCCGATATGCCGAGTGACGGCAAGACGGAGCCCCAGGTCAATGCGACCAGCTGGCTGCCATACCAGATCATGCCGATGCCGAAGGCGAGCGCGACGAGATCCGAAATCATCCGCAGCCAGCGCTTGCCGCCTTTCGGCAGCACGTAGAGCAGGACGTCGAAGCCAAGATGATAGTTCTCGCGCACACCGACGGCAGCGCCGAGGAAAATGAACCAGCTCATCAGCATCACCGAACCCGGCTCGGTCCAGCTCGGCGAGCGGTTCAGGACGTAGCGGCCGAACACCTGCCAGGCGACGAACGCGGTCATCAGCACCAGCCCGATGCCGGCGATCGACAGCGCCGCCGTGCTGACGCGCGACATCACTTGCGCGACGCCCGACAGGAGCGGTGTTGGTTTTGGGCTGGAAGTCACCGGTTTTCTCCCCAGGAGGATGGCGGCGCGGAATGTCCGCGCCGCCGCTTGATCACTGCACGGCCTTGATGGCTTCGACCATGGCCTTCAGCTTGTCGTCCTTGACGTGCTTCTCGTAGACCGGCCCCATCGCGTCGATGAAGGGCTGCTTGTCCGGCGTCGTGATCTGCGAACCGGCCGCCTCGACCTTGGCGCGCGATTCCTTGACCTTGGCGGTCCACAGCTCGCGCTGCTTGGCGACGCTTTCCTTGGCGGCCGCCTTGAAGATCGCCTGGTCTTCCGGCGTCAGCTTGTCCCAGCTCGACTTCGCCATCACGAAGGCTTCCGGCACCATCGTGTGCTCGTCGAGCGAATAGTACTTGGCGACTTCCGCGTGCTTGGCGGTGTCGTAGCTCGGAAAATTGTTCTCCGCGCCGTCGATGACCCCGGTCTCGATCGCCGAATATACTTCGCCATACGGCATCGGCGTCGCGTTGGCGCCGAGTGCCGCCACCATGTCGACGAAGATGTCGGACTGGATAACGCGGAACTTCATCCCGGCCATATCGGCGACGGTGTTGATCGGCTTCTTCGAATTGTAGAAGGAGCGCGAACCGCCGTCGTAAAAGGCGAGCAGCACCAGCCCGACCTGGTCGAACGCCGCTGCGATCTGGTCGCCGATCGCCCCGTCCATGACCTTGTGCATGTGCTCTTCCGAACGGAAGATGTAGGGCAGCGAGGGCACGGTGGTCTCCGGGATGAGCCCGTTGAACGGCGCCATCGAGACGCGGTTGAGATCTATCACGCCGGTGCGCACCTGCTCGATCGTGTCCTTTTCCTCGCCGAGTTGCGCGGAAGGATAGATCTCGACCACATAGCGGCCGGCCGTGCGCTCCTTCACCAGCTCGCCGAAATATTTGACCGCCTCGACCGTCGGATAGCCGTCCGGGTGCGTGTCGGACGAGCGCAGGACCGTCTGGGCGCTTGCCGTTCCGGCCAGCAGTGCGGCGGCAAGTAGCGTAGCTCCCGCCAATCTCGAAAAATGCAGCATTGGTTTCCTCCCGTTTTGAACGATGGCGGCAAGCGCCGTTAGAGCCGGTACGCCTTTTTCGCGAGCGTATAGGCAAGTTCCTGCGCCAGCTCGTGCGCCTCGTCTTCGCCGAGCCGATGCTCGGCGACGAGACGCGCCAGATATGCGCAATCGACCCGGCGCGCCACATCATGGCGGGCCGGTATGGATGGAAAGGCGCGGGTGTCGTCGTTGAAACCGACGGTGTTATAGAAACCGGCCGTTTCGGTGGTCATCTCACGGAACCGGCGCATCCCTTCGGGGCTGTCGTGGAACCACCAGGCTGGCCCGAGCTTCAATGCCGGGTAAACGCCGGCGAGCGGCGCCAGCTCGCGCGCATAGCTCGTCTCGTCGAGGGTGAAGAGGATGATGGTGAGGTCGCGCTCCAGCCCGACACAGTCGAGCAACGGCTTCAGCGCCGTCACATAATCGGTGCGGGTCGGGATATCGAAGCCTTTGTCCCTGCCGAACTTGTGAAAGATAGCCGGCGAATGATTGCGCCAGGAGCCGGGATGGATCTGCAGGACCAGCCCGTCGTCGCGGCTCATCTTGGCCATCTCGGTCAGCATCTGGGCGCGAAACAGTTTTCGCTCCCGCTCGTCGTCCGAGCCCCGGCGGATGCGGTTGAACAACTCCTGCGCGGCGGCATCCGAGAGATTGGCGGTTTCGGCCGTTGGATGGCCGTGATCGGAGGACGTCGCACCGAAACTTTTGAAGAAGGCCCGCCGCTGGCGATGTGCATCGAGATAGCCGGCCCAGTTGCCGGTATCGCACCCGGTGATCTCGCCAAGCCGGTCGAGATTGGCCGAGAACCCTTCGAAATCGGGATCGACGACCGCGTCCGGCCGATAGGCGGTGACGACGCGGCCCTCCCAGCCGCTGTCGCGGATCATCTGGTGCCATCTGAGATCGTCGAGCGCTCCTTCGGTCGTCGCGATGACCTCAATGTTGAAGCGCTCGAACAGCGCTCGGGGGCGAAAATTCTCCCACTGCAGCAGCATCGCGATCGTGTCGTAATGGCGGTCAGCCGTCTTGGCATTCAGCGGCTCTTCGATGCCGAACAGGTGGGCAAGAACATGGTCGAACCACAGCCGGGTCGGCGTGCCGCGAAACAGGTAGTAATGCTCGGCGAAGCGCCGCCAGATCGTCCTGCCGTCGGTCTCCACCGGCGAGCCGTCAAGAGTCGGCACGCCAAGCTCCTCAAGGCGAACGCCCTGGCTGAACAGCATACGGAAAATGTAGTGGTCCGGCACGATCAGCAATTGCGCCGGATCCGGAAACGCCTCGTTGAGCGCATACCAGCGCGGGTCGGTGTGGCCGTGCGGGCTGACGATCGGCAGGTCCTTGACCGCGGCATAGAGATCGCGGGCCAGCGAACGCGGGCGCGCCTCGGCGGCAAACAGCAGATCCGGATCCGTCAATGCGGCCACGTAAATCCTCCCAATCCGGACATCGGTAGGGTTCGAAAGAAATAATGTCAACATACAAAAACTGGGTTGTTGTATGATGACTTTTCGTGGGCCATTGCCCATTGTGCATGATGGCATCGGGTGTTACGCCGCCTGCCAGCAGTGACCCAACAATCTCGATCAGACACGTGGCGCAATGACCAATAGACGCCTTTCCAACAGCACGCTGAAGGCACTGCCGGCTTCGGTCGCGGTTCCCCGCTACGCCCGCGGCGTCGTCGCACCGGGCATCGTCCATCTCGGCGTCGGTGCGTTCCATCGCGCCCACCAGGCGGCGTATGTCGACGACTGCCTGGCGGCGGGAGAGGCGGACTGGGGCATTGTCGGCGTGTCCTTGCGCAGTCCAGACACGCGCGACGCACTGGCGCCGCAGGATGGCCTCTACACGCTGGCGATCAGAAGCAGCATCGGCGAAGAGCTGCGCGTCATCGGTTCGATCCTGTCGCTGCTGGTCGCGCCGGAAGATCCGGTTGCGGTGCTCGCAGCTCTGACCGATCAGCGCACCCGCATCGTCACGCTGACGATCACCGAAAAGGCCTATCTGAGAGCAGCCGGCGGCGGACTGGACAATACCCACCCCGACATCGTCCATGATCTGGCCAACCCGCAAATGCCACGGACGGCGCATGGTTTTCTGACCGAAGCGCTGTCGCGCCGCCGTGCCGCCGGCATCCAGCCTTTCACCGTGCTCTGCTGTGACAACCTTCCGGCCAATGGCGCCACGCTGCACCGCCTGCTGGTCGAATTCGCAGCACTGCGCGATTCCAGGCTCGCCACTTCAGGCGATGCCAGGCTCGCCGCGTACATCGCCGACGGCGTCGCTTTTCCGTCGAGCATGGTCGACCGTATCGTGCCGGCGACCACCGATGCCGACCGGGCGCGTATCGCCGTCGAGCTCGGTTTCGAGGATGCCTGGCCGGTGATGACCGAGCCGTTCTGTCAATGGGTGGTCGAGGACGATTTCCCGGCGGGCAGGCCGGCCTGGGAAAAGTTCGGCGTCACCATGGTCGGCGACGTCAGGCCGTTCGAGGACATGAAGCTGCGGCTGCTCAACGGCTCGCATTCGGCAATCGCCTATCTAGGCCTGCTCAGCGGCTACGACACGGTCGACCGCGCCTTTGCCGATCCGGCGATCCGGCAATTCGTCGACGGACTATGGGCCGAGGCCATCCCGACGCTGCCGCAGGACGCCGGGCTCGATACGGCCGGCTACACGGCCCAGCTTGCCGAACGCTATTCGAACACGGCGCTCGCCCATCGCACGGCGCAGATCGCCAATGACGGCAGCCAGAAGCTGCCGCAGCGCATCGTCGCCTCGGCCCTCGATCGGCTGGGTGCCGGTGACCCGCCTGCGCATCTCATGCTGGTGGTAGCCGCCTGGATCGCCGCTTGCGAGGCGCGCGGCAAAACCCTGCCGGAAGCCCATTTCACCGATCCGATCGACACTCGGCTTACGCTCGGCAGCCGGCCGGCTGTCGAAACGGTGACAGCAATGTTCGATCTCGCCGGCTTCGCCAAGGACCACTCCCACCGCATGACACTGATCGATCTGACGGCAGCCCATCTCGAGCGCCTGCGGCGGGGCGGGCCTGGCGCCGCCTTCGCGGCGCTTGGCATAGGGAGTGAGAAGCGATGAGACAGACCTGGCGCTGGTTCGGGCCCGACGATCCGGTGACGCTTGCCCATGTCCGTCAAGCCGACGCCGTCGGCATCGTCAGCGCGCTGCACCACCTCAATGACGGCCGCGCCTGGCCGGCGGACGAGATCGCCAGGCGCAAGGCCGAGATCGAGGCAGCAGGCCTGACCTGGGATGTGGTCGAGAGCATCGTCGTCCATGAGGACATCAAGACCCGCAGCGGTGACTGGCGCAGCCTGATCGACAAATACAAGGCCTCGATCCGCGCCGTCGCCGCCGCCGGCATCAATACCGTCTGCTATAATTTCATGGCAATCACCGACTGGACGCGCACCGACCTCGATTATCCCATGCCGCATGGCGGCACGGCGCTGCGCTTCGATGTCGTCGAGCTCTGCGCCTATGACGTCTTCATCCTTGAGCGAGAAGGGGCGGAGGCCGATCACCCGCCGGCCCGTATCGAGGCGGCGCGTGTGCGGCTGCAAGGGATGAGCGACAGCGACAAGGCAAGGCTGGAGCGCAACCTGATCGGCTGGGTGCCGGCGCGCGAATTCATCTTCGATCGGGCAAGCTTCCGCCGCGCCCTCGACCTCTACAAGGACGTCTCCACCGAAGGACTACGCGAAAACCTGTTTGCCTTCCTGCGCGAGATCGTGCCGGTGGCCGAAGAGGCCGGCGTCAGGATGGCGATCCACCCCGACGATCCGCCTTTTTCGCTGTTCGGCCTGCCGCGCATCGTTTCCAACGCCAATGACGCACGCGCGCTGCTCGACGCTGTCGCTTCGCCGGCTAACGGGTTGACACTGTGCACCGGCTCCTACGGCGCGGGCGCGCAGAACGATCTGCCGGCAATGGCCAGGGCCTTCGCCGAAAACATCCACTTCGCCCATCTGCGCAATGTCACCAAGGAGCCCGACGGCTCCTTCCACGAAGCCGAGCACCTCGACGGCGACACCGATATGGTGGCCGTCGTGTCGGCGCTGATTGGTGAAGAGCGGCGGCGCAAGGCGGCAGGCAGGGCGGATTGGCAGGTCCCGATGCGTCCCGATCATGGCCACGCCATAGTCGACGACATCGGCAAGAAGGTGAACCCCGGCTATTCCTGCATCGGCCGCCTGAAGGGCCTCGCCGAACTGCGCGGCGTCATGCGGGCGGTGGAAACGCTGACAGTTTGAGCAGCCCCTCCCTTCTCCCCTTGTGGGAGAAGGGGCCGAGCGAAGCTCGGTCGGATGAGGGGTGTTCCAGGGAACGCCAACGTCCCATTTCTTCCAACACCCCTCAACCGTCTTGGCGCTGCGCGCCAATCCACCTTCTCCCACAAGGGGAGAAGGGAGAGAGCGCCTGTCAAGCCGGCAGGATGGCGCCTTCGAGCGTGGTGAGTTGGCTAAGGAACTGCTCGGCCTTGCTGCGGGTCTGATCGTCCTTGGCGTCGGCGGCGTCTTCCCTAGCCTCCTGGATGCGGCGGGCAAGGTCGGCGCGGTCGATGTCACCGACGGCGACCGCCGACTCGGCCAGCAGCGTGCAGCCGGCCGGAACGATGTCGGCAAAGCCGCCGAACACGACATAGCGTTCTTCCTTGCCTTGCGCGGTCTTCAGCGTAACGACGCCCGGCTTGATTGTGGTCATGACCGGCGCGTGATGCGCCATCACCGTCATCTCGCCTTCGGCGCCCGGGATGACGACGGATTCGACCTGCTCGGAAACCAAGAGGCGCTCCGGCGAGACCAGTTCGAATTTGAAAGCTTCAGGCATGATCAATTTAGCGAGTAGCGAGTAGTGAGTAGACAAAAACGCTCGGCTCACATCGCCCTTATTCGCTACTCCCTATTCGCTATTCGCTTCTTTACGCCGCTTCGGCGGCCAGGCGCTGTGCCTTCTCGACCGCTTCCTCGATACCGCCGACCATGTAGAAGGCGGCTTCCGGCAGATGGTCGTAGTCGCCGTTGCAAAGGCCCTTGAAGCCCTTGATGGTGTCGGCGAGGTCGACCAGCTTGCCCGGTGCGCCGGTGAACACTTCGGCGACGAAGAAGGGCTGCGACAGGAAGCGCTCGATCTTGCGGGCGCGGGCGACCGTCTGCTTGTCCTCTTCCGACAGCTCGTCCATGCCCAGGATGGCGATGATGTCCTGCAGCGACTTGTAGCGCTGAAGGATCGACTGCACCTGGCGGGCGACCTGATAGTGCTCTTCGCCGACAACCATCGGGTCGAGCATGCGCGAGGTCGAATCGAGCGGATCGACCGCCGGATAGATGCCCTTCTCCGAAATCGCGCGGTTGAGCACGGTCGTCGCGTCGAGGTGGGCGAACGAGGTCGCCGGTGCCGGGTCGGTCAGGTCGTCGGCCGGCACATAGATCGCCTGCACCGAGGTAATCGAGCCCTTGGTGGTCGTGGTGATACGCTCCTGCAGCGCGCCCATGTCGGTGGCCAGCGTCGGCTGGTAGCCGACGGCCGAAGGAATGCGGCCGAGCAGCGCCGACACTTCCGAACCCGCCTGCGTGAAGCGGAAGATGTTGTCGACGAAGAACAGCACGTCCTGGCCCTGGTCGCGGAAATATTCGGCAACCGTCAACCCGGTCAGGCCGACGCGGGCGCGCGCGCCCGGCGGCTCGTTCATCTGGCCATAGACGAGCGCCGCCTTGGAGCCTTCGCCGCCGCCCTTCTTGTTGACGCCGGACTCGATGAACTCGTGATAGAGGTCGTTGCCTTCGCGGGTGCGCTCGCCGACGCCGGCGAACACCGAGAAGCCGCCATGCGCCTTGGCGACGTTGTTGATCAGTTCCTGGATCAGCACCGTCTTGCCGACGCCGGCGCCGCCGAACAGGCCGATCTTGCCGCCGCGGGCATAGGGTGCCAGCAGGTCGAGCACCTTGATGCCGGTGACCAGGATCTGCGCTTCCGTCGACTGCTCGACATAGGTCGGCGCCGGCTGGTGGATCGAGCGCATCTCGATGCCGTCGACCGGACCTGCCTCGTCGACCGGCTCGCCGATGACGTTGATGATGCGGCCGAGCATGCCCGGGCCGACCGGCACGGTAATCGGTGCACCGGTGTCATAGACGTCCTGGCCGCGGACCAGACCTTCGGTCGAGTCCATGGCGATGCAGCGCACGGTGTTTTCGCCCAGATGCTGGGCAACCTCGAGCACCAGGCGATTGCCGACATTGATCGTCTCAAGCGCGTTCAGGATCGCCGGCAGATGTTCGCCGAACTGGACGTCGACAACGGCGCCGATGACCTGGCGAACCTTGCCTGCCAGGCCGGTTTTCTTGATGGTAACGGCCGGCGTATTCACAGCGGCGGCCTTGGTTGCTGCCGCCTTCTTGGCCGGAGCGGCCTTTGCTGCTGCCGGAGCCTTCGCTGGTGCCGCGGCCTTCGGGGCTGCCGTCTTCGGGGTCGCTGCTTTCGCCATCGTCTTTACCCTTTTCGTCTCTTTGTTTCTCACACGCCTGAGGTCGATGACCTCCTTGTGAGCGTGCCTAGAGCGCCTCGGCGCCCGAAATGATTTCGATCAATTCCTTGGTGATCTGCGCCTGCCGCTGGCGGTTGTAGGTGATCGACAATTTGTTGATCATGTCGCCGGCGTTGCGCGTCGCATTGTCCATGGCGCTCATCTTGGCGCCCATCTCGCCGGCAGCATTCTCGAGCAGCGCGCGAAAAACCTGCACGGAAATGTTGCGCGGGATGAGATCGGAGAGGATTTCGCCCGGCTCCGGCTCGTATTCGTAGACGGCGCTGCCGCCATCCTTCACTTCCGCGGCAGCCGAAGCGACGCCCGCCGGGATAATTTGCTGCGCTGTCGGGATCTGGCTGATCACCGACTTGAACTGCGAATAGAACAGCGTGCAGATGTCGAAGCCGCCCTCGTTGAACAGGTTGATCACCTTCTTGGCGATGGCATCGGCATTGACGAAGCCCAGCGTCTTGACCTCGCGCAGGTCGACACGCTCGATGATCAGCGCCCCGTAGTCGCGGCGCAATATGTCGAACCCCTTCTTGCCAACGCAGATGATCTTGACCTGCTTGCCGTCGGCCAGGAGCTTGCGGATGTGGTCGCGGGCAAAGCGGGCGATCTGCGAATTGAAGCCGCCGCACAGGCCGCGTTCGGCCGTGCAGACGACAAGCAGGTGTACGTCGTCCTTGCCGGTGCCGGTCATCAGCGCCGGGGCATCCCCGCCGCCGCCGATCGCCTGGGTGATGTTGGCCAGAACCGCGCCCATGCGCTCCGAATAGGGACGTGCCGCTTCCGCCGCTTCCTGGGCGCGACGCAGCTTCGCAGCGGCGACCATCTGCATCGCCTTGGTGATCTTCTGCGTCGCCTTGACCGAGGCGATACGGTTACGAAGGTCTTTTAACGAAGGCATGCTTCAAACCTGATCCCGTCCGTCCTGCTCAAGCAAAGGTCTTGGCGAAGGCGTCGATTTCTGCCTTCAGCCGGGCGCGCAGATCGTCGGACAGCGCCTTCTCCTTGCGGATGCCGTCGAGCACGTCCTTGCCGGCCGAGCGCATATGCGACAACAGACCATGCTCGAACTTGCCGACCTGGTTGATCGCCAGCTTGTCGAGATAGCCGTTGACGCCGGCGAAGATCACCGCGACCTGCTCCTCGACCTTGAGCGGCGAGAATTGCGGCTGCTTCAACAGCTCGGTCAGGCGCGAGCCGCGGTTGAGCAGGCGTTGCGTGGCGGCGTCGAGATCGGAGCCGAACTGCGCGAAAGCAGCCATTTCGCGGTACTGCGCGAGTTCGCCCTTGATCGACCCGGCAACCTGCTTCATCGCCTTGATCTGCGCCGAGGAGCCGACGCGCGACACCGACAGGCCGACATTGACCGCCGGACGGACGCCCTGGAAGAACAGATTGGTCTCAAGGAAGATCTGGCCGTCGGTGATCGAGATGACGTTGGTCGGGATGTAGGCCGAAACGTCGTTGGCCTGCGTCTCGATGATCGGCAGCGCCGTCAGAGACCCGCCGCCGTTTTCGTCATTGAGCTTGGCGGCGCGCTCGAGCAGGCGCGAGTGGAGGTAGAAAACGTCGCCGGGATAGGCTTCGCGGCCCGGCGGGCGGCGCAGCAGCAGCGACATCTGGCGATAGGCGACGGCCTGCTTCGATAGATCGTCGTAGCTGATCAGAGCGTGCATGCCGTTGTCGCGGAAATATTCGCCCATGGTGCAGGCGGTGAACGGCGCCAGGAACTGCATTGGCGCCGGATCGGAGGCGGTCGCGGCGATGATGATCGAATAGTCGAGCGCGCCGCGCTCTTCCAAGACCTTGACGAACTGTGCCACCGTCGAGCGCTTCTGGCCGACGGCGACATAGACGCAGTACAGCTTTTCCTTCTCAGGGCCGTTGTCGTGCACCGATTTCTGGTTGAGCATGGTGTCGAGGATGATCGCGGTCTTGCCGGTCTGGCGGTCGCCGATGACCAGCTCGCGCTGGCCGCGGCCGACCGGGATCAGCGCGTCGATGGCCTTGAGGCCGGTCGACATCGGCTCGTTCACCGATTTGCGCGGGATGATGCCGGGCGCCTTGACGTCGACGCGCTTGCGTTCGGTGGCCTGGATCGGGCCTTTGCCGTCGATCGGGTTGCCGAGCGCGTCGACGACGCGGCCGAGCAAGCCCATGCCGACGGGCGCGTCGACGATGGCGCCGGTGCGCTTGACGGTATCGCCTTCCTTGATGTCGCGGTCGGCGCCAAAGATGACGACGCCGACATTGTCGGCTTCGAGGTTGAGCGCCATGCCGCGGATCCCGCCAGGGAACTCGACCATCTCGCCGGCCTGGACATTGTCGAGGCCGTAGACGCGGGCGATACCGTCACCGACGGACAGCACCTGGCCGACTTCGGAGACCTCGGCCTCCTTGCCGAAATTCTTGATCTGGTCTTTCAGAATTGCGGAAATTTCCGCGGCGCGGATGTCCATCAGCCGACCTCTTTCAGTGCAAGCTTGAGCGAATTGAGTTTGGTTTTGAGTGACGTATCGATCTGGCGCGAGCCGATCTTGACCACCAGTCCGCCGAGCAGCGACGGATCGACGGTGACGGTGATCGCCACATCCTTGCCGGCGACGCTTTTCAGCGCCGCTTTCAGCTCGGTTTCCTGGGCAGGCGTCAGCGCATGCGCCGAGGTGACCTCGGCAGCCGTCTCGCCACGGTGTTCGGCGGCGATCTGGCGGAACGCCTTGATCATGCCGGGCACGGCGAACAGCCGGCGGTTCTGGGCAACGACGCGCAGGAAATTGCCGGTGAGGCCCGTGATCCCCGCTTTGTCGGCGATCGCGGCGATCGCCTTGGCCTGGTCCTCGCTGGAGAAGACAGGGCTCCTGATCAGCCGCGAAAGATCAGCGCTGCCTTCGAGCATCGTTTCGAACCTGTTGAGGTCGGCCTCGACGCTGGCGACCGAATTGGTCTGCAGCGCGAGTTCGAACAGCGAACCCGCATAGCGTTCTGCGACACCTGAGATTGGCGATGACGATTGGGCCACGGACCGTCTTTTCTCTTGTCTGACAGGCCGCAGATTGTTGGCGCGAGCAAAAACTCTGGCTAAATCTTTGACCTTACTGCATTTTTCCAAGCACGGAGGCGCGGCTTCCGCTATCCCCGGTCGAAAGTCGATTGCCGTCTAGCACAGGCATTTTCAGACCGCAATGCGTCGTCCGGCATGGTTTTCAGGCACTATTGTCGCATCCGCTGGCCGAGTTCAGCAACCAACCCCGGATTGATCCCTGATTCAGGGCAAAAAGCCGAAGGCGAAGGCAAGCGGCAGCGCCGCCAGCACCAGCTCGACGACGATGGAAGCCCAGTTGAACGGTGTGTTGGCGCCGTCCGACATCATCGACAGCAGCCGGCCGAAGGCGGTGAACAGCCAGGAGAAGCCGAGCGCCATGTAGAGCAGCGGCTGCGCCAGGAGGATGCAGCACAGGCTGACGCCGAGATAGAACCCCGACATCCGGCCGCGCCCCTCAGCGATCGCCGCCGCCTTCTCGGGCTTGACCTGCAGCCGCAGGATCCGGAACGCCAGTCCTGGCGCCAGGAACAGCAGCAGGCCGAACAGCAGGGTCACCACGGCGCTCGACCATGCCAGCCACTCGCCCTGGCTCATCGGCCACGGAAACGCAAATTCCATCTTGTCCCCCTCGTGGATGCATCCCTGAAATCTCGGGCAGTTTAGCGAAGCAAGAGACATTCGCCAGATAGATATTGGACACTCACGCACGATCTCTTTCAGCGGGCGATAAGAGGTCGCCGCCGATTCCAGCTCATCCCGTCGAGCAAGCTAGGCCTGTTCCTTTCCTGTATAGTTGCTATATTATGACCACATGAGACCACAGGAGAGCGGTTGTGAAAACGATGCAGGTTCGGGATGCCAAGGCAGGATTCTCGGCGCTCGTCGAGGCCGCGGAGAACGGCGAACCAACCATCATTACGAAGCATGGTAAACCAGCGGCGGCGATCGTCTCGATCGAGGACGTTCAAAAGCTATATCCCGTCAAGCGCCGGAACTTCGGGGAATTTCTTTTGACCTATCCCGGAGGGATAGGACTTGAGAGGAACGAAGCACCCTCGCGGGATGTCGATCTTTGAATGGCTATCTCATCGATACATCGATTCTATCCGCCTTCGCGCCCGGAAAGCCGGAGCTTGCAAAAGACGTTTCCACATGGATTGTAACGCAAGGCGAAAAGCAGACGCTGTTCGTACCTGTAATAGCAATCGTTGAAATCGAGAAGGGCATACGCAAGCTCGATCGTGCGGGTGCTGCAAAACGGGTGGAGAGTCTTACTGCTTGGCTCAATGATATCATCGAAGGGTTTGCTGGTCAGATTCTGGAGGTCGATACCGATATTGCGCGAAGAGCAGGCCAAATGGAGGAAGCAGCCTCTGCGCAGGGGAGAAATCCAGGCTTAGCTGACATACTCATCGGCGCCACGGCGGCAATCAAAGAGCTTACTGTGATAACAGCCAATATCCGACACTTTGAAGCGCTCGACGTGTGGTGCTGGAACATACTGCAAGACCCGCCTGCGGCCGATTAATACACTCAAGCGAGTTACAAAAAGCTCTGCGGGTCGATGTCGACCTGGACGCGCACCGAACCCCGTATCTTCGGTCCTTCGGCCAGCATGGTGCGGATGAACCCTTGCATGTCGGCGCGCCGTTCGCCCTGGATCAGCAGGCGAAAGCGATGGCGGCCGCCGATCAATGACAGCGGCGCCTCGGCCGGGCCGAGCACGAACAGGTCGGTGGCTTGCGGCGCGGCGCGACGCAGGCCACGGGCGTGCCCTTCGGCTTCGGCCCGTGTCGCCGCGCTGACGATGACGCCGGCGAGCCTGCCGAAGGGCGGCAGCCCCGCCCGCTCACGCTCGGCGATCTCGCGCTCGTAGAAGGCCTCGGCATCGCCGGAGACGATGGCGCGCATCACCGGGTGGGCAGGCTGGAAGGTCTGCAGCAGGCCGAGGCTTTTCTTGCCGGTACGGCCGGCACGGCCGGTCACCTGGCTGAGCAGTTGGAAGGTGCGCTCGGCGGCGCGCGGGTCACCATTGGCAAGACCGAGATCGGCATCGACCACACCGACCAGCGTCATATTGGGGAAATTATGGCCCTTGGCGACGAGTTGCGTGCCGATGACGATGTCGGCCTCGCCATTGGCGATGGCTTCAAGCTCGAGCCTCAGCCGGCGCACGCCGCCCATCAGGTCGGACGACAGCACGATGGTGCGGGCATCGGGGAAATGCGCGACGACCTCCTCGGCGATGCGCTCGACGCCCGGCCCGCAGGCGACGAGATGATCGAGCGTGCCGCATTCGGGGCAGGCTTCGGGCCGGCGTTCATTGTGCCCGCAATGATGGCAGACGAGCTGGCCGCGAAAGCGATGCTCGACCAGCCAGGCCGAGCAGACCGGACAGCCGAAGCGGTGGCCGCAGACGCGGCAGAGCGTCAGCGGCGCATAGCCGCGCCTGTTGAGGAACAGCAGTGACTGTTCCTTTCTTTCCAGCGTCTGCCGCATATGGCCGAGCAGCACCGGCGACAGGAAGCCGCCGCGCGCTGGCGGCGCGCGGCGCATGTCGATCGTCTTGAGATCGGGAAGTGCCGCCTCGGCAAAGCGCGCCGAAAGCACCGCCCTGCTGTAGCGGCCCTGGCTGGCATTGACCCGGCTCTCGACTGACGGTGTCGCCGAGGCGAGCACGACCGGAAAACCGCCGATATGGCCGCGTACCACGGCCATGTCGCGCGCGTTGTAAAAGACGCGATCCTCCTGCTTGTAGGCGGGGTCGTGCTCTTCGTCGACGACGATCAATCCAAGCTCCCTGAACGGCAGAAACAGCGCCGAGCGAGCGCCGGCGACGACCCGCACGCCGCCTTCCGCCACCTGCCGCCAGACCTTTTCGCGTATCCTTGGCGGCAGATCCGAGTGCCACTCTGCCGGCTTGGCGCCGAACCGCTCCTGAAAACGTTCGAGGAAAGCATGGGTCAGCGCGATCTCCGGCAGCAGGATCAGCACCTGCTTGCCGCGGTCGAGCGCGGCCGCGACCGCCTCGAAATAAACCTCCGTCTTGCCGGATCCGGTTACACCGTCGAGCAGGGTGACGCCGAATGTACCGGTCGCGACATTGGCGCGCAGCGTCTCGGCGGCATCGCTCTGGTCGGGCATCAGTGAAGGCACAGCGTAGCCGGGATCGGGTGCTGCGACCACCGGCCGCGGCGGGATCATCACCGTCTGGAATACGCCCTGCGCCCTGAGCCCGTCCACCACCGTCGACGACACACCTGCCGCATGCGCCAGGCCGGACCGCGTCCAGGCAAGGCCGCCTTCGGCCGTTTCCAGCACGCGCGTCCTCGCCTCCGTCATCCGGTCGGGCTTGGCGAAGGTGCGCTGTAGTCCTTCGATCCACGGCTCCGGGTCGAACGCCTCCGGTGCCCTGAGCAGCATGCGCGCCACCATGCCGGGCGGCGACAGCGTGTACTGCGCCACCCAATCGACAAAACGCCGCATCGCGCGGTCTATTGGCGGGCAGTCGAAAACCTGCTCGATCGGCCGCAATTTCTTCGCGTCGACCTTTTCGACGGCGCCGTCCCAGACGATGCCGGCGACCTGGCGGGGCCCAAGCGGAACGCGCACGATCGAGCCCGGCACCACGCGCATGCCAGCCGGCACGGAATAGGTGTAGGGGCGCTCGGCGGGCATCGGCACCAGCACCGGTGCGGCCGCGACAAAGGGCGAATCTTCGATCATGAGGCGTGACCTTGCCCCGACTTTGGTCTAGATCAAAGTCCGACCCCAAATGTGCATGACGTGCACATGAAAAATCTTCAGGAGACCGCCATGAAATTTTTTGTCGACACCGCCGATGTCAAGGAAATCCGCGAGCTGAACGATTTGGGGCTGCTCGACGGCGTAACCACCAATCCGTCGCTGATCCTGAAATCCGGCGGCAAGATCGCCGACGTTACAAGAGAGATCTGCGAGATCGTCAAGGGCCCCGTCTCGGCCGAAGTCGTCGCCACCGAATACAAGGATATGATGGCGGAGGCCAAGATCCTGGCCAGGATCGCCGACAATGTCTGCATCAAGGTGCCGCTGACGCTCGACGGCCTGAGAGCCTGCAAGG
The DNA here is from genome assembly GCF_055811495.1 of Mesorhizobium sp. WSM4830. Lineage (NCBI taxonomy): Bacteria > Pseudomonadati > Pseudomonadota > Alphaproteobacteria > Hyphomicrobiales > Phyllobacteriaceae > Mesorhizobium > Mesorhizobium sp. WSM4830. The sequence continues at coordinate 164,856 of NZ_JBVVQI010000013.1, read as the reverse complement.
ACATCCGGTCGGACGGCCGCATGGTCAACGTCACGCTGTGCTTCTCGGCCACCCAGGCGCTGCTCGCCGCCAAGGCCGGCGCCTCCTTCATCTCGCCCTTCGTCGGCCGCATAGACGACAGCGGCTGGGACGGCATGGAACTGATTGCCGATATCCGCACCATCTACGACAATTATGACTTCCAGACCGAAATCCTGACCGCTTCGGTGCGCACCGTGAACCATGTCAAGCAGGCGGCACTGATCGGCGCCGACGTCATCACCGCGCCGCCTGCGACGCTCAAGGCGCTGGTCAAGCACCCGCTGACCGACAAGGGCCTGGAGCTGTTCCTCGCCGACTGGGCAAAGACCGGGCAGAAGATCGGCTGAAGCGACTATCCTGCGAACAAAAAAGGCCGAGCAATCGGCCTTTTTTGCAGATTGCGCACTCTGAAAAGACCTAACTTGCCGCCGGCTTGCCGTGCTTGATCAGATCCTGGGCGATCGACAGCCGCAGCACATCTGCCAGTTCGCGCGCCGCACGGTTCTCGGCGTCGATCTGCGCCCGGTATGACGCGAATTCCTGGCGCGGCCTGTCGTATGACGACGGAATCGAGCGCTTGCCCCTCGCTATGACCGTGCCCGTCTTGGCATCGCTGAGCACATAGTTGGCGGTCAGCGTCACAGTGCCGGCGGTCGGCTCGTCCTCGTCGGTCGTGACCTGCTCGATTGCCGCCGATTCGACGAGTTCGGAGACGCCGAGATCAAGCGAATAGACCGGCGAAGCCGGCTCGCCAGCGCCCTGGCCGAGCGCGAAGATCAAATTGTTGCGGACCTGCTGGGCGTAGCGGGTCTTGACCGGCTTGACCGAGATCGATGCCAGCTCGGCAGCAGCGCCGACCTGCGAGCCGGCGACCAGCGGCGCGCTCGAATAGAGCGGCCGCACCGTGCAGGCGGAAACCAGCGCCACCGACGCGAGCAGCCCGCAAAGCACGACACGGCGCAGCGTCAGCTCTGTCTTTCGCGGCTCAGGCAACGACATTGACGATCCTCTGCGGCACGATGATCACCTTGCGCGGCGCCTTACCTTCGAGCGCTCTCTGCACGAAGTCGAGAGCCAGAACCGCTTTTTCGACCGCACCTTGGTCCGCGTCGCGGGCAATTGTCAAATCGCCGCGCTTCTTGCCGTTGACCTGGACCGGCAGCACGATCTCGGCGTCGACGACAAGCGAGGGATCGTAGTCCGGCCAGGGCCGTTCGGCGACAAGGTCGGTGCCGCCGAGCGTCTGCCAGCACTCTTCGGCCAGATGCGGCATGACCGGCGCGATCAGGTGCACCAGGATCTCGACGGCCTCACGGCAGGCCGCTTGCAGCGCCGGACCGGCCTTGCCCTCTGCCGCCTCGTTGAGCGGCACGGTCAAGGCATTGGCTAGCTCGTAGATGCGGGCGATGGCGCGGTTGAAGGCGAGCTTTTCAATATCCTCGCCGACCGATTTCAGGATCTTGTGCGCGGTCTTGGACACTGTCCCGGCCTCGCCGTCCTTCGCCGCCTCTGGCCGAACTCCGGCAAGCGATTCGGCAGCCGTCGCCACCAGGCGCCAGATGCGCTGGATGAAGCGATGCGCGCCGGCCGCGCCCTCGTCGGTCCATTCGACATCGCGCTCGGGCGGCGAGTCCGACAGCATGAACCAGCGCGCCGTATCGGCGCCGTAGCCGTCGGTGATCTCTTCCGGACTCACCGTATTCTTCTTCGACTTCGACATTTTTTCGAGCGGACCGATCACCGCCTCTTCGCCGGTGGCGATTTCGAAGGCGCGGCGCTTGCCGTCGGCGTCTTCCAGCCTGACCTCGCTTGGCGCAAGCCAGCGGCCGTTCGAGGCGCCACCAACCCGATAGGTCTCGTGCACCACCATGCCTTGCGTGAACAGGCCCCTGAACGGCTCGGCGAGATCGACATGGCCGGTCTCGCGCATGGCGCGGGTGAAAAAGCGCGAATAGAGCAAATGCAGGATCGCGTGCTCGATACCGCCAATATACTGGTCGACCGGCAGCCATTCAGTCGCCGCCTTGGGATCGGTCGGATCGTTTGCCCAGGGCGCGGTGAAGCGCGCGAAATACCACGAAGAATCGACGAACGTGTCCATCGTGTCGGTTTCGCGCCGCGCGTCCTTGCCGCAGCGCGGGCATTTGACGTGCCGCCATGTCGGATGCCGATCGAGCGGATTGCCCGGCCGGTCGAACTCGATATCGTCCGGCAGCTTGACCGGCAGGTCGGCTTTCGGCACCGGCACCACGCCGCAATCCTCGCAATGGATCATCGGGATCGGGCAGCCCCAATAGCGCTGGCGCGAAATGCCCCAGTCGCGCAGGCGGAAGTTCACCTTGCGCTCTGCCATCGGCCGGTTGCCGATGGTCTTTTGTTCGAGCAGCTTCGCCACCTCGTCGAATGCCTGATCCGGCTTCATGCCGTCGAGGAAGCGCGAATTGATCATCGCGCCATCATCGACGTAAGCCTCGTCGATGACCTGGAAGCTTCCTTGATTCTCGCCTTCCGGCATCACCACCGGAATGACCGGAAGGCCGTATCTGTTGGCGAAGTCGAGGTCGCGCTGGTCATGTGCCGGGCAGCCGAAGATGGCGCCGGTGCCATAGTCCATCAGCACGAAATTGGCGACGTAGACGGGCAGCGTCCACCTCTCGTCGAACGGATGGACGACGCGAATGCCGGTATCGAAACCCTTCTTCTCGGCCGTCTCCAAGGCCGCCGCCGAAGTGCCCATATGGCGGACCTCGTCGATGAACTTTGCCAGCGCCGGATTGTCTTCGCCGGCCTTTTTGGCCAGCGGATGATCGGCCGCAATCGCCATGAAGGAGGCGCCGAAGATGGTGTCGGGCCTGGTCGTGTAGACTTCGAGCTCATGCTCGCCGGCGACTGGCTTGGCCAGCGGCCAGCGGATCAGCAGCCCTTCTGAACGGCCGATCCAGTTCGCCTGCATCAGCTTCACTTTTTCCGGCCAGTCGTCGAGTTGATCGAGCGAATCCAGCAGGTCCTGCGCATAATCGGTGATCTTGAAGAACCACTGCGTCAGCTCGCGCTGTTCCACCAGCGCGCCCGAGCGCCAGCCGCGTCCGTCGATGACCTGCTCGTTGGCAAGCACCGTCATGTCCTCCGGATCCCAGTTGACCTTGGAGGATTTGCGCGTCACCAGCCCCTTCTCGACGAAATCGAGGAACAGCATCTGCTGTCGGTGATAGTAGTCGACATCGCAGGTGGCGAACTCGCGCGCCCAATCGAGCGACAGGCCCATGACCTTGAGCTGCTCGCGCATGGCGGCAATGTTCTGATAGGTCCAGTCCTTGGGATGGACCTTGTTCTGCATCGCCGCGTTTTCGGCTGGCATGCCAAAGGCATCCCAGCCCATCGGGTGCAGCACGTTGAAACCCTTCGCCCGCTTGTAGCGCGCCACCACGTCGCCCATCGTATAGTTGCGGGTATGGCCGATATGGATGCGCCCCGAAGGATAGGGGAACATCTCCAGCACGTAGTATTTCGGGCGCGGGTCGTCATTGTCGGCTTCGAACAGCTTCTTGGCGTCCCAGGCCTTCTGCCATTTGGGCTCTGACGCGCGCGGATTGTATCGTTCGGTTGCCATCGGGTGTTTTTCACTTAAAAGCATGCACGAGCCGCCGGACAAATGCCCGGGCGGCTCAGGAAATGTCGTCGCGGTGTTCACCATGGATTGCCGGACCCGTCAACTGCGGCGATCCGGCGAAAAAGCCAAACACAGGCAGGATATAGGCATGGCGAGCGCCGTCGAACAGCTTTTCACGGTCAAGGCAAGGATCGCTGCCGCCGAACGCGAGGCAGGACGCGAGGCCGGAGCGGTGACGCTGGTCGCGGTATCGAAGACCTTCGATGCCGCCGATATCCGCCCCGTCATCGAGGCCGGCCAGCGCGTCTTCGGCGAAAACCGCGTCCAGGAAGCACAAGCCAAATGGCCGGTGCTGAAGGAGGCGTTTCCCGACATCGAGCTGCATCTGATCGGTCCGCTGCAATCGAACAAGGCCAAGGAAGCGGTGGCGCTGTTCGACGTCATCGAAACCGTCGACCGTGAAAAGATTGCCGCAGAGCTGGCCAAGGAGATCGCCAGGCAAGGCCGGTCACCAAGGCTGTATGTCCAGGTCAACACGGGCTCGGAGCCGCAAAAGGCCGGCATCGAGCCGCGCGAGGCGGTCGCCTTCGTCGCTCGCTGCCGCGATGTCCATGGCCTCGCCGTCGAGGGGCTAATGTGCATTCCGCCGGCCGACGAGAACCCCGGTCCGCATTTCGCGCTGCTGGAAAAGCTTGGGCTTGAGGCCGGCGTCGACAAGCTCTCCATGGGCATGTCCAGCGACTACGAAACCGCGATCGCCTTCGGCGCGACCAGTGTCAGAGTTGGATCGGCGATTTTCGGCGCCAGATGAGGCGCAGCCGGCCTTAGGCCACAGACTGACATTGACTAAGCCAACTTATAGAAACGGAACGTTTCGTTCCTATATGGGTCGAGTTATTCTCAACCCGTCTGGAGCCACCATGCGTTACAATCAACTTGGAAATACGGGGATGTTCGTCTCCGAACTTTGCCTCGGCACGATGACGTTCGGCGCGGCCGGCGAGAATGCCCAATGGGGCCTGATCGCCAGCCTCGACCAGAAGGGCGTCGACAAGATCGTCGCCCGCTCGCTCGCCGCCGGCGTCAATTTCTTCGACACGGCGGATGTCTATTCCTTCGGCGCCTCGGAACGGCTTCTCGGCCAGTCGCTCAGGAACCTTGGCGTCAACCGGCAGGACGTGATCATCGCCACCAAGGTTCATGGCACCATGGGCGCGGGCCCGAACCAGCGCGGTTCCTCGCGCGGCCACATCATGGATTCGGTCGAGAGCAGCCTCGAGCGGCTACAGCTCGATCACATCGATCTCTACCAGCTGCACGGCACTGACACGGTGACGCCGATCGACGAAACGCTGCGGGCGCTCGACGACCTGGTTGCCGCCGGCAAGGTCCGCTATGTCGGCGTCTCTAACTGGCAGGCCTGGCGCATTGCCAAGGCGCTGGGTATTGCCGAGCGCAAGGGCTTTGCCCGCTTCGAGACCGTGCAGTCGTATTATTCGATCGCCGGCCGCGATCTGGAGCGCGAGATCGTGCCGCTGCTCAACGAGGAGAAGCTCGGGCTGATGGTCTGGTCGCCGATGGCGGGCGGTTTGCTCTCCGGCAAATACGGACCGGGTGCCCCCGGCAATGGCGAGGGCCGCCGCGCCAGCTTCAATTTCCCGCCGGTCAACGAGGACCGGGCCTGGGCAGCGGTCGCCGTCATGCGCGAGATCGCCGCCAAGCACGGCGTCAGCGTCGCCACGGTGGCGCTCGGCTATGTCCTGGCCAAGCCATTCGTGATGAGCGTCATCATCGGCGCCAGCCGCATGGAGCAGCTGGAACAGAACCTTGCAGCCACCGAGTTGCAGCTCGATGCCGATGATCTTGTTCGCCTCGACGAAGTCAGTGCCCTGCCCGCCGAATACCCCGGCTGGATGCTGGAGCGTCAGGCGGCCGGCCGGCGTCCGGCGCCCTTTGTGCCGAAAACGTAACTCAATCTCACCTTAGATTCGATGCTTCGGGAGCCGGCAGGCTCCCGATTTTTTTGGGCTCAGGTCAGCCGGACGGTCTCGACCAAAAAGTCCAAAAACGCCCGCACCCGCGCCGGCAGATGCTTGCCTTGGCCGACATAGACGGCGTGGGTGAGTTCCTCGTCGCCGGGGTTGAACTCTTCCAGCAGCGGCAGCAGCCGGCCGGCCGCAAGGTCGGCCTCCACATGCCAGCGTGCCAGCCGGGCGATGCCCGCCCCAGAGAGCGCCATCAGCCGCATCGCTTCGCCGTCGCTGACCAGCGTATTTCCGATGATCGACAGGGTAGTCGGCTTGCCGGCCGCGTCGATAAAAGGCCAGCCCTCGAGGTGACGTATGAAACGGAAGCCCATGCGGTTGTGACGATCGAGATCGGCGGGCGTCTTGGGCGTACCACGCGCCTCGAGATACGATGGCGCTGCAACGACGACCACCCGGCTCTGCCCGAGCTTGCGCGCCACCAGCCGTGATTCGCCGAGCGGCCCGGCGCGGATGGCGACGTCAGCGCGCTCCTCCATCAGGTCGATGACATCGTCGGTCAACACCAGATCGACCGAGATTTCGGGGTAGCGCTCTAGGAAACGCGGCAAAAGCGAGATCAGCCGATGTTGCCCGAAAGGCACGTAGCTGTTGATCCGCAGCCGGCCACGCGGCGCGGCACCCGCCGCCGCCTCGCGCTCGGCCGCTGCCATGTCGGCCAGGATGCGCACGCCGCTGTCGAAGAACGCCGCGCCCTCTGGCGTCAGTTGCAACTTGCGCGTGGAACGGCTGACCAGCCGCGCGCCAAGCCGCGCCTCCAGCCGCGCGATCAGCTTGCTCACCGCCGACGGCGTCATCCGCAACGCGCGGGCAGCGGCCGAAAAGCTGCCCGCCTCGACGACGCGGACGAACACTTCGATCTCGCCGGAGCGATTGATGTCGGGCCTAGCCATTGTGAATCTATTTCACAGACGATGTGCCCGGCGCAAGGCTGGTTCACAGCACACCGCGGCACGATCTTCGGCATCGGCGCGTGGGAGGACACGGCGCCCGTCGTCAAAACTGGTCGTCATCGAAGTGGGAACCGCCATGCCCCTTGCTCTTTACGCTCTTGCCGCCGGTGCCTTCGGCATCGGCGTCACCGAATTCGTCATCATGGGCCTGCTGCTCGACGTCAGCACCGATCTCGGCGTCTCGATCTCGGCTGCCGGCCAGCTGATTTCCGGCTATGCGCTCGGCGTTGTCATCGGCGCGCCGCTGCTGACAATCGCAACCGGCCGTTGGCCACGCAAAACCGTGCTTCTGGCGCTGATGGCGATCTTCACGCTGGGCAACCTCGCTTGCGCGCTTGCCCCAGACTATTGGACGCTGATGGGTGCGCGCGTGCTCACCGCCTTCGCCCACGGCACCTTCTTCGGCGTCGGCTCGGTCGTCGCGACCGGGCTGGTGGCGCCCAACAAGAAAGCTTCGGCGATCGCCCTGATGTTCACCGGCCTGACCATCGCCAACATCCTCGGCGTGCCCTTCGGCACATGGCTCGGCCAGGCCTTCGGCTGGCGCGCGACCTTCTGGGCGGTGACCCTGGTCGGTATCGCCGCCTTCGCCATCATTCTCCTGCTGGTGCCGCGCAGCCGAACAGAGCCTGAGAAGAGCAATTTGCGCGCCGATCTCACCGTGCTCGGCCGCACGCCCGTCCTGCTTGGCTTTGCCACCACCGTGCTTGGCTATGCCGGCGTCTTCGCCGTCTTCACCTACATCGCCCCGTTGCTGACCGAGATCACCGGTTTTGAGGAAGCAGCGGTGTCGCCGATCCTGCTGGTCTTCGGCGGCGGCCTCATCGCCGGCAACCTCGCCGGCGGCAAGGTCGCCGACCGCTGGCTGGTACCTTCCGTTCTCGGTAGTCTCGTCGTGCTGGCGCTGGTGCTCGGCACCATGACCTTCGCCCTGCACAGCCAGGTCATGGCCGTCATCTATGTCGGTCTGCTCGGCGCTGCCGCCTTCGCCACCGTCGCGCCGCTGCAGATGTGGGTACTGGAAAAGGCACAAGGCGCCGGCCAGAGTCTAGCTTCATCCTTCAACATCGCCGCCTTCAACCTCGGCAATGCGGCCGGCGCCTGGCTCGGCGGCGTGGTCATCGCCCATGGTCCCGGCCTCGGTGCCGTCACCTGGGTCGCGGCCCTGTTGCCGCTTTCAGCGCTTGCCGTGGCGGCGTTTGCACTGCGCCTCGACAGAGACCCCGTCCTCGCCACACCGGAAATCGCGCGGTCTTAGAACGGCAAACGTCAACCAATCCAAACCTCAACCAATCTTCGAAACAGCCATCCTTCCACAAGGAGCAAAACCCATGGATTATCGAAATCTTGGCGCATCAGGCCTGAAGGTCCCGGCGCTCTCGTTCGGGGCTGGAACCTTCGGCGGTTCAGGCCCGCTGTTCGGCGCCTGGGGCAACAGCGATGCGACGGAAGCGCGGCGGCTGGTCGACATCTGCCTTGAGGCCGGCGTCAACCTGTTCGACACTGCCGATGTCTATTCGAATGGCGCTTCCGAACAAGTGCTCGGCGCTGCCATCGAGGGCCGCCGCGACGCCGTGCTGATCTCGACCAAGACCTCGCTGCCGATGGGCGACGGTCCCAACGATGCCGGCTCGTCGCGTTCACGCCTGATCAAGGCAGTCGAAGACGCTCTGAGGCGTCTTGGCACCGACTACATCGACCTGCTGCAACTGCACGCTTTCGACGCCGCAACACCGATCGAGGAGGTGCTGTCGACGCTGGACAGTCTCGTGCGCGCCGGCAAGCTGCGTTATGTCGGCGTCTCCAATTTTTCCGGCTGGCAAGTGATGAAGTCGCTCGGCCTGGCGGACAGATACGGCTATCCCCGATACGTCGCCCATCAGGTCTATTACTCGCTGGTCGGGCGCGATTATGAATGGGAGTTGATGCCGCTCGGCCTCGACCAGGGTGTCGGTGCGCTGGTGTGGAGCCCGCTCGGCTGGGGCCGCCTGACAGGCAAGATCCGCCGTGGCCAGAAGCTGCCTGAGAAAAGCCGGCTGCACGATACCGCAAGCTTCGGACCGCCCGTCGAGGACGACCATCTCTATCGGGTGATCGACACGCTTGATGTTATCGCCGAGGAAACCGGCAAGACCATACCGCAGATCGCCATCAATTGGCTGCTGCAGCGGCCGACGGTCGCCTCCGTCATCATCGGCGCGCGCAACGAGGAGCAGTTGCGCCAGAATCTCGGCGCCGTCGGCTGGTCGTTGACAGCCGAGCAGATGAAGAAGCTCGACACGGCAAGTGAGGTCACCGCACCCTACCCGTATTTTCCCTACCGCCGGCAGGAGGGATTTGCCCGGCTGAACCCGCCCGCAGTCTGACGCTCCAAAAGCCGGGCGGCGGCTCCCAGCCTGCCGCCCGCCCGGCTAATGCAGCACGAACTCGCCGTCGACCTTGCGCCATTCGTTCGGCGCGATCAGCTTCTGGTGCGTGTAGCTGACCGAATGCAGCGGACCTTCGAGCTTGGCCTTCCAGAACTCGATGAAGCGGATCAGCACCGGAAATTTCGGGGCGATGTCGTAATCCTGCCAGATGAAGCTCTGCAGCAGATGCGGATGATCGGGAAAGTGATAAAGAATCTTGGCCGTGGTCAAGCCATAGCCCTTGAGCATCAGGTCCATTTCGGAATGGTCGCGCATTGCGGTCCCCTGGTTGATTCTCCTTCCTCCCAGGCTGAAATTGTGCACCCCATTTGCTTAATCGTCTATTGATATTTCTATGATCGAACCAGATTCCTCCCGCAAAAACATGCGCTTAGCAGCCGCCTCACGAGAGTGCTGACACCGCCTGGGTAAGGCACCTGCGGCATCCCGCCGCGCGAATCCAACGTCTAATGTTGCCGTCGCGGCCGAACTGTTAATAATGCGCGCGAATTCGCGGCCGCATCGCTGCGATCCTGCCGGCGGTCAAGCCGGCGGTTTGGTTTTGGGGAGGAAGGCGAAGAAATGTCCGATGTTCATGTCCATCGCGTCCAGCCGGCGTGGAAGAAGAACGCGCTGATTGACAGTGACACCTACCTGAAATGGTACGCCGACAGCGTCAAGAACCCGGACAAGTTCTGGGGCAAGCACGGCAAGCGCATCGACTGGTTCAAGCCCTACAGCAAGGTCAAGAACACGTCCTTCGACGGCAAGGTTTCGATCAAATGGTTCGAGGATGGCCAGACCAACGTTTCCTGGAACTGCATCGACCGGCATCTGAACAAGCGCGGCGAACAGACCGCCATCATCTGGGAAGGTGACAATCCCTACGACGACAGGAAGATCACCTATAACGAGCTTCACGCGCATGTCTGCCGCCTCGCCAATGTGATGAAGAAGCACGGCGTCAAGAAGGGCGACCGCGTCACCATCTACATGCCGATGATCCCGGAGGCCGCTTATGCGATGCTCGCCTGCACGCGCATCGGCGCCATCCATTCGGTCGTCTTCGGCGGCTTTTCGCCGGACGCGCTGGCCGGACGCATCGACGACTGCAAGTCGACCTTCGTCATCACCGCCGACGAAGGCCTGCGCGGCGGCAAGTCGATCCCGTTGAAGGACAACACCGACAAGGCGATCGAGATCGCCGCCAAGGCCGGAACGAAAGTCGAAAAGGTCTTGGTAGTACGCCGCACCGGCGGCAAGACCGGCTGGGCCGCCGGGCGCGACGTCTGGTACCATGACGAGGTCGCCACGGTTAAGGCCGAATGCAAGCCCGAGAAGATGAACGCCGAGGACCCGTTGTTCATCCTCTACACATCCGGCTCGACCGGCAAGCCGAAGGGCGTGCTGCACACCACGGCCGGCTATCTCGTTTATGTCTCGATGACCCACCAATATGTCTTCGACTATCATGACGGCGATATCTACTGGTGCACCGCCGATGTCGGCTGGGTCACCGGCCACAGCTACATCGTCTACGGGCCGCTCGCCAACGGCGCCACCACGCTGATGTTCGAGGGCGTGCCGAACTACCCGTCGCAGTCGCGTTTCTGGGACGTGATCGACAAGCACAAGGTCAACATCTTCTACACCGCGCCGACGGCGCTGCGCGCGCTAATGGGCGCCGGCGATGCCCATGTCACCAAAACGTCGCGCAAGTCGCTGCGCGTGCTCGGCACCGTCGGCGAGCCGATCAATCCGGAAGCCTGGGAGTGGTATTTCAACGTCGTCGGCAACGGCAAGGTGCCGATCGTCGACACCTGGTGGCAGACCGAGACCGGCGGCATCATGATCACGCCGGTTCCGGGCGCCACCCATCTCAAGGCGGGTTCGGCGACGCGGCCCTTCTTTGGCGTCAAGCCGCAGCTGGTCGATGCCGACGGCAAGGTGCTGGAAGGCGAAGCCAGCGGCAATCTTTGTATTGCCGACTCATGGCCGGGCCAGATGCGCACCGTCTATGGCGATCACGACCGCTTCGTGCAGACCTATTTCTCGACCTACAGGGGCAGGTACTTCACCGGCGACGGCTGCCGCCGCGATGCTGACGGCTACTACTGGATCACCGGCCGCGTCGACGACGTCATCAACGTCTCCGGCCACCGCATGGGCACCGCCGAGGTCGAATCGGCGCTGGTTTCCCATGAGAAGGTCTCGGAGGCCGCCGTCGTCGGCTACCCGCACGATATCAAGGGCCAGGGCATTTACTGCTATGTCACGCTGATGGCCGGCGAGACGCCAAGCGAGGAACTGCGCCAGGAGCTCGTCGCCCATGTCCGCAAGGAGATCGGCGCCATCGCTTCGCCTGACAAGATCCAGTTCGCGCCCGGCCTGCCGAAGACCCGTTCCGGCAAGATCATGCGGCGCATCCTGCGCAAGATCGCCGAGGACGATTTTGCCACGCTCGGCGATACCTCGACGCTGGCCGATCCGGCGGTCGTTGACGACCTGATCGCCAACCGGCAAAACAAGAAGGGCTGATGCAACCCACATTAGGCGCCGTCACCGAGCTTTGGCGCTATCCCGCGAGCTCGCTCGCCGGCGAGTTTCAGGAGACGATCTCCGTCGACTGGTACACCGTCGAAGGCGACCGCCTGTTTGGCCTTGTCGATACCTCGACCGACGAAATCGCACGGCCCGACCGCGAAGCGAAATGGCACAAGGTGCCCCGCATCCGCACCCGGCTGTCGCAGGCCGGCAGACTGGAGGTCACCGTCCCCGACGGACGCTGGCTTTCGGCACCTGGCGCGCAAAGTGATCGCGCCATTTCCGCCTATCTCGGCTTTGCGGCTTCCATCCGGCCGTTCCGCCGGGAAAATGCGGCTCCGGATTACGCTGGCCCTCTGCTGACGGAACGCTACGTCAAAGCCCCTATTCATCTGCTGACCGCCGCCTCACTGGCGCGTTTGAAAGCGCTGCACCCAAAGGGCACCGCCGACGCGCGCCGCTTCCGCCCCAACATCGTCGTCGATATGCCGGAGGTCGAGGGATCGTTCCCCGAGACGGAATGGATCGGCCGCAAGCTGGCAATCGGCGACCTGCTGCTGACCATCTCCGAACCATGCCGCCGCTGCGGCTTCACCATAATCGCCCAGGACGGCTTCGACCACGATCCGGCAATCCTGCGCAGCCTGGTCCGCCACAACGCGCATAATATGGGCGTCTACTGCACCGTCGACCGGCCAGCCCGTGTTGAAATCGGCGCGCCGATGCGGTTCGTGTAATTACCGGTACAAATCCGCGCGTGTCGGCGGCAGGCCGCTCGGCCCACGCGCGCGCCTGGTGGCGACGGTCTGGAAAACCTGCGCCGATGCACGTTCGAAGGTAATCGAGCAGCCGGTGAGATAAAGCAGCCAGAGCCGCGCCTTGGCTTCGCCGACCTCGGCGATGGCTTCGTCGAAGCGTGCGTGGAGGCGCTCGGCCCACAGCCTGCAGGTGCGCGCATAGTGCTCGCGCAAGTTTTCGACGTCGTAGACGAGGAAGCCGTGCGCCTCGAGATTGCCGAGCGTCATGCCGATCGTATCGAGCTCGCCGCCCGGAAAAATGTATTTGATCAGCGCCTTGAATTCCGGCCCCTTGCGCAGCGTCTTCTTCATGTTGCCCTTGTCGCGCCGGGTGATGGCGTGGTGCAGATAGATGCCGCCCGGTTTGAGCAGGCGATGGATCCTCGAGAAATAGGCCGCATGGTTGGCAAGCCCCAGATGCTCGAACATGCCGATCGACGAGATCTTGTCGAAGGAGCCGGACAGCTCGGCATAGGACTTTATCTCGATGGTGATGCGGTCCTCCAGCCCCTCGGCGCGGATGCGTTCGCGGGCGAGCTCGGTCTGTGCCTCCGACAGCGAAACGCCGTGGCCGACGACGCCATAATTCTTCACCGCGTGGATGAGCATCGCTCCCCAGCCGCAGCCGATGTCGAGCAATCTGTCGCCGGGCTTCAGCCGAAGCTTGCGGCAGATATGGTCGAGCTTGTCTCTCTGGGCCTGATCGATATCGTTGGCAAAATCCTTGAAGTAGCCGCAGCTATAGACCATGCGCTCGTCGAGGAAGAGCCGGTAGAATGCGTTGGAAATGTCGTAGTGATGCTGGATCGCCTCCTTGCTCGAACCGCTGACGTAAGGATTGCGGCCGGAAAGATCGGTTCGCGCCGTCATCTGTTTTCGCGAAAACAGCACCGCCGGCAGGTCGCGCAGGATCGCCAGCTTCGGCAATGTCTTGAGCTTTGCCCTGAGCTTGCCGTGCGTGGGCAAGGCGTAGAAATCGAACAGCGATCCGTCTTCGACGTCGACCGCCTTGGCAATCCACATCTCGATCAGCGTCGATAAAGAAGGGCGGCGTACGATCTGCCAGACGATGTCCTGGTCGTTGATAGTCAGCACCGGGCCGGTAGCCGGGCCGATCCGCTCGCCTGTCCACAGCCTCACCGCGAAACCCGGCTTCAGCGTTTCGATGACCGTCCGAACAATCCGGGCCGCTCTCTCGGCTGCCTCCATCCCCGTCCTCCCTTACCCGGCAAAATAGTGGCCCGGAACAATAGCGGCTCGATCTTGCCTGCCCGATCGGCCGGCCGCAAGCCGCCCGGGTGCACAAGCACGCTTGTTCAGGATTTTCGAGTGCCGCGCCTTGCCATTTTCCGGATGACACCCCATCATGAGGGAGTGTTCAACAAATCGAAAGGAGGTGATCCGATGTCGAGTGATTTCGTTTTCCAGAACGTGGCCTCAGCGGATCGCACTTTCGGGAAGCAGTCTTCCCGTTAAGGCGCGAGATGCGCGGCTGGCGACCAGGGTCGCCGCCAGGAGCCGCGCCATGGACGGAAACACGGAAGGCCGCCGGCTTCGTGAGAAGCGGCGGCCTTTTCCTTTTTGGGCTGTTTGTCCTCTATTTGGTTACGGTCAACATCTCGACGTTGCGCGCTATATCCTGGAAAGCCTGGTTGAGTTCCGTTCCATTGGCCGCCTGATAAAAGTGCTTGATCTTGGCGGTGTCCGGGCTCGCGCAATCCTGGAGCGTCGCCTTGGCATTCGTTTCGTTTAGGTCAAACCCAATGGTGAAGACCTCGATGCCCTTGTCGCGCATGGCAGCGCAAAGTGTCTTGGCTGCCGTGCGAGTCGGCTCCTTGCCGGCGTCATTGTAGACGTCGCTCACCGTGCTCGCATCGAAGTAGGACAGATTGAATTCGCCATCGGTCATCAGGATCGCGATCTTGGCAACCTTCTTTGGATCCATCTTGGCCGGCCGTTCCGAGGCTTTCATCACACTGCCCCAGTTCTCCGAAAGCATGTACCAGCTCCACTGCACGCCGATATGGCCGGCAGTGCCGCCCGATGCGACAAAGGTCTTGATGACGTTCTTGAGCGCCGTGGCGTCCGCCGTCAGCGGTTTCAACGCGGCGGCAGGGCAGGCAGCCGTGCCGGTCTGCCAGGCGAAGGATGACAGCAGGTAGTCGCGATTGACCATGCTGACGTCGGGGCCCGCATCCGAATACTGATAGGTCCCCTTGCGCTCGGTGGCACAATTGTCCGGACGCACAAAGCCGGAGACATACTGTACGGCGCCATTGCCGGGCGCCTGTTTGCGTTGACTGGCGGTGGTTTCCACATAGACGCTGCTGGCGGCAAGTGTACCGGCGTTCACCGAATTGGCATAAGGCACGATGGCAACCCGCACACGCGGCTTGGAGGGGTCCTGGCCGCCCAGGAAGCTGTCGACAGCATTCGCTGCAGCCGTCCGCAGATCGATGATTTTCTGGCCGGCCATCGACCCGGTCACATCGAGCATCATTGCGACTTCGACCTGCTTGTCCGAATAGAGCGCCGTCGTCGACGCGGGGACGCGTTGCATGCCACTCGTGCCGAAAAGCGGGAAGTAGTAGCTGACATTGACATGGACGTCCGCCTGGACCGTGTTGGCGGTCCGGTCGACGGTCAGTTTGTCGAGGACGATCTGGTTGTCCTGCAGGATACCCGCCGTGCTGTTGGCATCGAGAAAGGCCTGCACCGATTTGCTGGCGTCGGCCTCGCTGATAACGCCGGTTGTCAGGTCGCGGGCCGTCGAGGTGACCGCTGCATCGACGACGCCTTGCAGGCTCGATTTCACGTTGTAGAGTTGCGACACGTTGACGGCAAAGCCGACACTCAGTGCCAGCACTGCGCCGATTATCCCAAACAGCACCGCGAAATTTCCGCTGCGATCTCCGGCAAAGCCGCCGATCGCCTGAACAAGACTCCCGAAACGCCGCATTCCTACCGCCTCCATTCGCTACAGCCTGCAGCTGTCCGAACGCGCATTGCAGGAATCCGGCCGGATAGCGCCGCCGGGCGCGGGAAGGTAGGCGGCTACCGCTCAGGCCATTGTTTCCAAACGGTTTCGAGCGACGACAAGGTAAACAGCGAGTAAACGAAAGGCGCTTTGTTCACAAAGCGCTTACCAAGATTCGGGCTTGCGATTCGAGACGGCTGGACTGCGTCCCAATCCGGTACAGACGAGATGTATCGAACAGGATCAGTGCTACCGCGGTGACGGCAGGTGGAAATCCGGACTGCGAATGTGTCCGAAGATCAGGCCAGCATCCGTGCGCTGACGGTCTTGTCGACGCCACGATAAGGCGGCTTGAACAGATTGCCTTCCTGCTCGTGCGTCCAGACCTTGAACAGGCTGAGCCGATGCGGGCCGAAACTGTGCAGCAGCGGCACGTCGGTGGCGTCGCGGCCGCGGGCGATGACGACGCGGCCGATCCTCGGCACATTGTGGCGAGGATCGAAAGTGTACCATCTGCCGTCGAGGAACACTTCCACCCACGCCGAGAAATCCATCGGCGCCGGATCGGCGGGCACGCCGATATCGCCGAGATAGCCGTTGACGTAGCGGGTGGGGATATTCATGCAGCGGCAGAGCGTGATCGCCAGATGGGCAAAGTCGCGGCAGACGCCGACGCGCTCCTCATGCGCTTGCGCCGCCGTGCGGGTCGAGCGCGCATAACCGTAGCCGAAGGACAGCCGGTTGTGGACATAGTCGACGATCGCCTGCACCCGTGCCCAGCCCGGCGGAAGCTGGCCGAACAGTTGCCATGCCAAGTCGCCGAGATGGTCGGTCTCGCAGTAACGGCTGCCGAGCAGATAGCCGAGCACATCGTCCGGCAATTCGGCGACCGGGATTTCCCTGGCCAGCGTGTTGACCTCGTCCGGCTCGCCGCTGTCCTCGACCACCGCGTCATAGAGGATGCGAAAGCTTCCGGCTGGCGCCGTGAAGCGGCGGCAGCTATTGCCGAAAAGATCGTGGTAGACCCTGGTTGGAACCGACGGCGAGGTCAGCACGCGCGTCTGCCGCTTGATGTCGGCCTGGCGATCCCTGTGGATCTCGAGCAGCGAAACAATCGGCGTGGCTGCAGCGCATTCAATGGCAATTTCATAGCCGAGTCTAATCAGCATCGCCGTCCCCCTACGATCGTCATGGAAGATAGTGCTGGTCAACGCAGGAGAGTGCGCGGCGGTTCCTTGCGAACGTCGAAAACGACGCCTCGCGGCTTCCCATCCGGACGCGGCAACGTTACGGTCGATCGACACGCGTCTTTCGAAATAATCCCTCCAAGATGACCCCGGGAAAACCGATGTTCGCAGGCAGAAAATTCGCCGCCTTCCTGTTCGATATGGACGGCACGATTCTCAATTCGATTGCCGCGGCGGAAAGGGTCTGGGCAGCTTGGGCGCATCGGCAAGGTCTTGACGTCGCCGCATTCCTGCCGACTATCCACGGCGTGCGGGCGATCGAGACCATCGGCCGGCTGGCGCTCCCGGGCGTCGATCCTGCGCGCGAAGCCGATTCGCTTTTGCAGGCCGAGGCGGCCGATGTCGAGGGCATTCGCCCGATTGCTGGCGCCGCGGCGTTCCTGGCGTTGCTGCCGCCTGGAAGCTGGGCGATCGCCACCTCGGCACCGCGCGAACTCGCCCTGCTGCGGCTGCAGGCCGCCGGCATTCCGGCTCCCGCCGTGATCGTTGCGGCGGAGGACGTCTCCCGCGGCAAGCCGGCACCCGACTGCTTCCGGCTGGCGGCCGAACGGCTTGGCGTCGATGTGCGCGACTGCCTCGTCTTCGAGGACGCGCCGGCAGGCATAGCGGCAGCCGAAGCCGCGGGCGCTGCAATCATGGTGATCAGCGCCACGCACCGGCATCCGTTGGAGACGCCGCATGCCGCTATCGCCGGCTATGACGCGATCGGCATCGCTGTCGATGCCAGCGGCTGGATTGCCATCGAAGCGGAGCGGACGGCGCAGCCTGCGTAGTTTGGCGCCCCTGCCTGGGCTAAAAGTCGCTGGTCAGGCCCTTTACCTCCCAGTCGCCGTAGCGGCCGGGCTCCTTGCCGCCGCGCCCGCCGATCTCTCTCGGATGTGCGGCTTCCTTCTCGCGATATTTCTCCCGCCGGGCCTCGGCCTCGGCCAAGGCACGCCGGGCTGCTGGCCTCAGCGCCTTTTGCGGCTCGCCGTTAGCATTCGTTATGCTGGTTTCGTCGATCATGCGATCTTCCGCTAGATTGAAACAGGCCCCCGATTGAAACGGGAACCGCTGTTTCCCATCATATAGCGATGGGCCCACAAGGATCGACCCCTTTGTTGGGCCAGAACGGAGCAGATGATGAACACCCTTCGCACCGCCATGCTTTTGGCCGCAATGACGGCCCTGTTCATGGGTGTCGGCTATCTGGTCGGCGGGTCCGGCGGCATGATGATTGCCTTGCTGATCGCCGCAGGCACCAATTTGTTCAGCTATTGGAACGCCGACAAGATGGTGCTGTCGATGCATCGTGCGATCGAGGTCGACGAAAGCAACGCGCCTGAATATTACGCCATCGTGAAGGGTCTGGCGCAACGTGCCGGCCTGCCGATGCCGAGAACCTATCTCATCGACAATCCGCAGCCCAATGCCTTCGCAACCGGCCGCAATCCGCAAAATGCCGCTGTCGCCGCCAGCACCGGCCTGCTCGAGCAGCTCTCGCATGAAGAAGTCGCGGCGGTGATGGCGCATGAGCTCGCCCATGTGCAGCACCGCGATACGCTGACCATGACGATCGTCGCCACGTTTGCCGGCGCAATTTCGATGCTCGGCAATTTCGCCTTCTTTTTCGGCGGCAACCGCGACAACAACAATTCCTTCGGTATCGTCGGCGTGCTGGTGGCGATGATCGTCGCGCCCCTGGCCGCCATGATCGTGCAGATGGCGGTGAGCCGCACCCGCGAATACGAGGCAGACCGGCGCGGTGCCGAAATTTGCGGACACCCGCTGTGGCTCGCCTCGGCACTTGACAAGATCGCGCGGGGCGCCGAACGCATCCGCAACCCCGATGCCGAGCGCAATCCGGCAACCGCCCATCTCTTCATCATCAATCCTCTTTCCGGCGAGCGCATGGACAGTTTGTTTTCCACTCACCCGAGCACAGAAAACCGCATTGCCGCATTGCAGAGGATGGCGAGCGAGATGGCCGGCGCATCCGAAGCGGCCGCAACGCCAAGGCCGGCGCCGGAAGGGACCGGGCAGCAGCCGTCGGGTCCGTGGGAAAGGACCGCCCGGCCCGAAGGGCCAGCCGAGCCGGCCAAGCCGAGACCCAATCCCTGGGGACGCAATCCGACCGGCCCCAAAGGTCCGTGGTCGTGAGTTCAGCGAAGCGCAGGCACGGAATTTCAGGCGATCGTGAACACAATTCGGGCAGCGAGGCCGTAGCCGGTCTCGCCGCGCGCAAGGCAGCCGCGCGCCTGCTTGCCGCCGTCATTGACGCGAAAACGCCACTCGACGGGCTGACCGACCACGAGAACGGCCATCCGCAATACAAGGCGCTAGACCTGCGCGACCGCGCCCTGGTGCGCGCCATTCTGGTCACCGCCCTGCGCTACCGCATGACCATATCAGGCCTTTTGGCCCGCCGCCTGGAAAAGCCGCTGCCGCCCAATGCCACGGCGCTTTCGCACATCCTGCATGTGGCGGCGGCGCAGATCCTGTTCCTCGATGTTCCCGACAGCGCCGCCGTCGACCTCGCCGTCACCCATGCCAAGTCCGATCCGCGCACGGCGCGCTTTTCCGGTCTCGTCAACGGCGTGCTGCGCACGCTGGCGCGGGCCAAGCAGGAAGAGCTCGCGGCCGCGCTTGCCGCCACCGACGAGGCGCCAAAATGGTTTTCCGACCGTTTGAAAACGGTCTACGGCCTCGACAAGGCCAGGCAGATACTGCTCGCCCATCGCCATGAGGCGCCGGTCGATTTCTCGGTCAACTCGGACCCGGCGCTGTGGGCCGAACGGCTCGGCGGCTTCGTCTTGCCGACCGGCACGGTGCGGGTCGAAAAGCTCAGCGCTTCCGTGACCGAACTGCCCGGCTTTGGGGAAGGCGCCTGGTGGGTTCAGGACGCGGCGGCCAGCCTGCCGGCCCGGCTGTTCGGCGACATCAATGGTTTGCGAATCGCCGACCTCTGTGCCGCGCCGGGCGGCAAGACCGCCCAGCTGATCCTCGCCGGCGCCCATGTCACCGCGCTCGACATGTCCAAAACGCGGCTGGCACGGCTGACGCAGAACCTCGAACGGCTCGGTCTGGCCGCCGAGATCGTCCAGGCCGATCTGCTCAAATACGAGCCGAAAGACCTCTTCGACGCCGTCCTCCTCGACGCACCTTGCTCTTCGACCGGCACGGTGCGGCGGCATCCCGACGTCCCCTGGACGAAGACGGCGGCCGACGTCGAAAAACTGGCCGACCTGCAACGCCGGCTGCTTGCCCGCGCCGTCACCCTGGTCAAGCCTGGCGGTCGCATCGTCTTTTCCAACTGTTCGCTCGATCCGCTGGAAGGCGAAGAGCTCTATCGCGACTTTCTCGCCGGCAATGCGGAGATTGTCGACGACCCGCTTCGGCCGGGTGAGATCGCCGGCATCGACCCGTTCCTGACGCCGCAAGGCACGTTGCGCACCACGCCTGCCGATCTGGAGCTAGGCTCGCCGGGCCGCTCCGGGTTGGACGGCTTCTTTGCCGCCCGCATGCGCAGAGCCGGCTAAGGGCCGATCTTGAAGCGCCGTCCGGCTTCTTGGGGCGAGGAGGCATGGAAAACAGGCTGAACGGCCCCACTGCCGCGGAATTCGCCTTCGCACAAGTTCTTGAATCATATAAACTTGTGCTTGGGTGAGGACGATCAGGAGGGGTTTTGGCAATCGCTGCCGGTAACACGACGCGTCTGTGGACGCTTGTCGCGAGGGAGTTCTGGCGCAAGACGCGCCGGCGCTTGCGCGCCGGGCCACTCTATCGCTGGCGCTACTCCGGCCGCACGCCGGAGCGCGTCCTGATTGCCCCGCCGGACCTGCGCCTCGCCGATCCTCAGATAGCGCTCGAGATCTATTACGGCCGCTATCCGCTTTCGGGGCATCTGGTCGAGACCGGTGGCAAATCGCCCTTCCAGATCGACGTGCCCAATCCCGGCTGGCAAAAAACGCTGCATGGCTTTCGCTGGCTGCGCCATATGCGTGCCGCGGGTACCGAGCTCGCCGCCGCCAACGCGCGGGCGTTGGTTTCCGACTGGATTGCAATCCATGGCAGCTATATTTCCGGCGTCGCCTGGGAGCCGGGCACGACGGCCAAGCGCGTCATTGCCTGGCTGCAGCATTCCTCGATCGTGTTGCAGGGCGCCGAATTTCCGTTCTACCGCGCCTTCCTGAAATCGCTCGCCGTCCAGATCCGCTACCTACGCGCCATGGTGCGCGAGATGCCG
Organism: Mesorhizobium sp. WSM4830; assembly: GCF_055811495.1. Lineage (NCBI taxonomy): Bacteria > Pseudomonadati > Pseudomonadota > Alphaproteobacteria > Hyphomicrobiales > Phyllobacteriaceae > Mesorhizobium > Mesorhizobium sp. WSM4830. Next base: position 144,029 of record NZ_JBVVQI010000013.1, on the reverse strand, counting down.
GATGGCAAGGACAGGCTGCGCGCGCGCATTGCGCTGGCCTTTGCCGCTTTGTCGCTGCCGGCGCCGGCCTCGGCGCTGCGCGGTGCCACACGCAATCTCGCCGAGGAGCTCGACCGCCAGATCCTGCCTGACGGCGGCCATATCTCGCGCAATCCGATGACCGTGCTTGAAATCCTCGCCGACCTTCTGCCGTTGCGCCAGACCTACGCCAATCAGGCCGAGACGCCGCCGGCCGCCCTGATCGGCGCCATCGACCGGATGCTGCCGGCACTGCGCTTCTTTCGCCATCAGGATGGCAGCCTTGCCCGCTTCAACGGCATGGGCGCCACTATTCACGACCGTATCGCCAGCATCCTGCATCACGACGACACCGCCGGCGCACCGTTGCTGCACGCGCCGCATTCGGGTTACGAGCGCCTGTCGATGGGTGGTGCCACGGTGATCGCCGATAGCGGCCCGCCGCCGCCCGTCGACGTATCCAATGCCGCTCACGCCGGATGCCTCGCCTTCGAATTGTCGTCGGGCCGCCAGCACTATATCGTCAACGCCGGCATAGACACTTACGGCGCCGCCGAGTTCCGGCCGCTTGCCCGCGCCACCGCCGCCCACTCGACCGCCACCATCAACGACACCTCGTCAGCGCGCTTCAACCATTCCTTGCGCGTCAACGACCTGCTCGGCACGCCTTTGATCGGCGGGCCGCAGCATGTGCCTTGCAAGCGTACCGACCAGAAGGGCAGCCAGGGCTTCATCGCCCGCCATGACGGCTATGTGGCGCGCTTCGGCTTCCTGCATGAGCGCGAGCTGAAATTATCGACCGAAGGCAATGTGCTTGCCGGCAGGGACCGCTTCCTCCGCCCGGGCGGCGCTTCTATCCGCAACAATGGCCGTGATTTCGTCACGGTGCGTTTCCATGTCCATCCCGATATAAACCTGCTCCAGGATGAGCATGACCGTCTGGTGCTGGCCGCCGACCATGCCGACACCTGGGTGTTTACCTCTACCGAAGTGGCGCCCGAGGTCGAGGAATCGATCTATTTCGCCGGACTCGGCGGCCCACGCCGCAGCCGCCAGATCGTGCTTGCCTTCAAGGCCTCGGAAATTTCCGAGGTCCACTGGCAATTGACGCGCACCATCATCGCCGGCCGTCCGGAAAAAGCTGAAGCCGGTGGCAACGGCAGACACTGATCAAGCCTTGCGGCTTGATTTCCGGGCCTCATATGCTACGGCCCGCGGACGCTCTCCAACCAGAACTGGAAAGGCCGCCAGCCCATGGCCGTCGCCGCCAAGAATATTCCCGCGCCCGACCTCGTCCCCATCCGTCGCGCGCTGCTCTCCGTCTTCGACAAGACCGGTCTGATCGATTTCGCCAGGGCGCTGGCTTCGGCCGGCGTCGAGCTGGTCTCGACCGGCGGCACCGCAAGGGCACTTGCCGAGGCAGGCATGGCGGTGCGCGACGTGTCCGAGCTCACCGGCTTTCCCGAGATCATGGACGGCCGCGTCAAGACGCTGCACCCGTCGGTGCATGGCGCACTGCTTGGCGTGCGCGACGATCCCGAGCACGCCGCGGCGATGCGCGACCACGGCATCGAGCCGATCGATCTCGTCGTCTCCAATCTTTATCCGTTCGAGGAGGTGCGTCGCTCCGGCGCCGACTACGCGGCGATCGTCGAGAACATCGACATCGGCGGCCCGGCGATGATCCGTGCCTCGGCCAAGAACCACGCCTATGTCGGCATCGTCACCGACCCCGATGACTATGCCTCGGTGCTCAACGCGCTGGAGATGAACTTCGGCTCTCTGTCGCTGGATTTCCGCAAGAAGCTGGCAGCCAAGGCCTTTGCCCGCACCGCCACCTACGATGCGGCGATCTCGGGATGGTTCGCCGAGGCGCTTGAGATCGAGCATCCTACATGGCGCGCCTTCGGCGGCAAGCTGCAATCGGTGATGCGCTATGGCGAAAACCCGCATCAGGGCGCCGGCTTTTATGTCAATGGTGACAGGCGGCCGGGCGTCGCCACGGCGCGCCAGCTTCAGGGCAAGCAGCTGTCCTACAACAACATCAACGACACCGACGCTGCCTTCGAGCTGGTCGGCGAGTTCGATCCGGCCCGCTCCGCAGCAATTGCCATTATCAAGCACGCCAACCCGTGCGGCGTCGCCGAAGGCGCTTCGCTCCAAGCGGCCTATGCCAGGGCGCTGGCCTGCGACCCGGTCTCGGCCTACGGCGGCATCGTCGCCATGAACCGCATTCTCGATGCCGCAACCGCCGAAGAGATCGTCAAGACTTTTACCGAAGTGATCATCGCACCGGAGGCGTCCGAAGAAGCAGTCCGCATCATTGCCGCCAAGAAGAATCTACGCCTGCTGGTCACCGGCGGCCTGCCCGACCCGCGCGCCGCGGGCCTTGGCTTGAAATCGGTTGCTGGCGGCTTGCTGGTCCAGGGCCGCGACAATGCGGTGGTAAATGACCTCGACCTGAAAGTGGTGACCAGGCGCGCTCCGACGCCGGCCGAATTGGCCGATCTGAAATTCGCCTTTCGCGTAGCAAAGCACGTCAAGTCGAACGCCATCGTCTATGCCAGGGATGGCGCCACGGTCGGCATCGGCGCCGGCCAGATGAGCCGGGTCGATTCCTCGCGCATCGCCGCGCGCAAGGCGCTCGACGCCGCCGAGGCTGCCGGTCTGACGGAGCCTTTGACCAAGGGCTCGGTCGTCGCCTCGGATGCCTTCTTCCCGTTCGCGGATGGGCTTTTATCGGCAATCGAGGCCGGCGCCACCGCCGTCATCCAACCCGGCGGCTCGATGCGCGACGACGATGTCATCGCCGCCGCCGATGCCCACGGCATTGCCATGGTCTTCACCGGAGTGCGGCACTTCCGGCATTGAACTCCCTCCCTTCCCCTTGTGGGAGAGGGGAAGAGCAGCTCACTCCGCCGGCCGATCCGCCGGATAGGGCGTGCCTATCAGGATCGCCATGCCGGCGCCAAGGAACAGCACGATCGCCGCCATGCCGAGCCGCGCCGAGCCGCTGGCCAGGGTGATCGTGGCCACCATGAAGGGTGCGGCAAAACTCGTTGCCCGGCCGGCCAGCGCATAGATGCCGAAATAGCGCCCCGATTCGGCTGCTGTGACGCTGCGCGCCATATAGGAGCGCGACGACGCCTGCACCGGCCCGAAGGCAAGCCCGATCAGCAGGCCGTAGAAAATGTAGGCCTTCTCCGCCGCCGTGCCGAACAATCCGCCGCCGTCCAGTCCGGGCATAACCCAGGCACCGAACAGCGTGTAGCCCGGTCCGGTCGAGACGATGCCGATCGTGGCAATGCTCAGCATGACGAGCGAAATCATCACTATGGTCTTGGAACCCAGTGCTGTGTCCAGGCGTGCGGCAACCAGGCAGCCGACGATGGCAACGACGTTGAGGATGATGCCGAACAGGCCGATCTCGGTAATCGACCAATGGAACATCGCCGCCGCAAACGTTCCGCCCAGCGCCAGCAGCGCGTTGACGCCGTCCTGATAGATCATGCGGGCGACGAGAAAGCGAAAAATGCCGCTGCGCTTGCGCACTTCGGCCAGCGTCGACTTCAGTTCCGACAGGCCCTCGCGTACCGCCGGCCCGATTGGAATGCCTTTGATCGCATCAGGCGTGAAGAAGAACATCGGCAGAATGAACAGGAAATACCAGGCCGCCGACAACGGTCCGGTGGCGCGTGCGTCCTCGCCGAGCCTGGGGTCGAGGCCGAAGATCGGGTCGAGCCCGACGACGGTCTTGCCGGTTTCAGGCGAGCCGGCCATGACGGTAACGACAAAGATCAGTGCGATCATGCCGCCGAGATAGCCGAGCCCCCAGGCCATGTTCGAGATCCTGCCGATGTCGCTCTTCGGCACCAGGCGCGGCATCATCGAATCATTGAACACGGTCGAGAATTCCGCCGCGACCGACGCCAGCGAGAACAACGCCACGACCAGAAAAAGATTAGAGCCGGGCGCGGCGAACCACAGCAGGGTGAGGCAGGTGATCTTGACCGCGGCGAAGAAGGCTATCCACGGTTTGCGTGGTCCGGTCTGATCGGCGATCGACCCGAGCACCGGCGACAAAACGGCAATGACAACGCCGGCGGCGGCAATGCCGTAGCCCCAGGCCGCTTGCCCGGTCTCCGGATTGCTGGCCATGCGCGAGACGAAATAAGGACCGAAGATGAAGGTGGTGACGACCGTGAAAAACGGCTGTGCCGCCCAGTCGAACAGCATCCATCCCCAGATGCCGCGTCCCGATGCCCGCTGCACTGCCATCTCAGCCATGTCCCCTCCGCTGGAGCTTGCTCAATGCCGATCGAATCGGAATGACGCTCCGTCTTCTTGTTGAGCACGATCTTGTCCAAAAGCCGATCGTCACTTTTTGGGATCACGCTCCGGCGCTCCCCAAAGCAGCGCGCCATTTGCTCTATAGCTCAGTCCTTCCCGGCAATCCCGCGCGATGTGGAAGACGTCTCACAGCTGCGTCAGATCACTCATCAGGCCGGACGCCACCGACAGCCTCGACACGGTGATGTCGCCGCCCTCGGTCAGAGCCTGCAGCCGCTCGCGGATGCGTCCGACCCGTTCGCCACCGGCCTCCAGCCATGCTGTCACCGGATCCGCCGCCTCGGCATGACTGGTGAGTGCCGCCACGGCGATGCCGCGCCTGGCCGCGCCGATCGTGTCGGTGGCGCGGGAAAGCGCCAGTTGATCGTAATAATCCGAGGGCATGATCGCGCGCGCCGCATCTTCGACGCGCGGGATGCGGAAGACATCACTGACTGCAAAAAACGCCTTGGCGGCAGCGACGATGCCGGCATTTGCCGTCCGCGCCGTCAGCGCAATGTCGGGGATGAGTTCCGCCACATCGGTCAACGCCAGTTGCTCGGCGAGGCTCTCGGGCGCGCCGCCCTTCGACAGGCTGTGCCGCCGCTCCTCGATCCGCTCGCGCGAGAAGGCCGGCAGCAGCGAAGCGAGCTTCGGCTCCAGCGCCTTGCGCGCATCCTGCAACTCGGCGATCCGCTGCCCGAGCGGTGCGGTGCCGGCATCGTTCTTCAGGTACCAGCCGCTGGTCACATAGATCAGCCGGCTGACCGCCTGATAGAGGTCGAGCTGGATCTGTCCGTCGATCTGGTTGTCGAGCGCGTCGATCTGGCGATAGAGCGCCGGCAGTGCAAAGCCATCCCGCACCACGGCGAAGGTGCGCACGACATCGGCGGCATTGCGCCCGGTCGCCTCCTGCAGCCTGTTGACGAAGGACGGGCCGCCGCGATTGACCAGATCATTGGCGACGACACGGGCGATGATCTCGCGACGCAGGCGATGGCCGTGGATTTCCGCAGCATATTTCTTCGCCATGCGGTCGGGAAAGTAACCCATCAGGTCGCGGTCGAAATGCGGATCGTCCGGCACGTCGCTGGCGACGATATCGGAAAACAGCACTATCTTGGCATAGGCAAGCAACACGCCGAGCTCGGCCCGGGTCAGCGGCTCGCCGCGCGCTTCGCGCTCAGCGAGAGCCGCCGGCGACGGCAGCGTCTCGACGGCACGGTCGAGCAGCCCGCGCGCCTCGAGCGCCTCCATGAAGCGGCTCTGATGGGCAATGTCGGCAAGGCCGCGCTTACGGGCAAGGGACAGCGCTAGCGTCTGCTGGTAATTGTTGGACAGCACCAGGGCGCTGACCTCGTCGGTCATCTCGGCCAGCAATTTGTTGCGCGACGGCCGGGTCAACGATCCCTTGCGCATGGCGGAAGCCAACGCGATCTTGATGTTGACCTCGACGTCTGAGCAGTTCACGCCGCCCGAATTGTCGATCGCATCTGAGTTGCAGCGGCCGCCATTCAATCCGAATTCGATGCGCGCCCGCTGCGTGACGCCGAGATTGGCCCCCTCGCCGATGACCTTGGCACGCAGCTCCAGCGCGGTGATCCGGATCGCGTCATTGGCACGGTCGCCGACGTCCTGGTTGGTCTCGCCCGATGCCCTGACATAGGTGCCGATGCCGCCGAACCACAAAAGGTCGGCCGGCGCCTTGAGGATGGCACTCATGATCTCGACCGGCGTGGCCGTTGTCTTGCCGAGGCCGATCGCTGCAGCCGCGGCGGCCGGCAAGGTGATCGACTTCTGGCTGCGCGAGACGATGATGCCGCCTTCGGACAGCTTCGTCTTGTCGTAATCCTGCCAGCTTGAGCGGGCGAGAGCGAACATACGCCGGCGCTCGGCCATCGAAGCCGCCATGTCGGGATCGGGATCGATGAAGATGTCGCGATGATCGAAGGCGGCGATCAGCCGGGTCTGCTCCGACAGCAGCATGCCGTTGCCGAACACGTCGCCCGACATGTCGCCGACGCCGACGACGGTGAACGGCGTGGTTTGGATGTCGCGGTTCATCTCGCGGAAATGCCGCTTGACCGCTTCCCAGGCGCCCTTCGCAGTGATGCCCATCTTCTTGTGGTCATATCCGGCCGAACCGCCGCTGGCGAAAGCGTCGTCGAGCCAGAAGCCGTGCCGTTCGCTGATGGCGTTGGCGGTGTCGGAGAAGGTCGCCGTGCCCTTGTCGGCGGCGACGACGAAATACGGATCATCCTGGTCGCGCCGCACCACGCCGGCCGGCGGAATGACGCCGTCCAGCCCGATATTGTCGGTGATCGACAACAGGCTGGAAACATAATTCTTGTAGGCGGCCGTGCCGGCCTCGAAAATGGCGTCGCGCCCGGCGCTCATCGGCAGCTTTTTCGGGTAGAAGCCGCCCTTGGCGCCAACCGGCACGATCACCGCATTCTTGACCTGCTGTGCCTTGACCAGGCCGAGCACCTCGGTGCGATAGTCCTGCGCACGGTCCGACCAGCGCAGGCCGCCGCGCGCGACCGGACCGAAGCGCAGATGCACGCCCTCGACCTCGGAGCCGTAGACGAAGATCTCCCGCCATGGCCGCGGCGCCGGCAGCCCGTCGACCGATTGCGAATCGAGCTTGATCGCCAGTGATTGGCCCTTCTCTTTCGTATCGGTAACGAAATGATTGGTGCGCAACGAGGCTTCGATGAGGTTCAGATAACGGCGGATGATGGTGTCGTCGTCGATGTTGGGAACGTCTTCCAGCGCATCCGTGATCTTGGCCTTCAGATGTTTGGCCTGGCCGACGCCTTCCGTTTCAGCCGTCGGGCCGAGGCGGGCGACGAACAGCGCATGCAGGCCGCGGGCGATCTCGGGATAACGGTTGAGTGCGGCGGCGATAAAATCCTGGCTCTGCGGGATACCGGCCTGCTGCAGATAGCGGCCATAGGCGCGCAGGACGGTGATCTCGCCCGACCACAGGCCGGCGGTCTGGGCAAGGCCGTTATAGCCGTCATTGTCGACATCGCCGCGCCAGACGGAAAGGAACGCATCCTCGAACAGCGCGCCGCCATTGCCGAGGTCGATCGGCCTGCCGTAGCTGTTCTCGAGTTCCATGTCGTGGATGAAGACCATGCCGGGCTGATCACCATTGATCATGCCGGATTGAATGACGCCGACCTCGAAAGTGCGCTCGCTGATGACGCGGAAACCGATGTTTTCCAGCACCGGCACGCGCCGCGACAGCGCCACCGGGCTGCCATGGTGATAGATCTTCAGCGCCGCCTGATGCGGCTTCTGTTCGGCGTGACGGTAATAGTCGATGGCGATCGGATTTGACGCGTCGAGCTTGGCGATGCGCCCGGCGTCGGCCAGCGCCACGGACGGCGGAAAACTGTCGCGATAACTTTCCGAAAAACGCGAGGCAATGGCCGTGAGTCTGGCATCGGCGCCGGTCTCTGTCGCGGTCTCGCGCAGTGCATCGTCCCAGGTCCGTACGATGTCGCGGATCGCCGCCTCTATCGTCGCCTGCTCGACCTTCGGCGTCTTGCCGCCGGAGCGGCCGATGATGAAATGGACGCGCGCCAGCCCGCCTTCCGGGAAGGCCGGATAATAGGCCGACAGCCGGCCTTCGAAGACGGTCTTCAGATAGGTGCCGATCTTCTCGCGCACGACGCTGTCGTAGCGGTCGCGCGGCACGAAGACGAGCACGGAGACGAAGCGGTCGAACTGGTCGACACGCACCAATGCCCTGACGCGCGGCCGCTCGATCAAGCCCAGTATGGCTTCGGCATGCTTGCGCAGGATCGGCACCGGAACCTGGAAAAGCTCGTCGCGCGGATAGCTCTCCAGCACGTTGATCAAAGCTTTGCCGGAATGATCTTCAGGGTTGAAACCGGATTTGGCGATGATGGTTTCGGCTTTCGACCTGAGATAGGGGATCTTCATCACCGAGCGCGTATAGGCGGTCGAGGTGAACAGGCCGACGATGCGCAGCTCGCCCGAAAGCACGCCCTTGGCGGTGTACGTCTTGACGCCGATGTAATCGAGATAGATGCGGCGGTGCACCGATGACTTGGCGTTGGCCTTGGTGACGATCAGCGGTTCCGGCCCATGCAGGAAGGCGCGGATCTCCGGCGTCGTGCTCACCGCCTCGGTGCCGCGCCTGAGCACCAGCACGTCGGGATCGGAAAGGATGCCGAGGCCAGGCTTTTCGGCGCGCTCGAGCATGCCGCTCGTCTCGCCGCCGGTGTAGTTGAATTCGCGCATGCCGAGAAAGGTGAAATTGTCGTCGCGCAGCCATTCGAGGAAGGCGATCGCCTCGGTGACATGGGCCTTGTCGAGCGGCACTGGCGAGTAGCGGAATTCCGAGATCGCCCGGTCGAGGCGGGCGAGCATCGGCTTCCAGTCGGTGACGGCGGCGCGCACCTGGCCGAGCAGCTTGGTCAGGCGTGCGGCCAGGCCTTCGGCCTGCTCGGCCGAAAGGCGGCCGATATGGACGTGGATGACGCTCAGCCGGTCATGGCTGTGGTCGCCTTTGGCATAACCGCCATCGCCGAGGATTTCCTCGACACCGTTCTTGCCGTGCCTGACGACGATGACCGGATGGGTAACCAGCAGCGGCTCGCCGGCGCTTTCTGTAATCTCGCCGAGGACGGAATCGAACAGGAACGGCATGTTGTCGTTGACGACGGTGATCACCGTCATCGGCCGGCCCTGGCGGACGACACCGGAATCGACGTCTATGGCAACAACGCAGTCGTCCTTCTTGTGCCTGGCGACGGCGCGACCGGCGAGTTCGGCAGCGCGTTCGAGATCGATGACGTCGTAGGCGGCGACATCTTCGGCCGGAGCTCGGGCCAGCAAGTAATCGGCAAGCCTGCCGGGCTTTTCGCCGCCCGCGGCTTCACCCCTCGTCAAGCCGGCTTTTTTCAACCGGCTCGCTGACCTTACGCTGGCCATGAATCCCTCCCGTCACATGTTTTTGCGGCTATGCTAACAGATGACCGGTATTTGGCGACAAAGGTTTGACGGCTTGCGACGAAATGTCGGAATTCACCGGCAGCCTGGCGAAAAACGAGGAGAAATCCGCCATGACGGACAAAATCACCGCGCTTGACCTGGCACCGGCGGAGCTGAGCGACGCGACCAAGGCTTATTTCGCCAAATGCCGGGAGAAGCTCGGCCTCGTTCCCAACGTGCTGCTCGCCTATGCCTTCGATGAGAAGAAGCTGCGCGCTTTCACCGACATGTATAATGATTTGATGCTGGGTGAATCCGGCCTGTCGAAACTCGAGCGCGAGATGATCGCGGTGGCCGTCTCGTCGGTCAACCATTGCTATTATTGCCTGGTCGCGCATGGCGCGGCGGTGCGCCAGCTTTCCGGCGACCCGGCCTTCGGCGAGATGATGGTGATGAATTTTCGCGCCGCCGAGCTGTCGGACAGGCAACGCGCCATGCTCGAATTCGCGGTGAGGCTGACCGAACAGCCGGCAAAGATCGTCGAAGCGGACCGGGCGGCGCTGCGGCAAGTCGGCTTTTCCGACCGCGACATCTGGGACGTCGCCTCGACCGCGGCGTTCTTCAACATGTCGAACCGGCTGGCATCGGCAATCGACATGCGGCCGAACGATGAATACCACGCGATGGCGCGATAGGGCACCGCTGTTGCGAGCCAACCGCACATTATATTAGCTACTTCGCATTCTCGTTGCTTGTTTGCCGGTTTGGTCCGATGATCGGCATGCGGCATGACCGCATGCCGGTTCGATGCCGCCGATCAGAGGAGGAGAACATGGCGAAATTTCTCTACGTCTATCACGGCTCGGGCAAGATGCCGACCGAGGAGGCCGAACGGAAGGCAGCAATGGATGCCTGGAACGGCTGGTACGGCAAGCTTGGCTCAGCCGTGGTCGACGGTGGCAATCCAGTCGGCATGTCGAAGACCGTGCTGCCTGGCGGCAAGGTCGAGAACAATGGCGGCAGCAATCCGACCGCCGGTTACACCATCATCGAAGCAAAAGACATCGACGATGCCGTCGGCAAAGCCAAGGATTGTCCTATCTTGACGGACCCGGGTTTCAGCGTCGAGATTGCGCCGATAATCGAAATGGGTTGACGCGCCGGCTCAGGACCGTGCCGCGATCGCCGCCGCAGCGCCGGCCATAGTGCCGGCGCTGACGCGGTTGGCGATCTTCATCGCCCGCTTGCTCCTCAAGAGCTTGCGCGCCTGCGATGCGGCGAGCACCCATGTCAAATCGATGGCGACCAGGACCACGGCCATGGTCGCCGTCAGCTCGACCCAGCCGACCATGCTGACCGAACCGAGGTCGATGATGGTCGGCAGCAGCGCCAGATAGAACATCATGATCTTGGGGTTGCCGAGCGTCACCGCCATGCCCGCAAAGAACAGCTTGGCGGGCGAATCTTCGCGCGGCAGCGAACCTTCCTTTGCCTCGACCGGTGCCGTCCACATCTTCCAGGCAAGCCAGCCGAGATAGGCGACGCCGACCCACTTCACGACGACAAAGGCGAAGTGAAAGGTCTGCGCCACCACGGCGAGGCCGAACACCGCCAGTGACAGCCAGATCGCTTCGCCGATCCACATGGCAAGCAGGAACGGAAACACGTCGCGAAAGCCCTTTGCGATGACCCGCGCCACAAGAGCGGCGATCGATGGGCCGGGCGAGCCGGCGGCAACAAGCAGGGCGCCGGCAAAAATCAGCAGCGACGTGAAATGCATGACGCGGTCTCGTTTGAAATGTTTGGGTGTTCAACATAACCCAACTGTTCCGGCGACGGTAGCGTCTACCGAATGAAGGCTTGTCGGCCAGGCACCTCACGGCTAGAGATGTCGTCCCGAAATCCTTTCCGAGCTTCACTTTGCCTACGTAACCGCCGGTCTCGTCAACTCCCCCAACACAGAGCAGGGCGTCGCAGTCGCGGTGCCTGTTTTCACATCACGTGTTCCTCAGGGTGGCGGTTCGAGACCGGTTTGGCACTGCTGAACCGCTGTTGCGCATAGCCACCCGCGACACCTGATTTCCAACTGCCGCAGTCTCTCGCCACGCCGTGCCCGCAAGGGTTCTCGATATCGCCGATCTGACGAACTTCCCGACGGGAAGGGCTTTTCGGCATGCCTTCGACACTGCGTATCCGCTGGGCGATCGCGCCCAAAACCGCACCTCGACCTCACCTCAACTGCAATCGCTGCGGCGGCCTGAAAGCCTATCGCTGCAGCGGCAAATTCCGCGTCAATGCCAATGGCAAACGCATTGACGCCTGGTTGATCTACCGCTGCATCGACTGCGACAACTCCTGGAATTTCGGCATTCTGGAGCGCTGCAGCCACCGCGATATCGAACAGGCAATGTTGCAGGCGCTCGAAAGCAACGATCCGGTCCTGGCGCGGCGCCATGCTTTCGATGTTGTCGCACTGCGAAGCAGGATCGGACGCGTCGAGGAGTTTCCTGAAGCCATCGTTCATAAGCAGGTGCTCGGGGACAGGCCGGAAACACCACCGTTCTCGAACTTCAGCTCTGGCTCGAAATGCCGACAGCGCTGCGGCTCGACCGGTTGCTCGCCAGCGAACTCGGTGTCTCGCGATCGCGGCTTCAGGCCTGGGAAGAGAAGCGATTGCTTGCCGTTGGTCCGGACGGGTCCAAAGCCTTGCGCCGGCCGGCACGAGCGGGAACGTCGATCCGTATCGACCTGTCTGGTGAACCAGACCGGGACGACATTGTCGCGGCTGCCGGCGGATAAGATAAAGGGAGGAAGCACGCACGTGCTCCCTCCCTGATAATGGCGGAGAAACGTGGCTTATGCCGCGCCGACCACTTTCGCTGATTTCTCAAAACGCTTGCGCTCGTTCGGGTCGAGATAGAGCTTGCGCAGGCGGATGGTTTTCGGCGTCACTTCGACCAGCTCGTCGTCCTGGATCCAGGCCAGTGCGCGCTCCAGCGTCATGCGGATCGGCGGCGTCAGCTTCACCGCCTCGTCCTTGCCGGCAGCACGGATGTTGGTCAGCTTCTTGCCCTTGAGCACGTTGACTTCGAGGTCGTTGTCCCTGGAATGGATGCCGATGATCATGCCCTGATAGACCTTGACACCGGGGTCGATGACCATCGGGCCGCGGTCTTCCAGGTTCCACATGGCGTAAGCCACCGATTCACCCTGTTCGTTGGAGATCAGCACGCCGTTGGTACGGCCCGGCAATTCGCCCTTGTAGGGTTCATAGGCATGGAACAGCCGGTTCATCACGGCGGTGCCGCGTGTGTCGGTCAGCAACTCCGACTGGTAGCCGATCAGGCCGCGCGTCGGTGCGTGGAAGACGATGCGCTGGCGATTGCCGCCCGAAGGGCGCAGCTCGACCATCTCGGCCTTGCGCTCCGACATCTTCTGCACGACGACGCCGGCATGCTCCTCGTCGACGTCGATGACGACTTCCTCGACCGGCTCCAGCAATTCGCCGTTCTCGCCCTTCTGCATGACGACGCGCGGCCGCGACACGGCGATCTCAAAACCTTCGCGGCGCATCGTCTCGATCAGCACGGCCAGCTGCAACTCGCCGCGGCCGGAGACGAAGAACGAATCCTTGTCCGGCGATTCCTCGATCTTCAGCGCGACATTGCCTTCGGCCTCGCGCAGCAGGCGGTCGCGGATGACGCGGCTGGTCACCTTGTCGCCCTCGGTGCCGGCCAGCGGGGAATCGTTGACGAGGAACGACATCGTCACGGTCGGCGGATCGATCGGCTGCGCGTGCAGCGGTTCGGTCACCGACAGGTCGCAGAACGTGTCGGCGACGGTGCCCTTCGACAGGCCGGCAATAGCGACGATGTCGCCCGCCTGCGCCTCGTCGATGGGCTGGCGCTCGAGCCCGCGGAAAGCGAGGATTTTCGAGATTCGGCCGGTTTCGACCTGGGTGCCGTCATGGTGCAGGACCTTGACCGCCTGGTTGGATTTCAGCGTGCCGGATTCGATACGGCCGGTGATGATGCGGCCGAGGAACGGATTGGCTTCCAGGATGGTGCCGATCATGCGGAACGGCCCAGGATGAACGGTCGGCGCCGGCACGTGCTTGATGACGAGGTCGAACAGCGGCGCCAGAGCCTGGTCCTTCGGACCTTCGGGGTTTTCCGAGACCCAGCCGTCGCGGCCTGAACCGTAAAGGATAGGGAAGTCGAGCTGCTCGTCGGTGGCGTCAAGTGCTGCAAAGAGGTCGAACACCTCGTTGACCACTTCGACATAGCGGGCATCCGGCCGGTCGATCTTGTTGATGACGACGATCGGCTTCAATCCGACCTTGAGTGCCTTGCCGACCACGAATTTGGTCTGCGGCATCGGCCCCTCGGCGGCGTCGACCAGCACGATGGCCGAATCCACCATCGACAGGATGCGCTCGACCTCGCCGCCGAAGTCGGCATGGCCGGGTGTGTCGACGATGTTGATGCGGGTGTCCTTCCAGTCGACCGAGGTCGCCTTGGCCAGGATGGTGATGCCGCGTTCCTTTTCGAGATCGTTCGAATCCATGGCGCGTTCGGCAACACGCTGGTTGTCGCGGAACGAGCCGGACTGTTTCAGAAGCTGGTCGACGAGGGTGGTTTTTCCATGGTCGACGTGCGCGATGATCGCGATATTGCGGATTTTCATGTTTTGGTCTCGGGAGCGTTGCAGGCAGCAGGCCAAAAGGCGCTGCCTCTTTCGGTTGGGCGGCTCATACAGGGTTTTTCGCAATTGCGAAAGAGGAGGCGAGCCACCAAATAAAGTCACCAAATCTTAAATGTCTTGGTGTGAAGTGGAATTATTAACCAAGGCGGAACCTTTCATGGTCCGGACAGTTCGAATTTCATGATCGAGATAGGCAACAGACTCCGGCCGATTTTGGCATGTAGCGCACTCGCCGTCCTCCTCGCGGCAGGCGCGGCGCAGTCGGCGGCGTCGTTCAAGGAGACGCGGACTGCTTTGCCGTCCGACAAGCGGTCGGCGGAGCAGCTTTTTGCCGATGCTCCCGACGGCGTCGATCCGGTGGTGACTGGGCCGGTCAGCACCGCCTTCAAGCAGCGGCAGCAAAATGCCGGATGCGACAGCGCCGTCTGGCCCAACATTCCCGTCGTCTGCTATCCCGATTGATATACGTCCTACCCTCGGGCTGGCCCGAGGGTAGGACGCAATCACTCACGCCGACCGCACCGGATCGAGCGTGACCTTGTAGAGTTCGCTGTCGTCGCGATCCATCAGCCGCACCGTCAACTGCTCGGTGGCGCCGTCGATGTCGACGAGCCCGAAGAACTGCAGGCCGGCCGACGGCGGCAGGTTTTGACCCTGTTCGGCAGTCGGTGCCTTTATGAACTTCAGCTCCGGGCCGAATGTCATGTCGAAACCATTAGGCCCGAAGGTGCCGGAATGGATCGGACCCGAAACGAATTCCCAAAACGGGTTGAAGTCCTGGAACTGCGCCTTGTCCGGATTGTAGTAATGCGCGGCTGTGTAATGCACGTCTGCGGTGAGCCAGACAGTGTTGCTGATACCAGCGTTCTTTATATAGCGAAGAAGGTCGGCAATTTCCAGCTCACGCCCCTTGGCCGGGCCATTGTCGCCATTGCTGACCGCCTCGGCCCCTACCTTCTTGGTGCCGTCGTTCCAGACGACGAGGCCGAGCGGCATGTCGGCGGCGATGATTTTCCAGGTTGCGTTGGAATTCGCCAGTTCACGCTTCAGCCACTTGATCTGCTGTTCACCGAGGATGCGCGATTGCGGCGTCATCGTCTCCTGCATATCCGGACCGTTGGGGCCGCGGTAGGAACGCATGTCGAGGAAGAACACGTCGAGCAGCGGACCATAGACGATCTTGCGGTAGACGCGGCCGGGCTCCGGCGGCTCGTAACGGATCGTCGTCATTTCATGGAAGGCGCGCGCCGCACGTGCCGCCAGCACATGGATCGATTTTTCGGTGTAGCGGTCGTCGGCGCTCAGGTCCTTCGAATCCGACCAGTTGTTCAGCACCTCATGGTCGTCCCACTGATAGAAGGTCGGGCAGATGGCGTTGAGCCCCAGCACGTTCCTGTCCATCAAATTGTACTTCCACTGGCCGCGGTACTCGTCCAGCGTCTCGGCAACCTTGCGCTTCTCGTCGATCAGCACTGTGTTTTTCCATTTGCCGCCACTGGGCAGGTCGACCTCGTCCTTCATCGCGCCATCGGCATAGACCGTGTCGCCCGAATGCAGGAAGAAGTCGGGCGTGTGCTTGGCGATCGTGGCGTAGGTCTTCATGCCGGTCTCGTCGATGCCCCAGCCTTGGCCGGCGGTGTCGCCCGACCAGGCGAAACGAATGTCGCGCTTCGAGGCAGGTGCCGTGCGGAAGCGGCCGACGATCGGCTCGGACACGACATTGATATCGGCAAGATCGGCCGCGACCATGCGGTAGAAAATGTCCTGGTCGGAAGCGAGCTCGGTAAGCAGCCGCTTCACTGTATAATCGCTGGCCGGCGAGGTATCGAGCGGCGCTAAGCGGACGGCATTGGCGAAGCTTTCCGTCGACGACACTTCGAACATGACGCGCGACGGCCGGTCCGTGCGCGTCCAGACCATGCCGCTGGTCGCGTCGACGTCGCCGGACTGGATGCCATGGGTGAAAGCCGGGCGCTGATTGGCGCGCGAGTAATAGGGAAGGGCGAGGCCCGACGCGCCGACCAGGCCAACGGCGCTGGCCGACGTGACGAAAGCGCGCCGCGTCATCGAAATCTTGTTCATGGCTGTCTCCTGGATGGCGTTGAACGTCGCCGCCAAGCTCCAGCTTCAATGTTTCAGGCACATTTCGAAACGATGAAGGTTTGATAACAGTGAACAGGCTGGCGAATCTCCCTCCTTGAGGGGGAGATGTCGCCGAAAGGCGACAGAGGGGTCGTCTCGCGAGAAGCGCCGACCTCCTGCGTCTGCTATACGGGGGCCTGGCCCGGTCGGACCGACCCCCTCTGGCTGCTTCGCGGCCATCTCCCCCTCAAGAGGGGAGATTAGCGCTCAGCCGTTGCAGCTCAAGCCGCCTGCGGTTCCGGATCAAACGCCGGGCGGGCGGTATTGATCAGCAGCGATATGCAGGCGGCGGCTATTGCCGTCATGCCGGCGATCAGGAAGGCAAGCTCGTAGTTGCCTTGCAGCTCGCGCATGGTGCCGCCGAAAAAGGCCGCCGTCGCCGCACCGACCTGATGGCCGGCGACGATCCAGCCGAAGACGATCGGCCCGCTGCGGTCGCCGAACGCCTCGTTGGAAAGCCTGAGCGTCGGCGGCACCGTGGCGATCCAGTCCAATCCGTAAAACACGGCGAAGATGATCAGGCTGGTCGCCGAGAAGCCGGAATAGGGCAAATAGATCAGCGACAGGCCGCGGATGCCGTAATAGACGCCGAGCAGCTTGCGCGGGTCGAAACGGTCGGTGAGCCAGCCCGACAGCGTCGTGCCGATCAGGTCGAAAATGCCCATCATCGACAGCAGGCCGGCGGCCTGCACTTCGCCGATGCCCATGTCGCCGCAAAAGGCGATCAGATGCGTGCCGACCAGCCCGTTGGTGGTGAAGCCGCAAACAAAGAAGGTAGCAAACAGGTACCAGAACACACGCGTACCGGCGGCTCGGCGCAACGTGCTCAGCGTATGCGCGAGGAAATTGCCTTGCGAGGCCGGCGGCACCGGCGGCACGTCGTCGGCCTCGGCACCGTAACGCACCATGCCAATCGCAGCCGGGCGCTCCGGCACCAGCATATAAACCAGCGGCACCAAGGCAGCGGTGGCCACTGCTATGGCAAGGGCGACCGGCTTCCAGCCGCCCGACTGGGCGAGCGAGGCGAGCAGCGGCAGGAAGACCAGCAGCCCGGTGGCGCTGGAGGCCGACATCAGTCCCATCACCAAGCCGCGATTGGTCTTGAACCAGCGGTTGACGATGGTCGCGCCGAGCACGGTGGCGACAGCGCCCGAACTGATGCCGGAAAACACGCCCCAGGTGAGGAGCAGATGCCACGGCTTGGTCATCAACAGGCTGAGCGCGGTCGATCCCGACATCAAAAGCAGCGCAGCAAGCAAGGTGCGGCGCAGCCCGATCCGCTCCATCAGCGCCGCGGCAAACGGCCCGGTCAGGCCATAGAGGAAGATGCCGGTGGCCGCCGCCAGCGACACCACATCGCGCCGCCAGCCGAAACTGTTCTCCAGCGGCAGCATCATGACTGCCGGCGCCGAACGCAGACCCGCTGCGATCAGCAGGCAAAGGAAGATGACGGCGACCACGACGAAAGCGTAGCGCTGGCCAAACGGGCGGGATTGAGCTATCATGTTACTGACCGGTACGTTGCAGGAGCGCGAAACATACGTACCGACCGGTAACATTGTCAACCAGCTAATCGGCAGACCAGGCATGAAAAGCATTGAACCAACGATCAAGGCCAATGACGCACCGCCGCCTCGCGCCGCCGAACGGATTCTCCAGGTCGCGCGCGACCTGTTCTACCGGCAAGGCATCAGGGCGATCGGCGTCGATGAGATCGTACGGCGTGCCGGCGTCACCAAGCCCAGCCTCTACCGCAGCTTTCCGTCCAAGGACGAGTTGGCCGCATCCTACCTCCGGCACTATGACCTCGAATTCTGGGAGCGTTTCGACGAGGCGGTGGACGCCCATCCCGGCGACCCACGCGCCCAGATCGTCGCTTTTCTGACGCGTGTCGGCAAGCGCACGCAAAGGCCCGATTATCGCGGCTGCGGCATGACCAATGCCGCGGTCGAATATCCCGAACCTGGCCATCCGGCCCGCGTCGTGAGCGAGGCCAACAAGCAGGAACTGCGCCGCCGCCTGCGCGCCATGGCGGCAGCGATGGGCGCCGGCGACGCCGACACGCTGGGCGACGGGCTGCTGCTGCTGATCGAGGGCGCCTATATTAGCGGCCAGCTGTTCGGTGCCGGCGGACCGGCGCAGTCGGTGGCCCGCAACGCCGACCTTCTGATAGAGGCAAGCTTGAAGAAATAGTGTTCCGTTTACCAGACCACTGTGAGCAGCCTGGCTTCGTCTAGGCTGCTGTTAAATTTGACGGTACGCTGCGGCAGCCGAACCGAGTTGTCCGCCATGCGCGCGCTTTCGATCCTGCTTGTCCTCGCCGGTTCCTGCCAGGCGGCCCGGGCCAGCGAGATATCCAGCGTCTATACCGATCTCGATTGGGAAAAGGACTGCGTCACCTATGCCCAGGCGGAAGAAGGCGACGGCGACTGGGCCGATCTCGCCTGTTCGGGCTACCGCGGTTACCCGGTGCTGGTTTCCTACGACGACGCGCGGGAATCGCTGTTCTACGGCTTTCCACCTGGCGATATGACCACGGTCTGGGAAAGCTTTTCCGCCCTCAATTCGGCTGGACCCAAAGTCGAGTGGCGGATCGAGACCAACGGCAAAACTGCCATTCCCTTCGCCGTCATTCATCGTCGCTCGATCAGCGATACCGAGGGCGAGAACAAGTCGACGGAAGTGCTGATCGTCGCCAAGGTTGCCCAGCCTGACGCCCACGAAGGCTGCACGATCGGCCTTGTGCTCGCCACGGGCAATCCCGCCGCCAACGATCAAGCGCGCAAGCTTGCCGACGAAAAGGCACGCACCTTCGCCTGCGGCAAGGACAAGCGTGAGGTGCTTGGCAACACGCCCGCTTTCGGCCGCGTCGACAACTGATTACTTGCGCCCGACAATTACTTGCGCTTGGCCCGCTCGATTGCCTCGACGATCATCTTCTTGGCATAGGCGGCATCGTACCAGCCTTCGATCTTGACCCATTTGCCGGGTTCGAGATCCTTGTAGTGCTCGAAAAAGTGCTGCACTTGCTGGCGGGTAATGTCAGGCAATTGCGTGTATTCGTGGACGTCCTCGTAGCGCAAGGTCAGCTTGGGTGAAGGCACCGCGATCACCTTTTCGTCCTGGCCGGCATTGTCCTCCATCACCAGCACGCCGATCGGCCGCACATTGATGACGCAGCCCGGCACCAGCGCGCGTGTGTTGCAGACCAGCACGTCGATCGGGTCGCCGTCGCCCGACAGCGTGTGCGGCACGAAACCGTAATTGCCGGGATAGCGCATCGAAGTGTGCAGGAAGCGGTCGACGAACAGCGTGCCGGCTTCCTTGTCCATCTCGTACTTGATCGGCTCGCCGCCGATCGGCACCTCGATAATGACGTTGACGTCCTCGGGCGGGTTCTTTCCGCTGGCAATCGCTTCGATACGCATCGCTTTATCCCTCTCTCGATTGAAGATCGATAGCGGGCGGCGGCGAATGGTGCAATGCGGCGAATGGTACTGGGGAGATCGTCCGACCGGGAACCGGCCGGATCATGCGCTGGCCGTCATTCCCAGACGAAAGCGACCTTCTTCAGCGCCTTCTGCTCGAAGATCTCGACGCCCTCGGCAACATCGCGGCCACCGGCGCCGGCATAGAAGGCAAGTGCGTTCTGATTGTCTTCCAGCGCCCAGACCACCATGCCTTTCAGGCCATGGTCGGCCAGCCGTGCCCGTGCGGCCGAGAACAGCCGGCTGCCGAGCCCGATGCCTTGATATTCCGGCCGCAGGTAAAGTTCGTAGATCTCGCCCTGCTGCCTGAGTTCGCGGGCGCGGTTCTTGCCGATCGTCGCATAGCCGGCAATTTTGCCGCCGATTTCGACGACCAGGACGGTGGCGGCGCGGCGAATGGCATTCGCCCACCAGTCGGCGCCGCGGCGGTTGATCATCGAGGTCAGCGTGCGGTGCGGGATGATGCCCGAATAGGCGCCGCGCCAGGCCTCGAGATGCACGTCGGCGATGGCGGCTGCATCGCGCGGTTCGGCTTTCCTGATGTCGATGCTCAGCGTATTCATGATTGGTTAACCATAAACCCGCCGCGCCCGATTGCAAGAGTCCGGTCAGCCGCCGCGATGCTTTCACACAGCCGAACGGTGCGTCCTTGAGACGCTGCAAAACTGCTTTCAGCGAGATCAAATCTCGACCAGATGGTCGTCCAGTTCGTTGCTGTCGCCGGTCGAGACCGGAAAATGCTCGGCCAGTACGGCGCCGACCGCTTCGATCGCCTTGATGAAGCCGTCGGCAAGCCGATCGTCGCCGGCATGCGCCGTAAGGTCGCGGACGACACCGTCCCAGACATGCTGGCCGACACGAGAATCGATACCGCTGTCGGCAACCACCTCGGCGTAGCGCTCGGCGATCGAGACGAACACCAGCACGCCAGTGCGCGCTGTGGTGCGGTGGACGTTGCGGGCGAGGAACTGCTTCATCGCATTGGCGTGGGCGGCCTGGTAGCGCAGCCGCCTCGGCACCAAATGGATGCGCAATGCGGGCAATGCCCACAACAGGATGAGCACACTGGCAAGCGCCAGAAGCTCGGCGATGACGAAATGCGGCAAGCGGATCGACAGCCACCAGGCTTCCAGCCCGTAACCGACGCCAAGACTGACGACGAGCATGCCGAGCATCGCCATGAAAGCGGCCGGGAAGAAATAGCCGTCGCTGGCATGCGCCACGACGCAGTAGATCTCGCCGTCGGTCTTTGATTCGGCAGCGCGGATCGCATCGGCGATGCGCTCATGATCCTCGGGGCTGATCGGTCGTGTTGCCATGATTGATGTCTCACCAGCTTCCTGAAGAACCGCCGCCGCCGGACGAACCGCCGCCGCCTGAAAACCCGCCGCCGGAACTTCCGGACGACCAACCGCTGCCGGAACTTCCAGACGACCAGCCACTGCCGGACGAGGTCCCCGACGTCCAGCCACCGCCACCGGAGGGTGACGAAGCTGGCCCACGGCCGTAGCGGAACGTCATGCCCAGCCATTTGTACACGCCCGGCGAGAGTTTCGTGCCGAAGATCGGCGGCAGGAACGCCATTGCCAAGCCGCCGAAGAACATCGTCGCCCAGAGGACGATGAACAGCATGAAGATCGGATCGACAGGATTGTCATTCGCCGGATTGCGCTTGCCGCGCGCCTCCAGTTCTTCGGGATTGCCTTCCAGCACCATGATCATGTCGTCGACGGCCTTGCTGATGCCGCCGGAGAAATCGCCGGCACGGAAGGCCGGCACCATGTCGTTTTCGATGATCAGCTTGGTGTGCAGGTCGGTCAGGGTGCCTTCAAGCCCATAGCCGACCTCGATGCGCATCTTGCGGTCGTTCGGCGCCACCAGAAGCAGGACGCCGTTGTTCTCCTTCGCCTGGCCGAGTTTCCAGGCGCGGAACAGCCGGTTGGCGTAAGGCTCGATCTCCTCGCCGTCGAGGCTGGGAATGGTCGCGACGACGATCTGGTCCGAACCCTTGGTCTCGAACTCGGCAAGCTTCTGCGTCAGCGCCGCCTCGGTCGTGGTATCGATGATGCCGGCACCGTCGACAACCCGTCCGGTCAGCGTCGGCAGTTCGGCGGAAAGGGCCGCGAAGCCGACCAGCAGCACCGCCATGGCCATAAGCGCGGTGCCGGTCATTTTGATGAAACGGCCGGATTCCACCGGGCTGATGGCGTGTCTTGTCATCTCGTCACCAACTTCCCGAAGAGCCGCCGCCGCCGGACGAACCGCCGCCGCCGGAAAACCCGCCACCGCTTGAACCCGACGACCATCCCCCGCCGGAACCTCCCGACCAGCCGCCGGACGACCGCCGGCTTGGCTCGAAGGTCATGCCCAGCCAGCGATAGCGGCCGGGACCGATCTTCTGGCCGAAGATCGGCGGCAGGATGGAGGCTGCGAGGCCGCCGAAAAAGATGATTGCCCAGATGGCTATGAAGATCGTGAAGAACAGATCGTCGCTGTTGAACGGCGGCTGCTGGTTGCGTTGGCCGCGCGCCTCCAGTTCTTCGGGATTGCCTTCCAGCACCATGATCATGTCGTCGACGGCCTTGACGATGCCGCCGGAGAAATCGCCGGCACGGAAGGCCGGCACCATGTCGTTTTCGATGATCAGCTTGGTGTGCAGGTCGGTCAGCGTGCCTTCCAGCCCATAGCCGACCTCGATGCGCATCTTGCGGTCGTTCGGCGCCACCAGCAAAAGCACGCCGTTGTTCTCCTTCGCCTGGCCGAGTTTCCAGGCGCGGAACAGCCGGTTGGCGTAAGGCTCGATCTCCTCACCGTCGAGGCTGGGAATCGTCGCGACGACGATCTGGTCCGAACCCTTGGTCTCGAAATCGGCAAGCTTCTGCGTCAGCGCCGCCTCGGTCGCGGCATCGATGATGCCGGCATTGTCGACAACCCGTCCTGTCAGCGCCGGCAGTTCGGCGGCAAGGGCGGTGAGCGGGAGGAGGAGAAAGGTTAGAACGAAGCCAAAAAAAATCAGGCCGGCGTTTCTTCCCATCCCCCTCTGTGGGGAGATGGCCGGCAGGACAGAGGGGGGCGCGAAGGAATACAAGGCCAACAGGCCCAGGCTCAACAGGCGCCGTTCACCCGCCTTGCGTGGTGTTGGTACCGAAATCGACCTTCGGCGGCTGCATCTTATCCTCCTCGATGGTGAAATTCGCAAACGGCTGGTTGCCGCGGAACCACAAGGTCGCCCAGATCACCGACGGGAAGGTCCTCAGCGTCAGATTGTACTCTCTCACTGCCTGGATATAGTCGCGGCGGGCGACCGTGATGCGGTTCTCGGTGCCTTCGAGTTGTGCTTGCAGCGCCAGAAAGTTCTGGTTGGCCTTGAGATCGGGATAGTTCTCCACCACTGCCAGCAGACGCGACAGCGCGCTGGTCAGGCCGGCCTGGCTGTCCTGGAATTTCTTGAAGGCTTCCGGATTGTTCAGCGTTTCCGGCGTCACGGTCACCTGCGTCGCCTTGGCGCGCGCTTCGACCACGGCGTCGAGCGTATCCTTCTCGTGCGCGGCGTAGCCCTTGACCGTGTTGACCAGATTGGGGATGAGATCGGCGCGGCGCTGGTATTGATTCAACACCTCGCTCCATGCTGCCTTGGCGTTTTCCTCAGCCGTCGGGATGGTGTTGTAGCCGCAGCCGGCAAGCAGCGGCAGCATGACGGCCATGACCAGGAACGCAGCCAGATTACGGAAGATTGGCGGTGAAGAAAGGCGCTGGACAAGCATGATAAGGTCCCCTCGATAGCATTGGCACGCGAAGCATTAGCACAATCCTTGCGCAAGAAAATGACTTCGGCCGAGAAGTGTTACTGGTTTTCTACCATCCGCCGTCGGGCCCTGTGACAGACGAGGCGAACGGGTTAAGCTCGGCATAAAACGGGACATCACCATGGCGAAACGCCACGACAGCGACGCGGAATCGCGCCGCATCATCGAACGGGTGGCGCGCGAGACCGACGCGGGCGGCGCCTCGTTCCTCGCGCGAACCGCCAGAGGGGCGCGCGACCACGTCACCGCGGCCGATGCCGACCGGTCGGATCCGATCGAATATTGGGGCACCCGCATCGGTCGCGCAGCGGGCTTGCTTATTGCCATCGGCCTGTTGATCTGGCTCGTGCTTTTCGTCACCAGGGGCGGTTAGGAAAAATCAATGAGTGCCGAAAAAGCCGACGCGCCGCGCGCGGTCATCGTCGTCTCCAGCCATGTCGCACGTGGCTCGGTCGGCAACCGTGCCGCCGTCTTTGCGCTGGAGACGCTCGGCTTTCCGGTTTGGGCGGTGCCGACCGTCATCCTGCCCTGGCATCCGGGCCATGGCCGGGCCACCCGCATCGTGCCGCCGCTGGACCAGTTCAAGGCGCTGATGGCCGACCTCGAGCGCGCGCCGTGGCTGGGCGAGGTCGGCGCCGTGCTGTCCGGCTATCTCGGCGAGGCCGGCCAGGCCGAAGTCGTCGCTTCGCTGGTCGGCGCGGTCAAGGCGAAGACGCCGGACGCCCTCTATATCTGCGACCCGGTGATGGGCGATTCGGGCGGGCTCTACGTACCTGAGCCGACCGCTATCGCCATGCGCGACCGGCTGATGCCGATCGCCGATATCGCCACGCCCAACCGCTACGAGCTGGAATGGATGGCCGGAGCGCCGCTGCCCGACCTGAAATCGGCAATGGCTGCAGCCCTGCAAGCCGGCCCACCGGCAATGCTGGTCACTTCGGCACCAGCGATGATGGCCGGCGGCACCGGCAATTTGCTGCTCACCGGCAGAGAGGCACTGCTTGCCGAACACCGGCTCATCGACAAGCCGCCGAATGGGCTCGGCGACCTGACGGCGGCCGTCTACCTGGCGCGGATCCTGTCCGGCCAGCCGGCCGCCAAGGCGCTGCAATCGACCACGGCTGCGGTCTACGAGATCCTGGCGCGCACCGCCAAGCGCGGCGGCGACGAATTGCAGCTCGAGACCGATGCCCAGAGCCTGTCGCACCCGATGGCGATGGTGCAGCTTCGCCATCTCCTGCATCCGGAACGGGACCGCCGGGCGTGAGGCAGGCCGAAGACGCCGCGCCCCAGGATGATGCGCCCAAGGATCTTGCCCCCGACCATGTTGTGCCTTGGGATGTTGTGCCCGCGGATGTTACCCTTGTCGGCGTCGACGGTTGCAAGGCCGGCTGGATAGCCGTCCGCCGCGATCCCGGTGCGACACCGTCGACAGCCGTTTTCCCAAGCTTCGCGGCGTTGCTCGACCGACTGCCCGTCAATGCGACCGTTGCGGTCGATATGCCAATCGGCCTGCCCGATTTCTCCCAAAGAGGCGGTCGCGGCCCGGAGGCGCTGGTGCGGCCGCTGCTTGGGGCCCGGCAGTCCAGTGTCTTTGCCATCCCCTCCCGCGCCGCGCTCTACGCGGAGATCGAAGCCTTCACCACGGTCGACGCCTGGTACGCCGCACATCGCAAGGCAAGTGAGGTAGCCAAGACGACCTCAGATCCGCCGCGCGGCGTCTCGATCCAGGCCTTCGGCATCTTCGCCAAGATCCGCGAGATCGATTCGCTGCTGATCGCGCGCCCCGAACTGCGCAGCCGCGTGTTCGAATCGCATCCGGAAGTTGCCTTCTGCAAACTGAACGGCGACCGGGCGATGCGCCTGCCAAAGAAGATCAGGGGCAACATCAATCCGGCCGGCATGGCCGAACGCAAGGCGCTGCTTGCCCGGCATGGTTATAGCCAGGGTTTTCTCGACCAGACGCCGCCGCGCGGCGCGGCCGCCGACGATTTCCTCGATGCCGCGGCGATGATGCTGGTTGCCGGTCGCATCATCAGAGGCGAGGCAATGCCGTTTCCGGATCCGCCGCTCGCCGATCGTTTCGGCATTCCCGTCGCCATTTGGGCCTGAGGACCAGGGCGTCAGGAGCGTGATCTGAGCGCCTCGTTGAGCGCCCACATATCCTTCTCCTCGGGCGCGGTCTCCAATCCGAGCACGGGAATTTGCTTGCGCAAATGGTCGTGGTGGGTGCGCACGCCATATTCGAGATCGGAGAGGTAAAAACCTCCGAAGGCTTTGGACAGCATGGATTCGTTGGACCATATCGAAAGCTGCACATCTTCGGCCAGCGTGTCGCGGTCGATGCGGTAGGATAGGTAGCGAGCAGCCGCCTGTTCCCTAGTCTCGTCGCTATAGCGGTAGATGGCGCCGCGCATCAGCGTCTCACCCGTCGACAGCGGGAATTCCTGATAGAACTGCACCGATTCCGGCATGATCGACAGCGCGTTGTTCGGGAAGATGCCGTAGTAGATCCAGGCCTTGCGCAGGTGCTCCGGCAGGTGTTTCGCCTCGGGTGCGAGCTTGATATATTGCGCGACGCTCCAGCGCCGTCCCGCATGCGGATTGTAAGTGGCGAACGAGCGCGACACGCCGTTGACGAACGGCTCGTCGAAATAGGTCGCGCCGTAAAGATCCTGCAGCGCCGGATGCGCCATGGCGACGTGGTAGCCTTCATTGTCGACGTCGCGCACGGACTTCCAGTTGACCGGCGTCTTTTGGGTCCAGATGCCCCAGGACGGCACCATCTCGGCGACGCCGTAATGGGCAATCTCGGCTTCGATCGGCTTCAACAGCTCGGCCACCGATGGCTGAGGCCCACCCTTGCGGAAACGGATGAAGATGAAGCCCATCCAGATTTCGAGCTCGAGCGGCATCAGGCCGAATTCGGTCTTGTCGAGGTCAGGGAAGGAACGCGGACGGGCAGCGCCGCGCAGCGTGCCGTCGAGATTGTAGACCCAGCCATGGAAAGGGCAGACCAGCGCATTCTTGCAAGTGCCCTGGCTGTCGGCAACGACGCGACTGCCGCGGTGGCGGCACATATTGTTGAAAGCGCGCACAACGCCATCCTTGCCACGCACGACGAGCGCCCGCTCGCCGACCACGTCCATCGTCAGATAGTCGCCGGCGTTCGGCACGTCGCAGACATGGCCGGCGATCTGCCAATGGTTGCGGAAGACGTGCTCTTTCTCGAGCTCGAGCAAGGCGTCGGAATGATAGCTCCAGCCCGGCAGGCCCCGCCGATCCCAATCGTTGGGGATTGCCACGTCACGCAGATGCGGGTTCATAAAAGCTCTTTAGTTATTGAATGCTCGTTCAATAAAAGCATATTTTCCATTGAAATGCAATGGCTTGCGAAAATAGAGCGAACTCTTGACGGGAAATCGAGCGAGATTTGAGAGCCGCGTCCGAACGATCGAAGCCGGGAAAATCCCGGGAATTCCAGACGTTAATCCCCTTACGCTTGTTGAGCGCCCGACGCTCCGTGGGCCTGGAAAGGCGACGTGGATCTGGTGCCGTGGGTAGCGGAAAACGACCACGGAATGCCACCGGTGCTGCCAGCTACGCCAGATCGGTTTGCCCAGGAATGGCCGCGGGCTTGGTTTCATGCCGGTTACACAATCGTTAATCCATCATCGTTGGCCGGTTACAAGGTGCGATTAAGTTCGTTTCAACAGGGAAAAGAAGAAGACCGAAGGAAACGACGATGCGTACGAAAATCCAGATCACCGATACCGACCTTCGCCAGCAGGATCCCCAGCGTAATGACCGGCGCCCGAAGCTGGCGCTGCGCCAGCGCGCCAGTGATCATCCAATGGCGATGTTCATGCTGCTGGCGGCTGCCGCATTTGCCGGCATGGCGTTGACGCCGACCGTCGGTCCGGCCTTCGCCTCACTGAACCCGCCGGCCAACCTCATCGATGGCGCGACCACCACCACCAAGACGGCGCGCCTGCCGGTGCCGGAGATCGATTTTGCCTGCAAGGGGCAGGCCTGGGGCGCCGAGAGCCTGGATTGCCTGCGCGTCATCGCTGCCCAGTCGGGCAAGGCACGACCGGTCCGCATGATCGCCAATGCCGCCCCGCTGGCTGATACGCCGAACGTTTTTTGATTTTTGCGAGCGCCCTCCAGCACTCCAGTCAGGCTCCCGCCGCAATGTCGGCCGGGAGCCTTTTTTCTTCCGGGAGAGATCGTGGAGTCTACCCGCCCAGAGCGGCCTGCTCGGCAATGGCCGAGAGCACGCCGCGCACATCCAGCGTGCTGAACGGTTTTTCGAGGATCGGCGGCCGCTGCGGCGCCGGCAGCGCCTCGATCTCGCCTTTCGCGCCGATCAGATCGCCGGTGACAAGCACGAAGCGCCGCGCCAGACCCGGCATTTCGGCGAGTAGCTCGCGATAGGCGGCTATGCCGCTGGTGCCGGGCATGCGCAAATCGGAAAACACGATGTCCGGCGGCACATGGCCGCTCAGCGTCGCGGCGGCCGAGACCCAGGCCGGCACGATCCGCGACTTGATGCCCATCAACTCCAGAATATCGGACAGCGACGCCGCGACATCCGGCTCATCGTCTATGATCAGGGCGTGACGCAAGCCGCTCGACCGCGACGGAGCTTCGCCGGCGGCGGCCGCGCCGGCCGCGATAGCCGGCAGCTGCACGACAAAACGCACACCTCTCGGCGAAACCTCCTCGAACCAGATATTGCCATTGTGCCGCTCGATGATCGATTTCGAGATCGACAGGCCGATGCCGGTACCGACACCGACCGGCTTGGTGGTGAAATAGGATTCGAATATGCGTGAGCGTATCGCTTCCGGCACGCCTGGTCCGTTGTCCTCGACCGAGAATCCGGGATTGCCGCGGTCGCTGCGAAACGTACGGACCTTGATCCGGCGGTCGCCGGCAACGCCGGCCAAGGCGTGCTGGCTGTTGATAAGGAAGTTGGCGGCCACCTGCGTCACATGGTCGGCATCGGCCATGGCCAGCAGCGGACCGCTGGCGAAATCGGTGTCGATGATGATGCCGCTCGACCGTGCACCATAGGCGGTCACTTCGAGTGCGGCGCGGATCACCTGGTTGAGATCGGTTTCGGCCTGCGCGGCCGGGTGCAGGCGGACCATCGACAGGAAGCTCTTGACGATACGGCCGCAGCGCTCGGCAGCGGCGCGCACCTTTTCGGCGCGCACCTTGGTCTGCGGATCGGCGGCGAATTCGTGCAGCAGCGTCGACTGGGCGACAACCACGGCCAGCGGATTGTTGAGCTCGTGCGAAACGCCGGCAAGCAGCGAGCCCATTGCCGCCATCTTCTCGTTCTGGTGCAGTTTTTCGCGTTGGCGGTTGATTTCCTCCTCAGCCCGCAACTTGTCGCGCAGGTCGCGGATGGAGCCGAAGATCAGCTGGCGATCGGCGACCCGCATCTCGGTTGCCGTCAGCTCGATCGGAAAAACCTCACCGGCGGCATTCTGGGTGACCGTTTCAAGCCGTTGGCCGACCATCGGCGCGCCGCGGCCCGACATGTATTCGGCGCCCGACGCATAGCCCTTGCGGTAATATTCCGGCACGACCGTATCGAGCAGGTCCTTGCCGAGGATGTCGCTGCGCCGATAGCCGAACATCTTCTCGGCGGCCGGATTGAATTCGATGATCGAGCCGGTCTCGTCGATGACGATGATGGCGTCGAGCGAGGCCTGCAGCATGGTGCGGCGAATGACGTCGCTGGCATGCGCGTCGGAGGGCGACCGTTCGATGGCATCGCCGATGGCGAGTGCCACCATGTGCAGCGCCGCCTCTTCCTGGTCGGTCCATTCGCGTTCGTGGATGCAGTCGTTGACCGCCAGCGTGCCCCACAAATTGCCGTGCGAAAAGACCGACACCGACAGGAACGACTTGATGTTCTGCTTTTCGAAATCCGTCCGCAGAAAGCCTTCGAGATCGCGTGTGTGCCCGGCGAAGATCTTGCCTTGACGCTCGTCCTCCGCCAGCTGTTCCAGCAATGGGTCCGAATCGACGACCGACTGCATGATGACGGTCGGTGACGCCAGCTCGCCGCCAAACCGGGGGGCGATCCAATAAGCGGCGACCGACTGGGCGAAGCCCTGGCCGGGCAGTTCGCGCAGGCGAAACAGGATGCCGCGGTGACAATCCATGGCTTCGCAAAGCGTTTGGAGAATACCCTCCATCTCGCGCTGCCAGTCACCGGCTTCGCGCAGCCGGCGAACCACATGTACGGCCGCCATCGCCGCACCCTGCCTGGCGCCCTGCACGTCCGCGCGTGTTGTTTCAGCCGTCATGGTCAGCCGTCATTTCCTGGCCGTGGCTTGCTCAAGCCGCCGGGCCTTAGTTGTTTTCCCCGGCTGGCAGCGAGAAGATATAGCCTTCGCCGCGCACCGTGCGCAGGAATTTCGGATTGGCCGGATCCGCCTCGATCTTCTTTCTCAGCCGCATGATGCGGATGTCGACGGCGCGGGACGATTCCGGGTCCTCGACGAAACCGATCGCCTCGGAGATCGCCGCCCGCGTCAACAGCCGGTTGGCGCGCGTCAGGAACACCTCCAGCACGTCGAACTCGCTCTTGGCCATGTCGATGACCGCGCCGTTGGCGCCGGTGACGAGCCTGCCGTCGAGATCGGCGTGAAAGGGTCCGAAGCTCACGGACCGGCGGCCGCCGGATGTTTCAGCCTTGGCCTTTTGTGGCTCGGTCGGCTCAGGAACGCGACGCAGCACGCTGCGGACCCTGGCCAGCACTTCGCGCAATTCGTAAGGCTTGACGATGTAATCGTCGGCGCCGAGCTCCAGTCCGACGATGCGGTCGAGCGCGGTACCGGCGGCCGTCGCATAGATGATTCCGATCGGCATTTTCGACCGCATCCAGCGGCCGAGCGACAGGCCGTCCTCGCCCGGCATGGCGATGTCGAGAATGGCCAGATGGAAAGACTGGGTTTCCAGGAGGTCGCGCGCCGCCGCCGCACTTTCGGCCGTGGCCACATCATAGCCGCTGGCGCCGAGATACTCGGCGACCGCGTCCCTCAGGTCGGGCTCGTCCTCGACAATGACAATTCGTGCCCGCACGATGCTTTCGCTCCCGCTTTCAGCGGAAAGTAGATTGGGTATAAACATGATGTCCAGCACTCTTCTTGGGTTGCCGTATGCGGGGTAGAAAAACATGGCTGCACGATCCGTTATCGCGCTTGTTTCCGTCGCTGAAGTAATTGCGACCGATCTCGCCGATCATCTCGAGCGGCGCGGGCATGACGTCCGCGCGGCGCGACAGCCGTGGGAAGCCGAATCGCTGCTTTCGGAAAAGGGTATCGATGTCGTGGTTGTCGGCGACAGCGTCAGCCAGGCGGAGGGGCGCGACCTGCTCAGGCGACATGGCGGCGAAGGTGGACCGGATTTCATCCTCATCTGCCGCCCGGCCGATCTGGTCGACAAGGTTCTGGCACTCGAACTCGGCGCCGCCGACGTCGTCGAAAGCCCGCTCAATGTCAGGGAGCTTGCCGCTCGCATCGGCGGCCTTCTGGCTCGGCGCGGCAGGAGCGCCGGGGAACTGATCGTGCTGGAGAACGCGACGGTCGATCTCCGATCGGCCATTGTCATGCACCGCTCGGGCACGGAAGAACAGCTGTCCCCCGGGCAGGTGGCGCTGCTCAGGCTGTTCCTGGCCAGCCCGCGCAAGGTGCTGACGCGGGACGATATCATTGCCGCCGCGCCCGCCGAAAATGCCGAAGCCTTCGATCGGTCGATCGATTCGCGCATCGTGCGGCTGCGCCGCAAGCTCGATACCGAAACCATCACCACCATACGGGGTGCGGGTTACCGGTTCGATCCGCCGACGCAATTCGCCGATTGAATGCAGGACGGCCACCCTTTTGTCTTGAGCATCGGGTTTTTCCAAAACCGGTTTCCACTTTGAGGTCCGATGCGCTTCAGCGCACCGCTAGAAGCGATGGGCCGGACGGCATGTCACTGTTCGTGCTGACCTCGCCGGCATGGGCACGTTCCTTCAGCAGCACGGTGGCGAGGCCGGCAATGCCGAGCAGCCCCTGGACGTAGAGCAGCGCGGAAAGCACGGAAGCGGCGAATGTCGTTTTCATCCTGTTCGTTCCTCAAAAAATTGGAATTTGCGGGCACTTCAGGGGAACCCCCGAAGCGCCCGCGCCGCCAGCGGAGCCCCCCGTTGCGGCGCGGGCCTTCGGTCCTCTCGGCTGCAAGTTGCCGGAGGCGCCGCGCATCCTCAACGGCCCTGAGCCGCCCCCGCCAGAGGGGCTTGAGCCGGCCGACGCGCAGGCTGGAAACTGTCCAGACCAATCCAGACCGTAGCGAAAACAGTGTTGGCTTCCGATCGTTCTTTGCCGGCTGCTTTCGTTAGGTCAACTTTGCCTGTTCGCTGTATCCGGATCATGCCGCCGGGGCCGCGCTTTGTTGCAGCTCGGTTTCGGAGTCAGGTGAATTCCTCTCAAACGAAAAGCAATCGCGTATTCGTGCCGCGGTTTGGCCGATCCGCCTAGGCAAACACGCCGCCGTCATGACGACGTCGTGCAACTGCAAGCCGCTTTTCACGGACCTTTTCTGTTAACCAGGGGAAACAGAATCGAAACACAAACGAGCATCTAGCGAAATCGGCTTGAAACATGACGCCCCGATAAGCCGGTCATCGAATTGAGCCGGCCCCGACCGGCAGAATAAGGGGGACATCATGTGCACTGCCATTTCCGCCAAGCTCATCAACATCGCCGCCGCCGTCATCACCGGTGCTGCCTTGCTTGCCGGTGCCGGCAACGGCGCAGCCCACGCCGCCGCCAACAAGATCGTCGCGCGTGTGTCGCTGTCACAGCAGACCATGGAAATCCTGGTCGACGGCCGGCCGACATTCGCCTGGAAGGTCTCGACCGGCGACAGGACGCACGTCACGCCGACCGGTTCGTTCAAGCCGACCCGCATGCATGAAATGTGGTATTCGAAGAAATACGACAACGCCCCGATGCCGCATTCGGTGTTCTTCCGCGGCGGCTACGCCGTACATGCGACAAGCGCCATCAAGCGCCTCGGCCAGCCGGCCTCGCATGGCTGCGTGCGTCTGCATCCGGACAACGCCGCCGATTTCTACCAGCTCGTCGAGGTCTTCGGCCCGGCCAACACCAGCATCGTCATCGTCAAATGAGCGATGCTTCTCGTCGCGCCCAAGAAGGCCGGAAATCCAGCCTTCTTTATTAGTACGACCTAGTCCGGCATTGCCGGCATCAGCTTCGGATCCGGCTTCTCGGCGTGATGCGGCAGGTCCTTGCTGGCGATGAAGGTGTAGAACATCGGCACCACGAACAGTGTGAACATGGTTCCGACCAGGATGCCGGTGAAGATCACCAGGCCCATCGAATAGCGTGCCGCGGCACCAGCGCCGCTGGAGATGATCAGCGGCACCACGCCGAGCGCCATCGCCGCCGTCGTCATCAGGATCGGCCGCAGCCGCACCCTGGCCGACGCGATGATCGCATCGCGCCGCCGCATGCCGTGCATTTCACGCTGCTGGTTGGCGAACTCGACCAGAAGGATGCCGTGCTTGGTGATCAGGCCGATCAGCGTGATCAAGCCGACCTGGGTGTAGATGTTGAGCGTGCCGAGCCCGATATTAAGCGGCACGATCGCGCCGAAGATCGAGAGCGGCACCGCCATCATGATGATCAGTGGGTCGCGGAAGCTTTCGAACTGCGCCGCCAGCACCAGGTAGATGACGAGCACAGCCGCCGCGAAGGCGATGATGATCGTGTAGCCCTGTTGCTTCCCCTGCCTCGACTGGCCGGTATAGTCGATGAAGAACGTGTCGGGCAGGCTTTCCCTGGCGATGTCCTCGATGGTCTTCAGCCCGTCACCGGTGGTGACGGTGGGCAATGGCAGAGCGGAAATCGTGGCGGAGTTCAACTGGTTGAACTGCTCGATGGCGGCCGGCGACGCGTTGGTCGAGATCTTCACCACCGCCGAGAGCGGCACCATCTCGCCCGACACGCTGCGCACGAAATACTCTCCCAGCTTTTCGGGATTATCGCGGAATTGCTGCGGTACCTGCGGGATGATGTCGTAGCTGTTGGATTCGCGGTCGAATTGCGCCACCTCGGCGCCACCGACCAACAGGGTCAGCGTCCGGCCGATATCGGCGATCGGCAGGTTGAGTGCCGCGGCGCGATCGCGGTCAATCGTCACCGTCACTTCCGGCGCGTCGTAAGACATCGAATTCTGCACGGCGAGGAAGCGACCGGAGGCCTGCGCCTTGTTCTTGATATTTTCCGCCGCCTCATAGACTTCAGATGCCTCGCCGGTCGAACGCACCACCATCGTGATTGGCAGGCCGCCGCCGGAGCCGGGCAGCGTCGGCGGCGCGAAGACGAAAGCCTCGACGCCCGCCACCTTGGCAAGGCGGGCAGTGATGTCTTCCTGAAGTTCCTTCGAGCTGCGCGCGCGCTCGGCCCAGTCCTTGAACGCAAAGCCTACGAAAGCGCTGTTCGTCGGGCCTTGGAACGCGACAGCGGAGAACCGCGCCCTGGTTTCGGGGATATCATTCACCAGCCCGAGAATCTGGTTCACATAGGTCTCGGTGTAGTTCGACGTCGCATAGCGCGGCGCGTTCACAATAGACAGCAAGAAGCCCTGGTCTTCTTCCGGCGCCAGTTCGCTCGAGGTCTTGGTGAACATGAAACCGGTCGTGGCGACCAGCGCGAGGACGATCATCAGCGTCACCGGGCGATAGTTCAACGAACCGGTGACCAGCCGCTCATAGATGTGTTCGACGCGCCCGAACGTATTGTCAACAATGCGCTGGAAGCGGCTATGCGAGCCGGACCTCAGGATACGCGCCGACATCATCGGCGTGATGGTGAGGGCGACGACACCCGAAAGCACCACCGAGCCGGCAAGCGTCACCGCGAATTCGCGAAACAGTGCGCCTGTCAGACCGCCGGTGAAGGCCAGCGGCGCGAACACCGCGGCCAGCGTGATCGTCATGGCGACGACGGCGGACGAGATCTCCCGCATGCCGTTGAAGGCCGCCTGCATCGGCGACAAACCGTCTTCCTCCATGTGGCGGTGGATGTTTTCCACCACCACGATGGCATCGTCAACAACGAGTCCGATCGCCAGCACCATGGCCAGCAAGGACAATAGGTTGATCGAATAACCCAAAGAAAACAGCAGGAAACAGACGCCGATCAGCGACAGCGGAATGGTCACGATCGGCATCAGCACCGAGCGGAACGAGCCGAGGAAGAGCAGGATGACGACGATGACGATGGCGACCGCCTCGCCGATGGTCTTGAACACCTCCTCGATCGACGCGCTGATCTGCTCGGTCGAATCATAGACGATCTCGATCGTCATGCCGAGCGGCAGCGTCTCCTGGATGGTCGGCACAATCTTGTGGATCGCCGCCGCGGTGGTCAGCGGATTGGCGGCCGGCGTCGGAAAGATGGCGAGAAAGATGCCGGGCTTGCCGTTGAAGGTGACCCTGGTGTCGGTGCTCACCGCGGCGAGCTCGACGCGGGCCACGTCGCGCAGTCTCACCACATTGCCGTCTTTCGAGCGGAGCGGAAGGGCAGCGAAAGCCTCCGGCGTCTGCAGGGTCGAGCGAACCGTAATCGAGGACGCCACATATTCGTTTTCGGTATCGCCGGGCGCGGAGAGGAAATTCGATTCGTTGATGGCGGTCAGCACTTCCGCCGCCGTCACGCCGCGCGCCGCCAGTTTGATCGGGTCGATCCAGACACGCATCGAATATTCGGCGGCGCCGAAAATCTGCACGTCCGCAACACCTTCGACCGTCGAGATACGCGGCCGCACGACACGCTCGATATATTCGGTGAGCTGTTCCGGCGTCATGTTCGGATTCTGCATCGAGATATACATCATCGCGAACTGCTGGCCGGTGCCCTTGACGATCACCGGGTCTTTGGTTTCGTCCGGCAGATCGCCGCGAACGCTCTGAACCTTCGACAAGACCTCGTTCAGCGCGACGTCGGGGTCGGAGCCGAGCTTCATCTGCACCGTCACGGTGCTGGAGGACGGCCGGCTCGATGACGTGACATAATCGATGTTTTCGGTCGAAGCGACGGCACGCGCGATCGGCGCGGAAATGAACCCCTGGATCAGGTCGGCGCTGGCGCCGGGATAGGCCGTGGTGATCGTGATGGCCGTTTCTTCAACCTCTGGATACTGGCGGATCGAAAGGTTGAAGATGCCCTGAAAACCCAGAAGCAGGATCATGCAGGCAAGCACGGTCGAAAGGACCGGGCGGCGGATGAAGAGGTCGGAAAAGCTCATTGCTGGGCTGCCTGCTGGTTCCCTGGCTTGCTCGGATCGATCGTGTTGTCGACGGCAACGGACATGCCGTTCGAGAGCCGGTTCTGGCCGGCGGTAACGACTTCGTCGCCGGGCTGGATGCCTTCCAGGATCTCGACCAGGCCGGCGTTGTGGCGGCCTGGCTTGACGAACACCTGGGCGAGCACGAGCTGTGGCTTCTGTTCTTCCGCTGCCGGTTTGGCTTCCGCTGCCGGTTTGGCTGGGGTAGCGGCCGGCTTTTCTTCGGGTTTTGCCGCGGGTGCTTCGGCTGCGGGCTTGGCAGCATCTGCAGCCGGCTTTTCCTCCGGCTTCGCCTCGGGAGCCGCCCCGTTGGCTTCGCCGGATTTGGCCGGGCGCACCACGAAGACGAAGTCGCCGTACAGGCTGGAAGTCAGCGCCGTCTGCGGCAGCGCCAGCACATTGTTCTCCTCGGGCAGTTCGACGCGCACCTGGACGAACTGGCCGGGCGTCAGCTTGCCTTCCGGATTGCCGACCTCCGCCCTAACCGTCACCAGCCGGCTGGTCGGGTCGATCTTCGGATCGATGCCGCGGATGCTGCCGGCGAACGGCATGTCGTCGCCGCCGACGCCGAGCCGTACCGTCTGTCCGATCTTCAGCTGCGGAAGCTGCTGCTCCGGCACGGTGAAATCGACACGCATCGTATCCATGTCCTGCAAGGTCACCACGGCGGTGCCGGGTGTGAGATACTGCCCAAGGTCGATTTTCGGAATACCGACGGTACCCTTGAAGGGGGCCGTCAACTGCTTTTGGTCGAGCACCGCTTGCAGCTTGTTTACCTGCGCGGCGGAGACCGATGCCGCGGCCTGCGCCGTGTCGAGCGTAGCGTCGGTGCCGACCCCGCGCTTCTGCAGCTCGAGAGCGCGCATCAGCGTCGTCTGGTCGGATGTGGCTTGCGCCTTCGACGCCACGAGATCGGCTCGCTCGACTTCATCGTCGAGCTGCAGCAGCACGACGTTGGCGGCGACCTTTTGATTGGCATGGAACAGGATGTCCTTGACGATGCCCGCCGTTTCGACCGTGAGGTCGACGCCGCGTACGGCACTGACAGTGCCGATCGCCTCGATGCCGGGCGTCCAGGACATCGGTTTGACGATGACCGTCGACACGGTCGCGGCCGGCGGCTTCATGGTGGCGAAGAACTGTTTGATCGCATTGTCGCGAAACAGGTTGAAGCCGACGATGCCGCCGCACACCAGCACGAGCAGGATGAAGGCGATGATGAAGCGCTTGATCACGAACAGTCCCCTCGGCCATGGCCCAGCATAACGGTCGGACGACCGGAACACATACCTGTGACTGGTTCCAATTTCAAATGACGGCGATCTTACTGTACCGTCTGGACGGTCTTGTCAATTCCGCCTAAGCTAATGAATGGGGAACGCTTGATGAAGGCCCGCAGAGCAAATTCGCGCGAGAAGATTCTCGCCGCCGCCGCCGACGTGGCGCGCGAGACGGGTCCTGGCAGCCTGTCGCTGGATGCGGTCGCCAGCCGTGCCGGCGTGTCGAAAGGTGGTCTTCTCTACAATTTCCCGACCAAGGCGAAATTGATGCAGGCGCTGGTGGAGGATTACCTCAGTGCGTTCCAACAGGCACTTGAGGCCGCCCGCACCAACGGCGTCAGCGGAGAGAGCCCGCTTGCGGCCTATATCAGGCTTTCGGCCGAGCATGCGGAGGAGTCGAAACCGTCTGCGTCCTGGATTTTTTCGGCGATTGCCGAGGATCCCGATTTCCTGACGCCGATAAAATCGTTCAGGCGGCAGCTGTTCCAGCGGCTGAAGGGGGAGACTCCGAACCTCAGGGCGCTGCTGGTCTGCTATCTCGCCATCGAAGGGCTTCGCAGCATGAACCTGTTCGGTTCGGACATTCTCTCCGCCGAAGAGCGCCGGCTGCTGATATCGACGCTGCTGGAGATCGCGGAATAGTCCAGGAGTGCGCCGGCCGGGTTCAATTGCCTGGCTACGCTGCTGCTTCTGGTGACTTGCCGAGAGGCCCAGCGGCTTCTTCCTGGCGATGCTGCTGGCGTTGGCGCGACCGGCCTGTTCTACTGGCTTCTGCTGCGCGCCGGCGCCAATCTGCGGTTCTGAGGCCGATTAAGGGCGTTCGTTCACCTGTGTCAAAATACGGGCTGGCACGTCGAAACCACGCCATCCCGCCTGCCGAAAATCGGTTCCGATTTTCAGGCCGATGCGCTAGAGCCTTTCGGGATTGAACCGTGCCTTCAACCCGGAAAGGCTCCCACCGCTGCCCATGCCCCACCTTCCCGAGCATCTTCTCACCGGCTACCGCAATTTCATGAGTGGCCGCTATCTCACCGAAAGCGGGCGTTATCGCTCGCTGGCGCGGGAGGGCCAGGCACCGGAAACGATGATCGTCGCCTGCTGCGATTCCCGCGCCGCGCCCGAAGCGATCTTCGATGCCGGGCCGGGCGAGTTGTTCGTGCTGCGCAATGTCGGCAATCTGGTGCCGCCCTATGCGCCCGACGATCAGTTCCACTCGACATCGGCGGCGCTCGAATTTGCGGTGCAGAGCCTCAAGGTCAAGAACATCGTGGTGATGGGCCACGGCCGCTGCGGCGGCATCCGCGCAGCGCTCGACACCACGGCCGCGCCCTTGTCGCCGGGCGATTTCATCGGCAAATGGATGAGCTTGATCGCGCCGGCGGCCGAGACCGTTTCGTCCAGCACCTTCATGACCGCGACCGAGCGCCAGACGGCCCTGGAGCGCATCTCGATCCGCTATTCCATTGCCAATCTGCGTACCTTCCCTTGCGTCTCGATCCTCGAAGGCAAGGGGCGGCTGTCGCTGCACGGCGCCTGGTTCGACATCTCGACCGGCGAGCTTTGGGTGATGAACAAGGACACCGGCGATTTCGAGCGGCCGGAGATGGAGTAGGAGACAAGGCATGACGCGACTTCGGGACGCGTTCGCGGCGGCAGCACTGCTCTGCTCGGCAGATTTCGCCCGTGCCGACGATAGCGCGATCATCGACCGCTGGTATTCGGCACTGCTCGTCGCCGACCGCAGCGAATTGTCGGACCTGCTCGCCGACAACGTCCGCATCAAGCTCGACGACCTCGGCGTCGTGCAAAGCAAGCAGGAATTCATCGCCTCGATCGCCGAGTGGCAAGGCGCCGTCGCCGGGGCCGAAATCCGCCATCGGATCGAGAAATCGGAGGGCGGCGTCACCACTGTGATCGCCTGCTATGATTTTCCCAGCAACGACATGCTGATGCAGGAGACCTTTGCGGTCGCCAACGACCAGATCACCGCCAGTTCGCAAGCCGCGATCGCGGAAAATTGCGATGGCTATTGAGGAAATCATGAACGGGGCGCGCTGTTGCGCGCAACCGGCCGGCGCCTTACATCGGTGACGATCCATCTCCTCCCGCCACCCAGCGAAAGTTTGCCCATGCCGTCCACTGTCGACCTCGCCGCCCATCCGCTGACCGCATGGCAAGGGCCGCTCGGCCTGCCTGATTTCACGCGCATCGGCGACGGCGATTTTTCTCCGGTCTTCGACGCGGCCCTGAAGGCGCATGAGGCCGAGATCGAGGCGATTGCCGGCAACACCGGGATGCCGACCATCGAGAATACACTTGCCGCGCTCGAGCTTGCCGGCGAGGCGCTCGACCATGTCTCGTCGATCTTCTGGTGCCGCGCCGGCGCCCACACCAACGAGGCGATCCAGGCGCTGGAGCGCGACATCTCGCCAAAAATGTCGCGGCATTTCTCGGCGATCTCGATGAATGAGCGCCTGTTTGCCCGCATCGACGATCTCTATCAGCGCCGCGAGGCTTTGAAGCTCGGTGCCGAAACGCTGCGGGTACTGGAAAAGACCTGGAAAAACTTCGTCCGCTCCGGCGCCCGGCTCGACGCCGAAGGCAAGAAGCGGCTTGCGTCCATCAACGAGGAATTGTCGTCGCTCGGCACCAATTTCGGCCAGAACGTGCTTGCCGACGAGCGCGACTGGGCGTTGTTCCTCGACGAGGCCGATCTTGCCGGCCTGCCGGAATTCCTGAAAAGCTCGATGGCGGAAGCCGCCGAGATGCGCGGCCAGAAGGGCCGCTACGCCGTCACTTTGTCGCGGTCGATCTACGAGCCGTTCTCGACCTTGTCAGAACGCCGCGATCTGCGCGAGATAGCGTTCCGCGCCTTCATCATGCGTGGTCAGAATGGCGGCGCCACCGACAACACGGAAGTGGTGCGCGACATGCTGCGCCTGCGCGCCGAGAAGGCGAAGCTGCTCGGCTATGCTTCCTACGCCGCATTGAAGCTCGACGATACCATGGCCAAGACGCCGGAGGCGGTGCACGCGCTGCTCGATCCGGTTTGGGAAAAGGCGGTGGAAAAGGCCGCAAGCGACCAGGCCGAATTGCAGCGGCTGGCGGCCGAGGCCGGCAGCAACGAGAAATTCGCTGCCTGGGACTGGCGCTTCTATCAGGAGAAGCTGCGCGCACGGAAATTCGCCTTCGACGAGGCCGAGCTGAAGCCGTATCTGCAGCTCGACCGCATCATCGAGGCCTGTTTCGACGTGGCGACACGATTGTTCGGCATTTCTTTCGAGGAAAAGAAGGGCATTGCCACCTGGCATCCGGACGCACGTGTTTTCGTCGTGAAGAATGCCGACGGCAGCGAGCGCGGTCTGTTCCTCGCCGATTATTTCGCGCGACCCTCGAAGCGCTCCGGCGCCTGGATGAGCGCGCTGAAATCCGGCTACAAGCTTGGCGATGGCTCCAGGCCGGTCATCTACAACATCATGAATTTCGCCAAGCCGCCGGCCGGCGAGGCGGCCTTGCTGTCAGTCGACGAAGCCAAGACCCTGTTCCACGAATTCGGTCATGCGCTGCACGGCATGCTGACAGACGTTACCTGGCCATCGGTCGCTGGCACCTCGGTCAGCCGCGATTTCGTCGAGCTGCCGTCGCAACTCTACGAACACTGGCTGACCGTGCCGGCGGTGCTGGAAAAGCATGCGCTGCATGTCAAGACCGGCAAGCCGATGCCAAGGGCGCTGGTCGACAAGATGCTGGCGGCGCGCACCTTCGGCGCCGGCTTCGCCACGGTCGAGTTCACCGCCTCGGCCTTGGTCGACATGGCCTACCATGCGCGGCCGGATGCGCCGCAGGAGCTGCTTCGTTTCGAAACCGAAACGCTCGAAAGGCTCAACATGCCCGATACCATCGCCATGCGTCACCGCACCCCGCACTTCGGCCATATCTTCGCCGGCGATGGCTATTCGGCCGGCTACTATTCCTACATGTGGTCGGAAGTTCTCGACGCCGACGCTTTCGCCGCCTTCGAGGAAACAGGCGATCCCTTCAACCCGGCGCTGGCCGAGCGGTTGCGCGAGAACATCTACGCCGCCGGCGGCTCGAAAGACCCGGAAGAACTCTACACCGCCTTCCGCGGCAAGATGCCTTCCCCGGAAGCGATGATGGCCAAGCGCGGGCTGGTGTGATGCGTGCCCGCTCTTGTCACCGTTCTCTTTCCGTCCTGATTGATCTCGGCTGTCATGGCGTCGGGTTGCGCACTGCCTGATCTATGGAAATAAATCCCTCAGTCGCGAACTGTCAGCCCCGCCAACGGAAGGCGGGGCTGGTAAGTAGATTGTCCCGGCAAGCTTTTTTGCCGGGGCGATTGGCCTAGGCAGGCACAAAGCCAAAATAGGCTTTGTAGGAAGCCCCATCGCCGGAAATCAGGGGCGTTTCCACTTTGAACCCGATCCCGCTGAAGGTGGTATTGTTCGTGCGTGCCGCGAGCAGCACCATCTGCTTTGCGGAGATGGTCACTGTCGCGCTCCCGATCCTGTCATCGCCCCAATCGAAGAGATCGCTGATGGCGCCGCCGATCGATGGCATCAAGGATCCCAGGGCCGGGCCGGCTATGGCGGCAATGATAGGTCCTGCCACCGGAATGAGGCCCAAAGCCAGCGTACCGGCCGTATGGACGCCCATGACGATCTTCTGCACCTCGTCCTTGTATTTGTTGGGATCGCCAAAATCGTTTTCCATCAGCACCGTACCGATATTGATGCCGTAGGGCTTGCCTCGATAAATTTCCATAAGGTCGGGTCTTGTATCTCCGGCATCGACGTCGCCGTAGACCTGGCTGCGCTTGGTGTCGGCGATCTGCGGCGTTGTCACGCTGACGATGACATATGGTTCATCCGCACTCGACCCCTGATCCCAGTCGGTCTCGCCGAAGCAATGGAGGCCGGTATAGTGGACGACGACATCTCGAAGGTCGATCGCGCCTGTGTCGGGCCACCAGTATATGCCACCGTTTTCAAACAGATTGGCACGGCCACCATCGGCAAATTCGGTCTCGTCGGTCGTGGGATAGCCGAGATATGACTGTTCCCAGCCCAGGCTCTCCCACTTCTTGCGGATGTCACCGTACACCACGTTGGCTCCAGTGTTCGGTGTCCAGTAGATCGAGCCGGCATTGGCAAAATGGTTGTAGCGCCCGACGCCGTCGGGAGTCCCGGTTTCGTCGGTCACCGGATAGCCGAGAACCGAGCGCTCCCAGCCCATTGCTGCCCATTTGCCGCGAATAGCCCCCCAAATCGCCTGAGCACCGGTGTTCGGTGTCCAGTAGATCGAAGCGGTATTGTTGTTGAAGTGATTGTATCGGCCGACGCCGTCGGGAGTTCCGGTTTCGTCGGTGCAGGGAATGCCCCACGCGAGACCGCCAAGCGCAATCCACTTCTTGTAGATTTCGCCATGGATCTCAAAGGCGTCGTGCATGGCATCGTTGTAGCAAATGCATGAGCCGTTCTTGAGATACCAGGCTTTTCCAGTGTCCTTCCTGTCGATCTCGGCGAAGCCGGCGCCTCCAAGGGAGTTGTACTTTTGCTGTATGACAGCTTCAGGCGAGAGGAGCGACCAAGGCCCGATCCTGAGTTGGTCGGAAAGTCTTGTGGCTCCAGCGCGGATGGCGCCGGCACGCACTCTCGAAGTTGCTCTGGCAGTATACGGCATGACCTTTTTCCTTCCTGTGAGTGTTGGTATCGGGGGCTTCAGGCCTCCGGCGATCGGTTTTGATCGACGGGCTGAGGTTCCCAGACCGCGACTTACGGACGGCTTACAGAGTTCCGAGCTGCGCCTGAGCAATTCCCGGGAAAATCGCGTAGCGCTTTCCCTAGGGAATTGCGCAAAAATAAAGAGATAGAGCGGTTCGGCGTTTTCGTGAAACGATGAACCGGTCTAGAGAAACGGGCGCACGAGCGAACGCAGCAAAGGCGAGGGCTCGTCATCGCCGGTCGAAGCGAGCGCGCGTTCATAGCGCCGGTAATCCTCGATGGCGCCGGCATGGTCGTTCCTGGAGAGGCTCTCCTGGATGAGCATGCCATGGAGTTTGGCCGATTCCGGGTAGAAATCGAGGGCACGCCGGCACGCCTGGCGTGCCCGATCCGCATTGCCTTGGCTCTGCCAGTGTTTGGCGATCCGCACGGCAAGCTCCACCAACCCGTCCCGCACCCGGTCGGCCGCGGCGTTCGACCAGGCGGGCGTCGGGCCATTCGAGAAAAGCGGGCCGACAAAGCCTTCCAGCAGCACCTCCTGCTCCTCGATTGCGCTGTCTCTTTGGCCCGACAGGACGGGTTTCAGCCGGTCTTCCCAATCCTGCAGATCGATCCAGACCCTGTCGGCAGCGAGCCGCAAACGGCCTTCTCTCAGCGTTACGAGTTCGCCTTGCCCGAGCAATTTGCGCAAACGATGTAGCGCCTGCTCCAAGGCCGCTTTGGCCTGGTCGCCGTCGAGATCGGGCCAGAGCCAATCCTGCAGGGTTTCCACAGAACAGACCTGGTCCCTCGACAGGCAGATAATGCGCAATATGTCGAGCGCGCGGGTAGGTTTGGCACCGGGCGCGACCTCGGCGCCATCGATCTCGAGGCGGAAGCCTCCCATCAAGTGGATCCTGAGCGGCCAAGGCCACTGGGCGGGTCGGCCAGCGGGCGGGACCAGATATCGCGCCCGAACGACGCGGCGGCAGAGATCGATGTCGATCTTTCGCTCCAGCGCATCGGCGACCAGATCGGCCAATAGATCCGGCAGGTTGAGCAGGATTGCGGAGGGGTTGACCTGGCGCAGCGCCTTCATGAATTCAGCCAGACGAGTGCCATAGGACGCGCCGCCGTTCCACTTCTGCTCCAGGGCCTGAGCGGCCA
Source organism: Mesorhizobium sp. WSM4830 (assembly GCF_055811495.1). Lineage (NCBI taxonomy): Bacteria > Pseudomonadati > Pseudomonadota > Alphaproteobacteria > Hyphomicrobiales > Phyllobacteriaceae > Mesorhizobium > Mesorhizobium sp. WSM4830. Next base: position 100,029 of record NZ_JBVVQI010000013.1, on the reverse strand, counting down.
GAATGTTGAGTTCGACGCGCTGGCGAGGGCCGCCGCTCAGCCTTTCGACGATCTCCTGGAGTAGCGCAATGGCCTCCGCCGGACGCCGATCGGCCAGCAGGACCTGGTATTTGGTGACGTAATGCGGCCAGCGTTCGATCATCGGCTCATTCGCCCGCTCGATGGCGTCCATGAAGGCATCGCAGTCGAGATAAGCCTTGACGAAGTCGCCATTGCGCGTGTGCATCGCCGCGTGGCAGTCGGCGACTACAGCGACCTGGGTTGTGAACCTGCTGTCCGCGATCTCGCCCAGCCGGGAGACAAGCGCATTGAATTCCGAGAACTTGTTGTGAAGCTTCATCAGCAATTGAAGCTGATAGAGGGCGCTGAACTCGACGCCCCGTAAGGCGTGTTGCTCGCCTATCGCCGTTGCGCGTCGCAACGCATCCTCGGCCGATGCATAGACAAAACCGCGCCGCGAATAGGGGAAGTAACGGCCGCTGGCCGAGCCAAAGGACACCAGCCACATGCCGAGCACCAGCGGCGGGATATCCGGATGTTCGAGATCGGCGGCAACGCTGTCCACGGCATTGGTAAAAATGTCGCGCTGCCCCGACGAGGTCGCGTAGTCGATGAGCGCTTCGCTTGCCAGCAGGCGCAACTCGACCGAATCCTCGATCGGCAGACGTGTCAGGCGCTGCTGGATATCATTCACGAGGCGCTTCGCGTCATGGGCGTAGAATTCGTCAGGTTCGGCGAAATCGACGGCCCGCAGGATGCCGAGCCTGACCATCATGAGTTCCTCCGGATCCAACTCCGGCAATCCCTTGGCAAGAACCTGTGAGGCTCGGCGCGTCCAATCCGCCAGCCCCTCATGCGTACGCCAGCTGGCGGTCTTGACCACGACCGCCCGCGCGACGGTCAGGCATTGGCCGCGCATGTCGGTGTTCTCGAATGCTTGCCATGCCTTGGAGAGGTGCGGTTCGGCCTTCGCATCGTCCGATGCAAAGGCAACGCCCAGCCAATAATGGACCCACCCGTCCATCTGGTCGGGTGGCAGCCCGTTGCACCATTCGACGAAGCTGGCCCGGCGCCCTTGCGAGAGAACGGCGTTGGCGCACTCCAGAATGAGCTGGCGTGCCAGCGACCAGGCGCCCGCCTGCAACGCCAGCACGATTGCCGCGTCGGTTTTGCCTGCCTCGTGCAGGACCTTTGCTGCCTGCTCGCGCAGTCTGGAACGGTCCGCTTCCGTCACCCGCCTGTCCAGCAGGCCGGCAAGGTATTCGCGCAACAAGTCATGCAGCTGGAAGGCGGCGCCGCCCGGACCGTCGCGGGTGATCAGCAATTGCCGATGCTGCAGCCGCTCTAGCAGGCGGGCGGCCCGTGGCGAGCCCAGGAACGCATCGGCAAGCTCCTTGCTGATCTCCGGCAGAAGGTTGAGCCTGATAAGCAGATCCTGGTCCTCCGGCGCGATGTCGCGCAGGAAATAACGTCCGACAATCTCCCGAAGGCCGGCACCTCCGGCAAGGCCGGTCTGCGAAAGCGGGTAGTACATTCCGGCGTTGGCCAGCAGGAGAAGGCCCACCGCCCAGCCGCGCGCCTCCGAAATGTCGCCGACCTCGGACGGCGATTGCGAGCGGGCGGCGACGAGGTTGCGTGCCTCCGCAGGCGAAAACTCCAGCAGGGTTTGGTTGAGGACGGGCAACTGTCCCGACAGCACGAGGTCGGCGACATCGCCCTCGGGCAGCATCCGCGATGTGCAGATGCAGCGGATGGTGTTGGGGCGTTCGCGCAACAGGATCGCCAGCGTCCGGCGGAAGCCTGGCGCGTCGGCACGATGCAGATCGTCGAGGACCAGGATCGTGCCGGGATCAAGCCGCGAGAAATAAGTGCGGAAGAACAGCCGCGCGAAATCGTCGGAATTGTCGGCATATTCCGGACCGAAGACGGGCATGCCGGCATGCCCGCCGTCGAGCGACAGCGTCAGGTAGTGGAAAAGGCGCGCAACGTCCTGGTCCTCGGTGTCGACCCGATACCAGTTGTACGCCGATTCGCCTTGCTTCAGCCCGCCTTGCTTTAGCCCGCCTTGTTCCAGAAAGTCGATCACCGCGGTGGTCTTGCCGTATCCACCAGGCGCAGCCAGCCAGCATGCACCGCTGTCGAGGGCCTGCGAAAGCAGCGCCACTACGCGCGGACGGCTGACAATTCCCACTGGCCGGGGTGCCGAGAGCTTTGCTATCTCGCGCGGCGCGTCCCGGAAGGATTTATCCATTGTGAGGACTCTCGCAGCGCAGTCGCCTCGCGAAAACAGGTAATCGGTTCGCCCGCAACAACAAATCGCCGGCCGGCGTTGTGCTCGCCTGACGTGCCGTGCTCGCCGGCAAGGTCGCGGTTATCCCTTGTGTGACATGATGTGCGAAACCCCGACACTCACGTCGGCGGTGTGTCTTGCCATCACTGCGTTCATTCGCATTGCAATCGTCGCGTAGCCGCTTCGTTCCTGGTCGGTAACTTCCGAGGGCTTGAAGAGCCAAGGAAAGGGTGCAACCTGCGCGTCCTCGAAATTGGCCGGCAGATTCGATGGCAAGGCCTTTTTTCCCAAAGGCAGCTCTAGCCCAAGGTCACTAAATTCCTCCTCGAGGCTGGCGTGCAGATGAGAAAGCACCACATAGATCGCCAGCCTTGATCTAGTCCTTTCTGTGTTGTTTTGATTGTACTCTTGAAGAACCTCATCGAACGATGGCGATACGTCGGTTTCAGCAGCGGTAGCTCGTGTTGCAACAGCACCGGCCAGGGCAGTCGCTGCCACTCCTGTAAGACCTACAAAATCACGTCTTGTCGTGCGGGTCATAGTGAATTCCCCTCGGTTTTGAAGACGGGCCAAGTCTGGCAAGGACGAGGCGCAGTGGCAATAGGCCGCATACGCTACTGGTGTAGAGGACCTTTACGCCGCCGATGTGAATCCACCCGGCGATGACAGTGCCAAGCCGGCAGAGGCTCGCGATGCATTCGGTTGCTTCAGCTGAGGACAGCCATGGAATCCAAGCGGGTCTTCGGCATGCAACCAGGCAAGGGATTCGAAAAATCCGCTGGTGGAGCTGAGGAGGATCGAACTCCTGACCTCGTCATTGCGAACGACGCGCTCTCCCAGCTGAGCTACAGCCCCGTCCAGCGGATGGGGCTTTTATCGGCCGCTGCGGTTTCCTGTCAAGGCTGCGCTTGCTGCCGAAATGCCGTTCGGCCGTTCGTCCGGCTTCGCCCTGCTGCGGAAGGCGGCTCTTGCCGCTTTCACCTACAGTGGCTACATGTCGGCAACAATCGGAGACCGGCATGATCGCCCTCATTCAGACCATTGTCATGGCGCTTGACCTTTACTGGTGGATCATCATCGCCTCGGCGATATTTTCCTGGCTCTACGCCTTCAACGTCGTCAACTCGCGCAACCAGTTCGTCGACACCATCAGCAACATGCTCTACCGGCTGACGGAGCCGGCGCTGCGGCCGATCCGCCGCTTCATGCCCGATCTCGGCGGCATCGACATCTCGCCGATCATCCTGCTGCTGATCCTGTTCTTCATCCGGCAGTTCCTGCTCACCACCGTGCTTTCGCTGGTCGTCTGAGTTCAGGCGTCCCATGAGCGCGCCGTTCCGCACGCGCACCGACGGCATCGACCTATTCGTCCGGCTGACGCCGAAAGCGGCGATGGACAGGCTGGAGGGCATCGAAACATCGGCGGATGGGCGAAGCTATCTAAAAGCCCGCGTCCGCGCCGTGCCGGAAAACGGGGCCGCCAATCGAGCGCTGGAAAAGCTGGTCGGCAAAGCGCTTGGTGTGCCGGCATCGGGCGTCTCGATCGCCGCCGGCGGCACTGCTCGGCTGAAGACGCTGCGCGTGCTTGGCGATCCCGCGGCGCTAGCGAAACGCATCGATACGCTGGGCACGCCTGCGCCCTGATCTCGGCTCGCTCACCAACCCCGCAGAAAAAAGGCCGGGCTGCAAAGCCGCCAGATGTGAAGGTCGAAAACCTTCAGAGGGGAACGCGCCGGACGAATGGGAGGAAACATCCGACGCAGCGTGCATGTGGGTCGGCATTGCTGACGTTTCAATGACCGGAGACCACTATAACAGCTTCGTGAACCCAGGCTGGAGCCGTTGTCTAGGGCCGCAATCACTCCTTACGCGATGTCGTCGCGGATGCAGGCCTTCAGATGGCCCTCGGCTGTCGCCCTCAGCGGCGGCACAGCCCCTGCGCAAGCCTCCAGCGCAAACGGGCAACGGGTCCGGAAAACACAGCCCGACGGCGGGTTTGCCGGGCTGGGAATATCGCCCTTGAGCACCTGCCGGTCTTGCCTGGCCAGCGGATCGAGCGACGGAATGGCCGACAGCAGCGCGCGCGTATAGGGATGCTGCGGCCGGGCATAGAGCGCGGCCGCCGGTGCAACTTCCATGATGCGCCCGAGATAGAGCACGATGACCGTGTCGCAGATGTACTCGACGACGGCCAGATCATGCGAAATGAACAGCATGGTCAGGCCGAGCCGGAGCTGCAGGTCGCGCAACAGATTGATGATTTGCGCCTGGATCGAGACGTCGAGCGCCGAGACTGGCTCGTCGGCAACGATGAATTCCGGCTCGAGCGTCAGCGCCCGGGCGATGCCGATGCGCTGGCGCTGGCCACCCGAGAATTCATGGGCGTAGCGGTCATAAGCGTCGACCGGCAACTCGACCGCGGCAAGTGCTTTCTCGGCTTTCGCCCGCCGCTCGGACTTCTTGCCAATGGCTTGAATGTCCAGGCCTTCGGTGAGGATCTGCCCTATCGTCATGCGTGGCGACAGGCTGGCGAAGGGATCCTGGAAAATATACTGCATCTTGCGACGCTGGCGGCGCAACTGGGCGGCACTCAGCCTGGTGATGTCGGTGCCGTCATAGTTGATTTGGCCGGATGTCGGCTCGATCAGACGCAGCACCGAGCGGCCGATCGTGGTCTTGCCGGAGCCGGATTCGCCGACCAGGCCGACCACCTGGCCACGCCTGACATCGAAGGAAATATCCTCCAGCGCCCTGACGACGGGTCCGCGCGAGAATGCAGTCGGCGCAAAATACTTGGTCAGGTTTTTGACCGCGAGGAAGGGGGCGTCGGCCATCAGAGCTCCTCCCAGCGCAGGCAGCGGCTTTGCTGGGTCGGCGTCGCCGCAAACAATGGCGGGACCGCGGCGCGGCAGGCAGCGATAGCCATCGGGCAGCGCGGCGCGAAGGAACAGCCCTTGGGCAGCAAGGCGAGCGAGGGAACATTTCCGGCAATGGTCGGCAGCGGCGTTCCCGCCGCCTTCAGCGCCGTGGCCTTGCCGAGCCGCGGCACCGAGCGCAACAACCCGGCCGTATAGGGATGACGCGGACGGGTGAACACTTCGCTCACCGGACCTGTCTCGACGATACGCCCGGCATACATCACCGCTACTCGGTCGGCGATTTCGGCGACGACGCCGAGATTGTGAGTAACGAACAGGATGCCCATGCCGCGCTGCGCCTGCAGCTCGGCCAAAAGATCGAGGATCTGGGCTTGGATAGTGACGTCCAATGCCGTTGTCGGCTCGTCGGCGATCAGCAAGCCCGGATCGCAGGACAGGGCCATGGCGATGGTAGCGCGCTGGCGCATCCCGCCTGACAGCTCGTGCGGATACTGCCGCGCCCGCCGCTTCGGATCGGGAATGCCGACCTGCTCCAGCAGCCGCACCGCGTCTGCTTCTGCCTCGCGGTGCGATTTGCCGAGATGGATGCGGATCGGTTCGGCGATCTGCTCGCCGATCCTGTAGACCGGGTTTAGGCTGGTCATCGGCTCCTGGAATACCATGCCGATCTCGTTGCCGCGTATCTTGCGCAGCGACTCGGCATCGAGGCTGGTCAGCTCGGTGACCGTGCCGTTCTTGCGCCGCAACGCGATCGATCCCTCGGCAATATGTCCGACCCTTTTCGGCAACAGGCCGATGATCGACAGGCTGGTGACGGACTTGCCGGATCCGGATTCGCCGACGAGCGCCAGCGTCTCGCCGGAGCCGATCGTCAGGTCGACATCCGTTACCGCCGCGATGTCGCGCCCCGCGATGCGGAACACCGCGCGCAGTCCGGAAATCGAGAGGATCGGCGCGACACTCAGCGGAGCAGCCCCACGTCGCGAAGGATCATATCGATCTTTGCGGTTTCCTCCCCGTTCAGGCTGCGTTGCGGCCGCGCCATGGTGTTCGAGGCGATGATGCCGAGGCTCTTCATCGCTGCCTTGAAGGCGCCGACGCCGGCCGAGCCGGCGCTTGTCCTGCCAAGCGATATCCAGACGATCTCGAACAGCTTTAAAAGCCGCTCCTGTTCCACCCGGGCTTCGGCATGCTGGCCGGCCTGCATCAGCTTCCACAGCCTGACATAGCCATGCGGGTCGACATTGGCGAGGCCCGGCACGACGCCATGCGCCCCCATGGCCAGCACACTGTCGACCAGGATCTCGGAGCCGGTCATGCCGAAGAAGCTGGGGTAGTCGGCCATGTCCTTGAGCACGTAGCGCAGATTGCCGTCATCGCCGCTGGAATCCTTGATGCCCGCGATGGCGCCTTCCCTGGCGAGGCCGACGGTGGTCTTACGCTCCAGCTTGACGTGAACGCAGACCGGGATGTCGTAGGCGATGACCGGGATATCGATCGCATCCTTGACATAGCGGAAGTGGTCACCGATCTCCGGCTGGCTGGTGCGGGTATAGAACGGCGCGGTGACAACAATGGCGTTGGCGCCGGCCGATCTGGCGATGCGGGCGTGGTTGATGACACGATCGGTCGTCGGATCGATGACGCCGGCGAAGATCGGAACCCGGCCGTTATTGACCTTGACCGCATGCTCGAGGATGGCCCTGCGGCCCGCTTCGTCGTGGAAGACCACCTCGCTGGTCGAGCCGAGCACGAACAGCCCGTGAACACCGCCGTCGAGCAGGTTCTCGATAGTGCGCGTGAACGACGGGAAATCGATGCTGAAATCGGCATTGAGCGGGGTGACGACAGGTGGCACGACGCCGGTAAACAGGGGCATTTTGATGAACCTTTGAGGTCAGTTGAGATCGGAGCGAGGGTCGAATGCGTCGCGCAAGCCGTCGCCGATGAAATTGATGGCGAGCACGGTGAGCACCAGTGCGGCGCCCGGGAACATCCATTGCCAGGGGTAATTTTCCAGCACGACGGTGGAGCGGGCGAGATTGAGCATGTTGCCCCAGCTGGCTTCGGGCGGTGCGATGCCGAGGCCGAGGAAGGACAGGCCGGCCTCGAGCAGGATGGCGTTGGCGATCTGCAAGGTGGCGTAGACGACCAGGATATCGATGCAATTGGGCAGGCCGTGCCGGAACAGCAGATGCGGCAGCCCCGCCCCCATGCCGCGGGCGGCGACGACAAAGTCGCGCTCGCGCAGTTCGAGCAGCCGGGCACGCACCATGCGCGACAGCACCGGCCAGGAGAGCAGCGAGATCACCAGGATGGTCGGGGCGATGCCGGTGCCAGCAATCGAAGCCAGCACCAGCAGGAAGATCACCGGCGGCAGCGTCATCGCCAGGTCGACCAGGCGCATCACCGTGCCGTCGACAAGCCGCCCGCCAAAGCTGGCGATGGCGCCGACCAGGAAGCCGATGACGGTCGAGATGGCAACCGAACAGATGGCAACCAGCAGTGAGATCCGCCCGCCTTGCAGCAACCTGGCCATGACATCACGCCCGACGCCATCGCTGCCCAGCCAATGAATGGCGGACGGCGCCTTGTTCATCGCCCTGAGGTCGATGGCATTCGGGCCGAACGGCCACCACAGAGGATAGGTCGAAACCGCCAGCAGGATCGGGATGACGATCAAAAGCCCGGCACGTGCCGCGCGGTTTTCAAAAAAGCGGTCGAGCGCGCGGCGAAGCGGGCCTTTGGTCTGCGGCGCGGCTGTCGGGTCAACTGTAGGATCTGGCGCGGTGATTGCCATTAAGCCACCTGAATGCGCGGGTCGACGACGGCATAGACGACGTCGGTCAAGAGGTTGACCAGGATGACGCAAACGCCGATCACCAGGGTAGCGCCCATGATCACCGGGTAGTCGCGGGTGCCGACAGCGTTGACCAGAAGCAGTCCCATGCCCGGCCAGTTGAACACGCTTTCCAGGAAGATGGCGCCGCCGACGGCGATGCCGACGGTCGAGCCGATCAGGGTAATCACCGGCAAGAGCGCATTGCGGGTGGCGTGCTTGATGATCACCCAGAACTCGCGCACGCCCTTGGCGCGCGCCGTCCGCACGTAGTCCTGGTTGAGCACTTCCAGCAGCGAGGCGCGCATGTAGCGCATGATCAGCGCGGCATGGCCGATAGACAGCAGGCAGGCGGGCAGGACGAGGTGCGCAAGCACATCCGACGCCGAGAACGGCGCACCCGCGGTCTGCATGCCGCCGGACGGTGCCCAGCGCAGCAATACCGAGAAGAAATAGAGGCCAAGCAGCGCCGTCAGAAAAGCTGGGCTGGAGATACCGATAAACGACAGCACCGACAGCGCGATGTCGGACGGTTCGTTACGGCGCACCGCGCTGAAAATGCCGGCGGAAATGCCGAGCATGATGGCGATCGCCAGGCCCGTGCCCATCAACAGCGCCGTCGGGCCGATGCGTTCCATGACCAGCGGCAGCACGGCAACGCCGCTGCGCTGGATCGAATAGCCGAAGTCACCGCTCAGCGCCGCACGCAGCCAGGCGAGATATTGCACGGGAAGCGGCCGATCGAGCCCGAGCCGTTCGCGCAGGCCCTCGAGGTCGGAAGCCGACATGGGGACCGACGGGTTGATATAGGCGTCGATCGGATCGCCCGGCGCCAGCCGCAGCAGGATGAAGATGAGGACGCTGAGCGCGACCAGCATCAGCAGTCCTGTGGCGCTGCGGCGGGCGATGAAGCTCAGCATGGGCTTTCCGTGGCGGTGGCAGGCGGCGCCAAAGTGGTCCCGCCGGCTCGCTTGGTTGCGGGGTTCTTACTGGATGTCCCAGTGCTCGGGGTGAGCTGCGTAGGGGCCGCCGCCCGGCGCCGGCGTCCAGACGAAGTCACGCAGCTTGTTGGAGGCCACGCCATAGCGGTTGGCCACCCACAAAGTCGCCCAGGGCAGCTCCTTGTTCATCACCTTGCAGACCTCCTGCCAGGAGGCGTCGAGCTTGGCCGGATCGGTCTGGCCGAGCGCAGCGTCCAACGCGGTGCTCAGGTCGTCGAACTCGATGCGCATGGTGTTGAAGCCTGCCGGCGGGATCTGCGACTTATTGAGGCCGGGATTGAGGCCGGCCGGGTTGGGGCCGTTCTGCAGGCCGGCATAGACCATCGGAAACGCATTCCAGTCCGGCGTGCCTTGCTTGTAGACGATGCCGTTATAGGTCGGCGTATCGACGACCCGCGGCACCACATTGATGCCGACCTCGGCCAGCATCGACTGGACAGCGGCCATCACATTGGCCGCTTGCGGCGAGCCGTAATAGGTCAGCAAGGTGATCGGCTTGTCGCCGTTGATCTTGTCCCAGCCCGCCTCGCTCAGCAGCGCCTTGGCCTTTGCCGGATCGTAGGCATAGGGTTCGAGGCCTGCGGGAACGAGATGCGGCGCGACATAGCCGCAATTGGCTGGCTTGGCGGCACCGCCGTAGAGGCTGTCGATGATGGCGTTGCGATCGATCGCGTGCATGATCGCCTGGCGGACACGGATGTCCCTAAACAGGTCGACCTTCTGGTTCAGGCCGATATAGTTGACCACATAGGAGGCACCTTCGATCACCTTGAAATTGCTGTCGCTCTTGAACGATGCCGCATCGTCGGGCTCGACATAGGTGAACTGTATCTCGCCGGCACGGAGCGCGGCAACCGCCGCCGCCGGCGACTCGAAATAGCGGTTGATGAGCGCGTCTACCTTCGGCTTGCCGCCGCGATAATCGTCATCGGCTGCCAGTTCGACATACTGATCGGTCACGTAGCGCTTGAACTTGAATGGGCCGGTGCCGACCGGAGCGGTCGACCACCAGGTGCTTGTCGCCAGCGATTCTGGCGGCAGAGCGGCCAGGGCATGCTCCGGCAGGATCATCAGCTGCGAGACGATGGATAGAAACGAGCCGTTCGGTTTCGATAGCTTCACCACTGCGGTGTGGTCATCCGGCGCATCGACTGAGGCGATGTTGGCGAGGCGGGCGGCAAACAGACTGCCGGAGGCCTTGTTCTTGGCAAGCTCGAGGGTAAACTTGACGTCCTTCGAGGTGAACGGTTTGCCGTCATGCCAGGTCTCGTTGACCAGGTTGAACGTATAGCTCAGCCGGTCGTCGCTGATCTTGTAATCCTTGGCGAGGTCGCCTTCGATATCGGTCAGCCCGGCATTGTAGATGACCAGCGGTTCAAAATATGTGCTGAGCCAGGTGTAGCCGCCCGTCGCGACCAGCGGGTTGAAGTTCTTGGGAAAACCGCCGGGGCCGACGTCGAAGCCGCCCGCAATGGTCTTGGCGCTTTGTGCCTGGACACTGGCCAACGGGGCAATGCTGGCGAGCAGCAGCCCGGCGACTGAGAATGCGATGGTCCTGATGCGCATGGTTTCCTCCCTTGGCATATTCAGGTTGTTCTTCAGCTTGCTCGGTTTTTGGCGATAACCTGCTGGATCCCCCGGTAATGGTCGTCGAGCCGCCGACGCGCCTGGTTGACATCCTTGGCGGCGACAGCCTCGACGATCTCGTGATGGTCGCGCCATGTCGCCAGCGGCGTTGGATTATCGAGATTGGTGAAATTCGAGGCCTTGTTGAACGCCGTCCAGAAGATGTCGATCAGCGCGCTCAGCATGTGATTGTTCTGGCAGCGGAATAGCAGCTGATGGAATTGCTGGTCCTCTTCGGCGAAGCTCTCATGTCGCTCGGCACGTTGCCGCATGCGCTCGGTCAACTGGCGCAGCGCCTCGATGTCCTCGGCACTGATCATCTCGATCGTCTTGGCGATGAGGCCGGTTTCCAGCACGCGGCGGATTTCGCGCAGCTCTTCGACATCGCGCAGCGAATCCTGCAAACCGTAGGCCAGGTTATCCAGCAGCGGCTTGAACGAGAACTCCTTGACGAACACGCCGATGCCGCGCCGCGTCTCCAAGATGCCGATCGATTCCAGCGCCTTGATGGCTTCGCGAACAGAGTTGCGGCCGACGCCGAGCCGCTGCGCCAGGAATGTCTCCGGCGGCAAGGGATCGCCTGCCTTGAGCTGGTTGCTTTCGATATAGGCCCTGAGGCTTTCCTGCACGGTGACGTGAAGAAGCGGCGGTCTGCTCAACGGTTCAATCGACTTCAGTTCCGCCATCCCACTGCTTTCATCATCGTCCGGATTAGCCTGCCCGCTTGTCGTATAGCTACTTGTAGGATATCCTGCAAGCCCATAACAACCCTGCTGCCTTCGAATGAAGATTGCCCTCGCCGGCTCGAGCCACTGGCACGCCGAAATGCACCTCGACGCCGCACGCTTTTGCGGTGCGGAGATCGCTGGTATCTGGGACGAGGATCCTGGCCAAGCGCATGCGTTCGCCGCGCACCACGACCTGCCGTTTATCGAAGATTTCACGGAGATCCTCTCCAGCCCGCCGGATGTGATCCTGTTGATGGGGCACCCTTCGACGGTGCCGGCACGGGTTCGTGCGATCATCGCGGCAGGGATACCGCTGATCCTCGAGAAGCCGGCGGCCAGCCATACGAGGGAACTGATGGCGCTGCGCGACCTTGCCAGGCAGTACCAGGCTTTTGTCGCTGTTCCCCTGCCCAACCGTTTCGGACCGGCCGTCACGGCGTTTGAACGGCTGCGCCGGCAAGGTCGCGCCGGCCCGGTGGCGCATTGCCAGTTCCGGCTGGTCAATGGCCCGCCGCAACGCTACGTCGCCGACGGTGTCGCCTGGGTCGTCGACCCGGCGGTTGGTGGCGGGGGTGCGTTGAGGAATCTCGGCATACACGGCGTCGACGCGGCACTCAGCCTCGCAACCGGCAAGCTCGACCTGAAAAGCGTTTCGATCGCGAACCGCATTCATCCCGGCCCGGTCGAGGATCATGCGCTGCTGGTGCTGGAAGACGAGGCCGGCGCGCTGTTCATCGTCGAGGCCGGTTATACCTTTGCCTCGATGCGCCCCGGCGGTGACTTCGAGTGGCGCATCGTCAGTGCCAATGCCACCCTCATCGATCATGGCGACCGGACCATTTGCGCCACGCTCGACGACGCGGCAATCGTCGACTTGCCGGTCGAACTGCCGGCAACGCGCTATCGTCTGTTCATGCGCGATACGCTTGACCGGCTGGCCAAAAAGGCGCCTCCGCCGGTGTCCATCGAGGATTATGTTGCGGCGATGTCGCTGATCGACGCCGCTTATCAAAAGGCAGGATCATGATTGGAATAGGAATTATCGGCGCCGGCGATTTCGGCGCAGCCCATGCGCGGGCAATCCGTGAGGTTGGCGGCATTCGCCTCGTTGCCGCTTCTCGTGGAAATGCCGACGCGCTGCAGCGCTTCACCGCCGAACATGGCGGCCGCGGTTACGCCGACTGGCGCAAGCTCCTGGACGACAAGGAGGTGGACACGGTGCTCATCGCCAGCCCGCACCACCTCCATGCGGAAATGGCCATCGGCGCGGCAAACGCCGGCAAGCATATCCTGCTCGAAAAGCCGATGGCGCCGACGGCGGCCGCCTGCGATGCGATCAATGCCGCCGTGGCCAAGGGCGGCGTCAAGCTGATGGTCGCCCATCTCATGCATTTCGCCCTGCCCTGCATCGCGGCCAGGCAAATTCTTGAGGGAGGCGAGCTAGGCCGGCCGCTCACCGGATCGAGTTGGATCATCAAGCTGTGGATGGAGCACAATCGCCGCGACTGGCATCTGCGCAAGGCGACCGGCGGCGGCATGCTGTTGACGGCCGGCATCCACGCGCTCGACCGCCTCGTCTGGCTGATGGATGACGATGTCGTGTCGGTGAGCGGCATGCTCGGCGCCAAGTTCCATGACCAGGAAGCAGACGACAGCGCCTTGCTCGGACTGCGCTTCGCCGGCGGCGGCGTCGGCCAGGTGCAGAGCGTCGGCTATCGCACCGGCGCTTCCACCTACGCCATGGATCTGGTCTGCGAGCAGGGAACGCTGCGCATCGACATGGACCGCGGCACGATGCTTGGCCGCGATACGGTCTGGACCGAGTTGCCCGGTTCCTTTGAGCCGAACTGGATGCATAACGCGCTGGTGCGCGAATGGAGCGCAATGCGCGATGCCATTGCCTACGATACGCCGGTGCCGGTCGACGGTATCTATGCACGCAAGATGATCGCCATTATCGAGGCTGCCTTCGCATCGAACGAAACCCGCCGCGAACACGAGATCGCCGGTGCACGCTGACCCTAACGACCATCTGGCCCGCTTGCCCACACACGCGCCGCGCGGCGTCTGGGGTGCGGTGATGTTGGCCATCGACCATCGCGGAGCGATCGACTGGCAGGCGACGGAAGAGACGATCGCCCGGCTCTGCGCCTCAGGCGTCGAAGGCGTCTATTCCAATGGCACGGCCTGCGAATTCCATTGCCAGACCGAGCCCGAATTCGACCGGCTTTGTGAGTTGGTCGCAACCATAGCCGGCCGCGCGCGCCTTCCTTTCCAGATCGGCATCAGCCAGTCCAATCCGCGCGTCGCGCTGGAGCGGCTGACACGGGTGGCCGTACTTCGCCCGGCGGCGGTGCAGTTCACCTTGCCCGACTGGTGGCCGCCCAGCGACGACGAGGTCATGCGCTTTGCCGGCGGCCTGTGCGAAGTCGCGCCCGAAACGCCGCTGGTGCTCTACAACCCGCCGCACGCTAAGCGTCGGCTGACGCTCGACGGCATCGCCAGGCTGCGTGCGGCCGTGCCATCGCTGATCGGCGCCAAGCTGCCGGGCGGCGACGCCGGCTGGTATGCCGACATGCGCCGCAAACTGGACGGATTTTCCGTTTTCGTCCCCGGCCACACGCTGGCAACAGGTTATGCCGGGGGAGCCCATGGCAGCTATTCCAACGTTGCCTGCCTCAACCCGAAGGGCGCGGTGATGTGGTGGCGGATGATCCGTACCGACATGGCCGCCGCTGCCGAGGTCGAGGCCCGCATACAGGCCTTCCTCGCCGCACATGTCCTACCGTTTCGCACCCGTTACAATGTCAGCGATGCGGCACTCGACAAGGCGATGGCGGCGGCCGGCGGCTGGGCGCCGCTCGGCCCGCGACTGCTCTGGCCCTACAGCTCCGTTCCCGATCAGGAAATCCCGACACTGGCCAGGGCCGCTCACGCGGCTTTCCCGGAATGGTGGTAGCGCGCGATTTCACGAAACCGGTTTAGTAAAGCGGTTTACAAGCGTAAATTCCTGTGCTGAACTCTGCCCATCGGCAAACGCTGGGCGAAGTCGCCTCATGAAGAAACCCACAGCATCCACGATCAGGAACGTCGCACATGCGGCCGGCGTCTCGGTCACCACCGTGTCGCGTCACCTGAACGGCCGCATCAAGCTCCCGGCGGAAACCAGCGAACGCATCAGGGCGGCGGTGGCGGAACTGGAATATCGCCCCAACGCCATCGCGCGACGGCTGAGCAAGGGCCGTAGCGAAACCATCGGCCTGATCGTTTCCGACATCTCCTACCCATTTTTCGCCGCCATCGCGAGTGCGGCCGAAGAGGAGGCAAGCCGGCTCGGCTACAGCCTGGTGATGTTCAACAGCCGCAACATCGCCGCCAAGGAACTGGGCTTCCTGTCGCGCATCGACGACGCGCAGGTCGACGGTATCCTGCTGATGACCAACCATCCGGACGATGGCGCACTGGTCCAGAAGATCAATGCCTGCAGCAACGTCGTCCTGGTCGACGAGGACGTTCCCGGCGCCATTGCGCCGCGCCTGTTTGCCGATAACCGTCGCGGCGCCAGGCTGGCGACCGAGCATCTTCTGGATAGTGGCCACCAGGCGATCGCCTTTGTCGGCGGCCCACCGGCGCTGCTCAGCAGCAGGGAGCGGTTCGGAGCCTTCGAGGAATGCCTCGAACGCAGAGGCCTGCAGCTCGAGCCCGGCTACGTCTTTTTCGGCGACTATGACGAGGAGTCCGGCCTGCGCGCGATCCGGCGGTTCGCTGCACTCGACAACCCGCCGACCGCAATCTTCGCCTCTGCAGACATGCTGGCGCTGGGGATTTTGCAAGGCTGTCGCAAGCTCGGCATCAGCGTGCCCGCCGATCTGTCGCTGGTCGGTTTCGACGACATCCGCAATGTCGACCTGCTCGATCCGCCGCTGACGGCCATCCGTCAGTCGGCGGAGGAATTCGGCCGTCGAGCCGTCGGCCTGTTGATCGACCACATCAACGGCGTCGAAATACCGGACGCGGCGCCGGTTGCGGTGAAACTTGTCGTGCGCCACTCCGTGGGCGCGCCGCGCAGGACGCATTGGAAACTGGCTGGAAACGCCTCAGCGGAAAACCGACCGCCGGCAAGAGTGGGAATTTGAACAGAGACGGATCAAATCCGCGAAGACATGCAGTCCACCATCAACAATGGGAGAATGAAAAATGACAATCTCGCATTTCGCACAAGACGCGGCGCAGATCGCGCTGGAAAAATTCAACCGCGGTGAGATCGATCGCCGCTCTTTCCTCTTTGCTCTCGGCGGCCTCGGACTTGTGACCGCCTTCAAGCCCGGCGTTGCCCAGGCCGACGCCTCCGAAATCGTCGTCTGCAACTGGGGAGGGGCTGCGGCGGACGCCTTCGCCAAGGCCTATGGCGAACCTTTCACCCAGAAGAGCGGCATGAAAGTGGTGATCGACGGGGCAGGGCCTGCGATCGGCACAATCCGGGCCATGGTCGAGTCCGGCAAGGTCATCTGGGATGCCACCGACGGCGGCATGATCGATTCCCTGACGCTGGGCAAGGGCAATCTGGTCGAGAAGATCGACTACACGATCGTCGACAAGTCGCAGGTGCCCGAGAATTTCGCCGGCGAGTTCGGCATCTCGAACTACGTCTATTCGAACGTGCTTGCCTACGATGCCGACGCAACCAAGGGTGTCGCGCCGACAGGGTGGGCCGACTTCTTCGACACGGCCAAATTCCCCGGCAAGCGCACAATGTGCAAATGGATCCAGGGGCAGCTCGAATTCGTCCTCATGGCGGACGGGGTCGCGCCCGCCGACCTCTACCCACTCGACGTCGACCGGGCGTTCAAGAAGTTGAAGCCGATGCTCGCCGACATCATCTTCTGGGAAGGCGGCGCGCAGACCCAGCAACTGTTCCGCGAGGGCGAAGTGGCGATGGGCAACATCTGGCACACCCGCGCCAATCTCCTGCACAAAGAGACCCCCGACAAATTCAAGTGGATCTGGGAACAGAACATCCTTTCGGCCAGCGCGTGGTCGGTTCCGAAGGGCAATCCCGCCGGCAAGAAAGTGTTCGACTTCATCAATTCGACGCTCGATCCGGCCGGCCAGCTCGTGCTGCTGCAGATCATGGGCAACGGACCGTCCAACCCCAAGACGCTCGCCTTGATGACGCCGGAGGACGCCCTCGTGAATCCGACGACGAAGGAAAATGCTGCCTCGCAGATCATGCTCAATCCCGCTTATTACGCGGAACACGAGACCGAGCTCCAGAACAAATACCTAGACTTCATCTCGAGCTGAGAGGGCGAGCCAACAAGGAAAGGCCGCCCCCGGCAAAGTTGGCGGCCTATGTCCGATGCGAAATTTCAAAACAACAGCTTTGCTGCTGACGGTTCCCGCCAGCCTGGTGGCAATCGGCCTGTATGCGGCGCCGATCCTGCAGGTTCTGGCGTTGAGCCTGACCGAGCCGAAGCTCGGCCTTGCCAACTACCAGAACCTGTTCGCCAACGCAGCGGTCGGCCGCGTCGTCATGACGACGCTCAAAGTGTCCGTCATGACGACGGTGATAACGGTGCTGGCAAGCTATGTCGTCGCCTTCGCCATCATCCATATGTCGGCGGGCTGGCGCCGCATCTCGCTGTTCCTGGTGCTAGTGCCGTTCTGGATATCGGTGCTGGTCAGGGCGTTTTCCTGGATCACCATCCTGCGCCGGCGGGGCGTCCTCAACAGCGCCTTGATGGATATGGGCGTGATCTCGACGCCGCTCGACCTCGTCTACAATCTTTTCGGCGTCACCATCGGCATGGTGCACTATATGATGCCGTTCGCCATCCTGCTGCTCTATGCCAATCTGTCCGATATCGACCGCCGCATCATGCAGGCGGCACGCTCGCTGGGCGCGCGTCCGGCAACGATCTTCTGGCGCGTCTGGCTGCCGCTAAGCCTGCCCGGCATCGCGTTGGCGACACTGTTCGTCTTCGTTTTCTCGCTTGGCTTTCTGGTGACGCCGGCCCTGCTCGGCGCCGGCAAGACCCTGATGATCGCCGAATATATCTCTGTGCAGATCTCGAGCACCTCGCGCTGGGATCTAGCGACATCGCTGTCGACCATGCTGCTTCTGGTGGTCGGCATCATCGTCTTTGCCGCCATGCGCAGTCCGGCGCTGCGCGCCGCCTTCGTCGCCAGGCCGCAGCAATGAAGCCGCGGCGCATCCTCGAGATCGGACTGCCGCGCCTTGTGGCATGGTGCTTGCTCGGCTTCCTGTTCGTACCGATCCTGGTGGTGATCCCGGTCGCATTGACCGACCGCGATTATCTGTCGTTGCCGCAGGACGGCATTTCGATGGAGCATTTCGCGGCGCTCGCCGACTGGAGTAAGGGTTGGCTACCCAGCATGCTGACCAGTGCCGGCATCGCGCTTGCCTGCGCTGCGATCGCCACCGCGCTCGGCGTCGCTTTCGCCGTCGGCGCCTGGGCGGCAGGAGGCTGGTGGCCATCCCTAATGCGCATACTTCTGCTGTCGCCGATGATCGTGCCGCCGATCATATACGCCGTCGGCATGGTCAAGCTGTGGGCGCGTCTGTCGCTGCTCGACAGCTATACCGGCGTTATCCTTGTACATGTCGTGCTGGCCTTGCCGTTGACCGTGCTGGCGATCGGTGCCTCGCTGTCCAATCTCAATCAGAAGCTGGTACAGGCTGCCAGAAGCCTCGGCGCCAGGCCGATGACCGTGTTCGGCAAGGTGATCTTGCCGAACATCGTGCCTGGCGTTGCCGCGGGCGCGCTGCTCGCCTTCGTCGCCTCCTGGGACGAGATCACGGTGACGCTTTTCATCACCGGGCGCGCCGTCGTCACGTTGCCACGCCGCATCTGGACCAGCATCCAGGATGCGGTCGATCCGGCGCTGGCGGCGATAGCCACCGTCCTGCTCGTCATAACGGTGCTGGCGCTTGCCGCACGCGCGCTGGCCGCACGCCGACAACGGAAATCCTAGTTCAAGCCCCGGTCGCCGGGGACAATCGAGGAAAGGAAGACCAATGAGCACCGCAATGAGCGACAACGAGTACCGGGAGAATAAGTTCTTCAGCATATTCGGCTCCGTCCCTGAGCCGGGCTTCGATACGGCTGAGGAACAGATCCCGGTATGGGGGCGCCATTGGGGCTGTTCGAACGATGTCGGCCGCTTGCGTGCCGTCCTGATGCACCGACCCGGCGACGAGCTCTCCGTCGTCGAAAACAAGCCGATGCCCGAAGTCGGCGGCTTCGGCGATCCGGAAAAAGGCTGGTACTGGATGGGCCGCACAATGCCCGATTTGCCGGCCATGCAGCGCGCCCATGACGAGTTCACCAGTTTGCTGCGTGCGGAAGGCGTCGACGTCATTCTCGTTGACAGGGCCGCTCCCGGAGCGATGAAACAGATCTATACGCGCGACAGCGTCATCGGCGTTCCGGGCGGCGCCATCGTCACGCGCCTGGCGCGGCGGGTCCGTCGCGGCGAGGAACTGCCGGTGACCCGGGCGTTGGCCAAGGCCGGCTGCCCGATCCTCGGCACCATCCACGGCTCGGCCGTCTTCGAAGGTGGCGGCTTTGCCTTCATCGATTCCAAAACCGCCGTCTGCACCGTCAGCATCGCCTGCAACCCGGAAGGCGTGCGGCAGGTCGAAAGCATCCTCGCCGGGCTGGGCGTGGAGCTGATCAAGGTGCCTATGCCCGGATACCGCATTCACATCGACGGCGCCTTCATCATGGTCGATGTCGAGACGGCGATCGTCAACGTCAACGAACTGCCCTATCCATTCATCGAATATCTGCAGAAGCGCGGCATCAAAATGATCGAACTGCCTCCCGAGGACAGCGCCATGTCGCTCAACTGCCTGGCCGTCGCGCCCGGGCGCGTGATCATGCATGGCAGCCGCTCGCAGCGCCTGTCGGACCGGCTCGACGCCGCCGGCATCACCGTGCTGACCTGCAACTACGAGCCGGTCGAGCTGGGCGGCGGTGGCCTGCATTGCTCGACCGCGCCGCTGATCAGGGACCCGATCTGATGGTTCCGAACTGACATGGCCCCGAACTGACATGGCGCTGGTCTGACATGGCATTGCTGGTCATCGACGATCTGACAAAGACCTATGACAAGGTCACCGCATTGACCGGGATCAACCTTTCGGTCGAAGCGGGCGAGTTCGTCACTTTGCTCGGGCCATCCGGGTCCGGCAAGACGACCTTGCTGATGTCGCTGGCCGGCTTCACCACGCCGACCAAAGGGGCGATTCGCCTCGATGGCACGGACATAACCCACGTCGACCCCGAGGACCGCAATTTCGGCTTCGTCTTCCAGGGTTATGCGCTGTTCCCGCATCTCACGGTCGCCAACAACATCGCCTTCTCGCTTCGCGTCCGCAAATGGGACAAGGCGAAGATAGCCGCACGGGTCGCCGAGATGCTGTCGCTGGTCGGCCTCGACAATCTTGCCGAGCGCAAGCCGCGCGAATTGTCCGGCGGCCAGCAGCAGCGCGTCGCCATAGCCCGCGCCTTGGCCTTCGGGCCGCGGATCCTGCTTCTGGACGAGCCGCTTTCGGCGCTCGACCGTATGCTGCGCGAAGCGATGCAAAAGGAGTTGAAGCGGCTGCATCGCGAGACCGGGGTGACGTTCGTCTACGTCACCCACGACCAGGAAGAGGCGATCGCAATGTCCGACCGGATTGCGGTGTTCAACCACGGCCGGATCGTTGAAGTCGGGCCGCCGCGAGAGCTCTATAAGAAACCCTCGACGCGTTTTGTCGCCGGCTTCCTGGGCGAAAACAACTTCTTGTCGGGGCACTGCGCCGACGACGACGAAACGATGATCGAGGCGTTCGGCACGCGCTTCGGGTTTCCGAAGGGAAGGGTCCGCCGCGAGCGGCCCGGCGATATCCTGACTGTGTGGGTGCGGCCCGAGGACATCCGCATTGGCCAGGCAACGGGTGACGAGATCGGCTTTCGGGCGACGGTCATCGAGAATTCCTTTGTCGGCGCGCTTGAACGCATCCTGCTCAGGACGGCGGCGGGCGAACAGATGGTGGCGACGTTGCGTTCGGAAGCAGCCGTCGCCGCTGCGCCCGGACAGGTCGTCGATTGCCGCGTACATCCCTCCGCCATCGGCGTCCTGCCGAACGAAGCCTCGATATCCTGAATTCTGCGAGAACCAACATGATCAAGGCAGAACCGTTCGACTTTCCCTATGACGGCAGGCTGATTGCCGAAACCACTGCGCTCATCGTCATTGATCTGCAGGAGGATTTCCTGTCGACGACAGGCTATTTCGCCAGGCAGGGCTACGATCCTGGCCCGCTGCGGGCCATTCTGCCGACTGTGAACCGTCTGATCGCGGCCGCGCGGGCGGCCGGCCTCAGGATCATCCACACCAGGCAAGGCTATCGGGCGGATATGGCCGACATGACGCCCTATGAGAAATGGCGGCGCAAGCGGGCAGGCCTCGAAGGAACCGAAATTCTGCTGCGTTCGAGCCCCGGCTTCCAGATCGTTGCCGAGATCGAGGTGGCGCCTGAGGACATCGTCGTCGACAAAACCTGCAACGGTGCCTTCACCTACACGGATTTCGAGCATGTGCTGCGCGCGCAAGGCATCACGCATCTCCTGTTTTCGGGATGCACGACCGACGTCTGCGTGCACACGACCTTGCGCGAGGCCTGCGACCGCAATTTCCAGTGCCTGACCATCTCGGATGCCTGCGCCAGCGGCGACAGATATGCGCATGAGGCCGCGCTGCACATGGTGACGGTCGAAAACGGCATCTTCGGCGCGCTGACCGATTCGACCGCCGTCATTGCGGCACTGTCGCAATTACCGGGCAAGGGGCGCTGATATGTCCGAGGAGACTAGCAACAAGGTGGCGACCAAGCGCCTGTACGTGTCGCTGATGCGGCTGACCGATAAAGGGCTGGCAGAGCTGGCCGGCAGCCCCGATCGCAGAAAGGTCAGCGAGGAGCGCGTTGCAGCACTCGGCGGACGGTCGGTCGCCTTCTATGCCACCCTCGGCGCCTATGATTTCGTCCAGGTCTTCGAAATGCCTGATAACGAAGCCATGCTGCAATATGTACTGACGGCCCGGCGCGATGGTTTCGTCGAGCCGCTGATCCTGCCGGCATTCGACCCGTCGGCCTTCGGCGCAATTGTCGAGCGGGTCTTGAAATGACGCGGTAGCCCTGCCTCAGGAGGGAGCGCGCGCTTCTCCTGTCGCGCGTGACGCAAACGCCCCCGGCTGAGGGACATCGGCCTCGCGCCGTGCCAGCGAATTGCGCAGCAGTGCGATCGCCTCGCGGCCGGCGGTCGCAATCTCGCGTGGCCTGTCGACGCCGACGATCATGAACTCCTTGATCCCCAAAGCGGCGTAGGAAAGCAGCGACAGCGCGACCTGCGCCGGCGGCCCGGCAAGTTCGAGCGCCTTCTGGCAGGAAGCGGCCGGCCTATCTTCCGAACGGATTCGGTCTTCCGTACGGATTCGGACGGGAAGCGCGAAACGCAGCTTGCCGGCCCGGCCGTGTTCGGCGGCGGCGCCGCGTACGCGCTCCATTGACTGGCGGATTTCTGCAAGCGAGCCCGGCGCCAGCTCGAACACGTCCGCATGCCTGCCCGCGACCCTGAGCGCAGTGCCCGACTGCCCGCCCATGCGGATGGTCACATCGGCACCATGCGGCCCCTTGCGCGGCACATAGCCGCCTTTGATGCTGTAAAAGGTGCCTTCATGATCGAACGGCATGTCGTTTGACCACAACCGCTTCAGCAGCACCAGATATTCGTCGATGCGTTGCCAGATCACTGTGTGGCCGGCGGGACGTGTCTCGGCATCGTCGTCGCTCAGCGGCTCACTGAGCATCCTGAGCGACAGCCGGCCACCGCTTCTCTGGTCGAGAGCAGCGAGCTGCCGCGCCGCCACGGTTGGTTCGATCACGCCCGCCCAATGCGTTAGCACGACTTCGAGGGAGGAGGTCCGGTCCAGCGTCTGGGCGGCAAGGTCCATATTGGTCAGCAGTCCGGCCTGGTCGTCGATGACGATCCTCTGGAATCCGGCATCCTCGATCAGTGACAGCTTCGTCGCGGTCTCGACAAAGTCGTAGAAAAAGCTGGCGTCGGCGGCGTGGATCTTACCGGGAACATGCGTGAACTCGATCGGCATTGCCATCTCCTCCATCACGTTGGAATCAGGGCGCGCAAAAGCGCACCGGCATTCGGTTCATCAACTCCGGAATTTCTGCAAACGGCAGGCCGCTACCCCAAGGAAGCCTCGACGATCAAAGCCTCAATAATCAGGGGATCAGCCCCAGTACCACTGCCCCGGTGAATACAAACGCAAGGGCAAAGACGAGATACGCGAAAGCGCCGGCATAGGCCGGCCGCCACACCTGGTCGGAACCCAGCCTTTGGCCTTTGCGGGCAGTCTGAGCGTTCTGGCTATAGGACATATCGACCTCCGTCTCGGCGCTTAATCTATAAAATCAGTAGACTTTGTCGAGTGCTATTTTCGCCCGATCCTTAGAACAATTTTCTCCAAACGGCGGGCAAATTAGTGCTTTTACTGCTTAGCGCTGCCTTTTGAGGCACGCCGGGGTAGCGGCAGAAAACGTCAGGTCCATGTGTCTGTGGCTCCTTGGCCATCCCATGGATGCGGGATAGCATCGCTGCTTCAGCGGAAAGCCGCGACGTCGCGACAAAGCAGCAGGAGCAAAACATGGGCACAAGACTGGCCGGCAAGGTCGCCATCATTTCGGGCGGCGCGACGGGAATGGGCGGTGCGGCCTCGGAGCTTTTCGCGGCCGAGGGCGCCAAGGTGGCGATCATCGACCGCAACGGCGAAGCCGCCGCCGCCACCGCAGCGGCAATCAGGCAACGCGGCCATGTCGCCGAACACTGGGTCGCCGACGTATCGGATGAGGCGCAGGTCGAAGCGGCGGTGACGGGCGTGATGGAAAAATTCGGCCCGGTCACGGTTCTGTTCAATCACGCCGGCACCATCGTTATCAAACCCTTCCTGGAGACCACGCTGCAGGAATGGGACTGGCTGCATGCCGTCAATGTGCGTTCGATGTTCCTGATGACGCGCGCCGTGTTGCCCGGCATGATCGCCGCCGGCGGCGGTTCCATCGTCTGCACTTCGTCGATCTCGGCGGTGGCGGCGACGCCGATGGAGGTGCTTTACGACACCACCAAGGGCGCCTGTCACATGTTCGCGCGTGCCATTGCCGTCGAATTCCGCGACCGCAACATCCGCTGCAATGCGGTCTGTCCAGGCTTCATCAGGACACCGCACGGCCTGCGCGAGGTCGCCGATCTCGACAAACTCGGCGTCGATGTCTCCGACGCGGCAATGGCCGCGCAGCAAGGACGGATCGGCGAGCCGGAAGAGGTGGCGAAGGCAGCCCTGTTCCTGGCCAGCGACGAGGCCAGCTTCGTCAACGGCGCCCATCTGTTCGTCGACAACGGCTTTACCGCTATGTGAGAGGCGAAGCGCCGCTACCGCTCTTCGCGCCGGAATGGCTTGAGCAGCGCCGACGGGGCCACCGCATTGCGCGACATCACCGCCATGGCGACGATGGTGAAGATGAACGGCAGCATCAGGAACGCCTCGTAGGGGATATGGCCAAGCCCGCTCGCCTGCATGCGCAACTGCAAGGCGTCGACGAAGGCAAACAGCAGTGCAGCACCTGCCGATCGCCACGGATCCCAGCGGCCGAAAACGACGAGCGCGATTGCCACCCAGCCACGCCCCGAAACCACGCCGAAGGTGAACGCGTTGAACTGCGCCATCGACAGGAAGGCACCGGCCAGCCCCATCAAGGCACCGCCGAGGATCACCGCCTGGAAGCGCGTAGCGATGACGCTGACGCCGGCCGAATCAGCGGCGCGCGGGTTTTCACCGACCATGCGAACCGACAGGCCCCATGGCGTGCGGTAGAGCACGAAGGCGGCCAGGGGAATAGACAGCATCGCCATGTAGACCAGCGAAAACTGGTTGAACACCGCCGGCCCAAGCACCGGTATGCCGGACAGGATCGGGATCGGCAGCGTCTCGAACCCCTTGATGTTCGGTGGCACCGATTGCTGGCCGAAGATCAGCCGATAGAGGAAGTAAGCAAGACCTGAACTGAACAGCGTCACGCCGATGCCGCAGACATGCTGGCTGAGGCCGAGCGCCACCGTGAACAGCGCGTGCACGGCGCCCATCAGCGCCCCGGTCAGCACGGCGGCGAGCACGCCGAACCAAAGGCTGCCGCTGAGGCTCGCCGCGGTGAAGCCGGTCATCGCCGACAACAGCATGATGCCTTCGATGCCGAGATTGAGCACGCCGGCGCGTTCGGAAAACATTTCGCCCAGCGTCGCGAAGGCAAGCGGCGTGGCGATGCGAATGATCGCGGCCAGGAAGCCGACCTGGAAGATTTGCTCCAGCACCACGCTCATTTGGCTGTTCCCACGCGGCGGATGCGATAGGCGGTGAACAGCAGCGCCACCAGCATGGCGAGCAGCGCCGTTCCCTGGATGACTTCGCTGAGGAAGGCCGGAACGCCGGTCGCCCGCGACATCGCCTCGGCGCCGGTCATGACGGCAGCAAGGAAGATCGCCGCCGGCACCACGCCGAGCGGATTGAGCCTTGCCAGCATGGCGACGACGATGCCGGAATAGCCATAGCCCGGCGAGATGTCGCTCATTACCTGGAAATGCACGCCGCCGACCTCGCCGACGCCCGCAAGGCCGGCCAATGCGCCGGACAGCAGCGCCGTCGAAATCAGCACCCGCTCGACATTGATGCCGCCATAGCGCGCAGCCTCGGGGTTTTCGCCGGTGACCCTGATGCGGAAGCCGAGCGTAGTGCGCGCGACCACGAACCAGATCAGGGGTGCTGCGACCAGCGCCGCGACGACGCCGAGATGCAGCCGCGTGCCTTCGAGCAGCACCGGAAAATTGGCCGTATCCTCGATCGGCGGCGAGATCGGATAGCCGCTGAAACTATCCTTCCATGGCCCCTCGATCAGCGCCATCAGTGCGTAGAAAATGACCAAATTGAGCAGCAGCGAACTGACCACGTCATCGACCCTGAATTTCACCCGCAGCGTCGCAGGGATCAGGGCGACGGCCGCGCCGGCGGCGGCGCCTGCCAGCGCCATCAGCAGCATGGCGAGCGGACCCGGCATCGGAATGGCGCCGACGGCACAGCTCGCCACCGCACCGGCCAGCAATTGTCCTTCGGCGCCGATGTTCCAGAATTTGGCGCGGAAAGCGACCGCCACGGCCAGCCCGGTGAAGATCATCGGGGTGGCACGCACCAGCGTTTCGGTGATGGCATAGCTGTCGCCCAGCGACGCCGAAAACATCACGTTATAAGCCTCGACGACGCCGGCGCCAGCCAGTGCTATGAGGCCGCTGCACAGGATCAGCGTCGCCCCGATGGCGAGCAGCGGCAGCGCCAGATTGAACCAGGCGGGCGTTGAGGTGCGGGCCTCGAGACGGAACATCAAGCCTTTCCCTCTGCCCCGGTCATCATCAACCCAAGTCTGGCGACGCTGGCATCGGCGCTGTCCAGCGTGCCGACGATGCGGCCTTCATACATCACCGCGATACGATCCGAGAGCATCAGCAACTCTTCCAAATCCTCGCCGATGACGATGATGCCGCAGCCCTTGGCGCGCATGTCGAGGAATTTTTCGTGGATGAAGCGCGCCGCGCCGATATCGAGGCCGCGTGTCGGCTGCGAAACGATCAGCACCTTCGGATCGAAGGCGAGTTCGCGTGCCAGAAGCGCCTTTTGCAGATTGCCGCCGGAAAGCGCCCCGGCGCGCGTCATCGGCCCGGGGCAGCGTATGTCATAAGCCTTGATCTGTGCCTCGGTGAAAGCGCGGATCGCATCCGGCTTGAGCAGGCCGTTGCGGCTGAACGCTGCCGTGCCGATGCGCGGCAGCACCATCGAATCGGCAAGCGGCAGATTGGTGACCAGCCCGGTCGTCATGCGGTCTTCCGGGATGCGGCCGAGGCCGAGTGCCTGCACGTCGCGCGGCGAGAACCGCGAAACCGTTTTGCCGGCTATGGTCATCTTCCCGGCATCGGGCGCTCGCACGCCGGAAATCACTTCGGCAAGCGCGCGCTGGCCATTGCCGGAGACGCCGGCGATGCCGAGTATCTCGCAGCCACGAACCGATAGCGAAACATCGCGCAGCGCCATGCCGGAATGATGCGATGTCGAGATGCCGTCGAGGGTCAGCACGGCCGCACTGGGCATCGACGGTCCCCTGGCCGGAGGCACGATCTCGTGGCCGCACATCAGCCGCGCCATCTCCGAGGACGTGGTGCTGGCCGGCGCATCGACCCGGCCGGCAACGCGCCCATGCCTGAGCACGACGCAGCGATGCGTCAGTGCCCGCACCTCGTTGAGCTTGTGCGAGATGAAGATGATGCCGAGCCCTTGTGCCGCCATCGAGCGAAGCGCCGAAAACAGTCCGTCGACCTCTGTCGGCGCCAGCACCGCCGTCGGCTCGTCGAGGATCAGCAGCCTTGCGCCGCGAAACAGCGCCTTGACGATTTCCAGCCGCTGCTGCTCGCCGACCGCCAGCGCCGAGACGGGAAGGTCCGGGTCGAGCGTCAGCCCGTGCTGGCGGCCGATCTCGGCGAGCCGTGCCAGCCCGCCGGCGCGGTCGATCCGGCCCGATCTGCCGGGAATGCCGATCAAAAGGTTCTCCAGCACCGAAAGCCGCGATGCGAGATGAAAATGCTGGTGCACCATGCCGATGCCGGCGGCCAGCGCATCGGCCGAACTGTTGATCGCCACCGGCAGGCCCTGCACCAGGATCTCGCCGGCATCGGGCGCATAAGCACCGAACAGCACATTCATCAGCGTCGTCTTGCCGGCGCCGTTTTCGCCGAGCAGCCCGAGGATTTCACCCGGCGCGACGCTGAGATCGACGGCTTCGTTCGCCTTGACGGCGCCGAAGCTCTTGGAGATGCCGCGCATTTCGATGAGAGGGGCAGGCGTTGACAAGGCGGGATCCTGGTGGCGTTGACGCCGATATCCCTCCCCCTTGAGGGGAGGGTGCCGAGCGAAGCGAGGCGGGAGGGGTAACCTCAGCTGCCTCGACTTTTGACTTAAGACGACGGAGCGCGTCGCCGAGGACCCCACCCGGCCCTGCGGGCCACCCTCCCCTCAAGGGGGAGGGATCTCAGTCCGAGACCGGCGTATTCTCATCGACGTCGACGCGGAAATTGCCGTCGAGGATCTCGGCCTTCTTCTTCTCGACCAGTTCCTTGACCTCGGCCGGCAGCGTCTTGTCGAATTTATGGTAGGGCGCGAGGTAGGAGCCGCCCTTGGCCATGCGCGAGAAATCGCCGTAATCCTGCGCGGTGAAGACGCCGGCCTTGACCAGCTTGATCGCCTGCTCGACGGTCGGATACATGTCCCAGACCGGCCCGGTGATCACCGTGTCGGGGCCGAGGCTCGACTGGTCCGACATGTTGGAGATGGCGAGGATCTTCTTCTCCGCCGCCGCTTCGATGACGCCGAAGCGCTCTGCATAGATGACGTCGACGCCGGCGTCGATCTGGGCAACAGCCGCTTCCTTTGCCTTCGGCGGATCGAAGAACGAGCCGATGAAGGCGACCTTCTTCTTGATGTTGGGATTGACCTCCCTGGCGCCGGCAAAGAAGGCGTTGACCAGCCGGTTCACTTCCGGAATGCCCATCGCCGCGACGGCGCCGATCGTGCCCGATTTCGACATTTTTCCGGCGATCATGCCGGACAGATAGGCCGGCTCGTGGATCCAGTTGTCGAAAACGCCGAAATTCGGCTCGGCCGGCCCGGCGCCGGAGCCGAACAGGAAGGCGGTCTTCGGGAACTGCTTGGCGGTCCTGCGCGATTCGCGCTCGGCGGCGAAGGCATCGCCCAGCACCAGCTCATAGCCGCCCTGCGCATATTCGCGCATGACACGGCTGAAATCGGCGGTCTGCACCTTCTCCGACCATTTGTATTCGATGCCGAGTTCCTTCTCGGCCTTCTGCAGGGCAACGTGGATCTGGTTGTCCCACGGCTCCTCGATCGGCGTGGCGAAGATCGCCGCCACTTTCAGCTTCTTGGTCTTGGCAAAGGCGCTGCCCGGCAGCATCGCCGCCGCCAGGCCGAGCGCGCCCAGCTCCAGCACGTTGCGTCGCGAAAGCCCTTCGCGTTTCGATTGGATTCTGCTCTTCCCGTTGTCCATTGCATGCCCCTCTGATTGGCGCCGTGTCGAGCCGGCTCTCTTCTCTGGAATATCAGCGAAGGAACTATGGAACGGTGCCCGGCTTTTGTCCACATGGTCAAATTTGGCCGGGCGGAACTGCTGTAAACGTTCGTGTAATCGCACCTTTAGAACGACCGGAGCTGCTTGCTCACAATCTCTCCAGCGCCACCGCAATGCCTTGGCCGACCCCGATGCACATGGTCGCTAGGCCGTAGCGGCCGCCGCGTTCGCGCAGTTCCAATGCCGCCGTGCCGGTGATGCGCGCGCCGGACATGCCGAGCGGATGGCCGAGCGCGATGGCGCCGCCATTCGGGTTGACGTGCTCCGCGTCCTCGGCAATGCCGAGTTGGCGCAGCACTGCGATGCCTTGCGAGGCGAAGGCCTCGTTAAGCTCGACGACGTCGAATTGCTGAGGCGTCAGGCCGAGCCGGGCGCATAGCTTTTGCGTGGCTGGCACCGGGCCGATGCCCATGATGCGCGGCACCACGCCGGCGGCCGCACCGCCGAGGATGCGGGC
Source organism: Mesorhizobium sp. WSM4830 (assembly GCF_055811495.1). Taxonomy (NCBI): domain Bacteria; kingdom Pseudomonadati; phylum Pseudomonadota; class Alphaproteobacteria; order Hyphomicrobiales; family Phyllobacteriaceae; genus Mesorhizobium; species Mesorhizobium sp. WSM4830. The sequence continues at coordinate 70,892 of NZ_JBVVQI010000013.1, read as the reverse complement.
GATCGGCGTCAGTCCGTATCTCCTCGCTGCCGCTTCCGAGGCAACGATCAGCGCCGCGGCGCCGTCATTGACGCCCGACGCATTGCCGGCGGTGACCGTGCCGCCTTGCCGGAACGGCGTCGGCAACTTGGCCAGCGCTTCGATCGACGTGCCCGCTCGGGGATGCTCGTCCTTTGATACGACCACCGGATCGCCCTTGCGCTGCGCGATCATCACCGGCGTGATTTCCTTTGCCAGACGGCCATTGGCTTGCGCGGCTACCGCCTTGTCCTGGCTGCGCACGGCAAACGCATCCTGGTCGGCGCGAGAGACGGCGAACTCTTTCGCCACGTTCTCGCCGGTCTCAGGCATCGAATCGACGCCGTATTGCTTCTTCATCAGCGGATTGACGAAGCGCCAGCCGATCGTGGTGTCGTAAATCTCGGCATTGCGCGAAAAGGCGGTCTCGGCCTTCGGCATGACAAACGGAGCACGGCTCATCGATTCGACGCCGCCTGATATCATCAGCTCCGCCTCGCCGGCCTTGATCGCGCGCGCTGCGATGATGACCGCATCCATGCCCGAACCGCAGAGGCGATTGACGGTCGAGCCGGGAACCTCCTTGGGCAGGCCGGCCAGCAGCAGCGCCATGCGCGCGACATTGCGATTGTCCTCGCCGGCCTGGTTGGCGCAGCCATAGACGACGTCGTCGACAGCAGCCCAATCAATGCCTGGATTGCGCTCGACAAGCGCCCTCAGGGGGATCGCGCCGAGATCGTCGGCACGTACCGCGGACAACGAACCGCCGAAGCGTCCGATCGGCGTGCGAATGTAGTCGCAGATATAGGCCTCGGCCATTATGCAGCCTTCCCTTTTCCCGGCCCGGCCATGTTGGCCGCATTTTTCTTGAGACGAAAGCACATCTCGCCGCCGGCCGTTAGGCCAAGAGCATATCTTCCGCTCCTGCATGCGGGGAGCGGCGGATCAGCCGATGCTTTCACCGCCGTCGATCACCAGCGCCTGGCCAGTCATGAAGGACGAGCGGTCGGAGACGAGGAACAGGATCGCTTCGGCGATTTCCTCCGCGCTGGCCCAGCGCTGCATGGGAATCTTGGTGCGGACATAGTTCTCGATCGCCGCCCGCCCGCCCATCTGCGTGATGAACGGCTCGTTGAAGGGCGTATCGACCCAGCCGGGGCACAGCGCGTTGATGCGGACATTGTGTTTGGCATAGTCGAGCGACATCTGCCGGGTCATCGCCACCACTGCATGTTTTGACGTTGCGTAGGCGATCATTTCGCGGTCGTAGAACACACCCGAATTCGAGGCGGTATTCAGGATCACCCCGCCGCCTTGCGCGATCATCGACGGCATGACCAGCCTGGCCGCGAGGAACTGCGCCCGCACATTGATCCGCCAGGAGGCATCCATGCCGTCGGCGTCGACTTCGGTCAGCGTGCCGCCGACCTGGATCCCGGCGTGATTATGCAGGATGTCGATCCGCCGATGCCGGCCCAGCGTTCCCGCAATGAGCTGCTCGACCGCCGCATCCTCGCCGACATCGGTGGCGACGGCCTCGGCCCGACCGCCGGCCGCACGAATATCGGAAGCGGTTGCTTCCCCCGCCGCCTGGTCCCTGTCGGCGATCACCACGAGCGCGCCTTCCCTGGCCATGATTATGGCGCCGGCACGCCCGATCCCCGACCCGGCACCCGTCACCACGGCGATGCGATCTTTCAGAATCATTTTTTGTCTTTCAGTGGGATGGTTTTCGTTGGCGCAGTTGCCATTGGGCAAGCACCACGAGCAGAACGGAGGCGACGAGCACGATCGTCGCGATGGCGTTGATCTCCGGCGTGACCCCGCGCCGAATCGAGGCGAAGACGTAGATCGGCAATGTCGTCTGCGCGCCGGCGACGAAGAAGGCAACGATGAAATCGTCGAAGGAGAATGTGAAGGCGAGCAGGAAGCCGGCGATCACCGCCGGCATGATCTGCGGCAACACGATGCTACGGAACGTCGTCAGCGGGGTGGCATAGAGGTCGCTCGAGGCCTCGACCAGGTTGCGGTCGAGGCTGCCGAGGCGCGTGCCGACAATCATCGCCACCAGTGCCATCGAAAACAGCCCGTGCGCGGCAATGATCGAGCCATAGCCGAGCGCCAGGCGCGGTGGCTGGTCGTTTGGCCACAGCGAAGCGACAAACGGGTTGACCACCCCGAATAGCTGGACCAGCGCCACCAGCGTCGAGATACCGATGACGACGCCAGGAACGACGATCGCAGCCCCCAAAAGCGCATCGAAAACGGCTCGCGTCCGCGCGCCGACGCGCGCCAGCCCGAGCGCCGCCGCGGTGCCGCAGAGCGCCGCGAGCAAGGCGCTGGTCGTGGCGATGAACAGGCTGTTCTTCAGCGCTTCGACCAGGAACGGGTTTGCCAGCGCCATGCCGTACCATTGCACCGAGAAGCCGGTGAACTCGCTGGCGTGGTGGCCGGCGTTGAACGAAAACAGCACCACCAGCGCGATCGGCAGGTAGAGAAAAGCAAAGACCGCAACGACGAAGGCACGCATCAGATCAGGTCCACCCGGCGGGCACCCGAAAGCCGGGTCGAAATGCGGTTCGCGGCAAGCAGCACGACCACGGAAACCGCCACAAGCGTAATGGCGATTGCCGATCCGAACGGCCAGTTGCGCGATTGCAGGAACAGATCGACCAGCGCGTTGCCGATGAAGAAGACCTTGCCGCCGCCGAGCAGCGTCGGGATCAGATATTCGCCGAGCAGCAGGATCATGACCAGCGAGAAGCCGGTCATCACACCCGGCAAAGAGAGCCGCAGCGTCACGCCGAGGAATGTCGAGATCGGCGTCGCGCCGAGATCGGCGGAGGCCTCCAGCAGCCGGCGGTCGAGCCGCCCGAGGCTGACATAGATCGGCAGGATCATCAGCGGCAGATAGCCATAGACGATGCCGAGCAGAACCGCTCCCGGCGTGTTGATCAGCCGCACGTCCTCGACCCCGACATAGGCCAGCAGAGCCGGGATGCCGCGCCCGCCAAGCACATACATCCATGCATAGGTCCGCATCAGCAGGCTGGTCCAGAACGGGATGACGACAAGCGCCAGCAGGATCAGCCGCCACCGTTCCGGCGCGCGCAAAGCGAGGTAATAGGCGACCGGATAGGCAACGAGAAGACAGGCCAGTGCGCCCGCCGGCGCCAGCACCATGGTGTTCCAGAAGGCTGTCGCCCGCGCCGGAAGATTGGCATACTGCGCCAAGGTGAACGCGGCCTGATAGCCGCCTTCCGGCGCCCGATCGCCGACGCTGAAAACGGCGATCGCGACGAACGGCAAAACTAAAAACACCACCAGCCACGCGGTTGCTGGACCGAGGAGCAGGGCGGTCAGGAGATTGTGACGGAGGACATTGCTGCGCATTGAAAAAACCGCCCCGGTGCCGGCGGACATCTGTCCGCCGGGGGAGTTGCCCGCATCGAGCCTGTGGCCCGCCCGATTCAAGCCGACTTGAAGCGCGCCATCAGTTCGGCCCGGCCCGGGTCGGTCAACGTCGCGGCGGCGCCGAATTCGAGCGGCTTCAGCAGATCCGCCGCCGGATAAAGGATCGGATTGTCCAGCACCTCCTTGGGCAGCAGCGCATTGACCCGCGCATCGGTGGAAGGCGCACCGTTGGCCAGGTGCTCCTTGACCGCGACTTTCGGGTTCATCAAATAGTTGAGCAAGGCATAGCCGGCAGGCTTGTTCGGCGCATCCTTGGGGATTGCATAGAAGTCGGTCCAGATCTCGCCGCCTTCCTTGCCAAGCACATAAGCGATTTCGGGGATGTCGCGGTGGAGCTGCGCCCCGTCATTGGTCCAGCACATCGTCATCCAGGCGTCGCCGGCACGCATCGACGGCTGGTAGTCGCTGGAGACCGCGAACAGATGCGGCTTGACCTTCAGCAGCAATTCCTCCGCCTTGGCGAGTTCGTCCGGCTTCAGCGAGTTGAACGAGAAGCCGAAATATTTCAGCGCGTTGCCGATCGTGGTCAGCTGGTAATCATGAACCATGGTCCGGCCGTCGCCCTCCGCCATGGCCGTGTCCCAGAATTCCTTCCAGCTCGTCATCGGCTTGGTCAGTTTCTTGGTGTTGACGGCAAAGCCGGTGGTGCCCCAATTCTTCGGCACAGCGTAGGTCACGCCATCGATGGTGCCTTCCCCAATGAAGCGCGGGTCTTCTTGCGAGCCGTCATAATTGGCAAGCTTGGCCATATCGGGCGCCTCGACGATGCCAAGCTTCTTGTAAGTCGAGATCGTGTAGTTGGTCGGAACGAAAAGGCTCCAGCCCGAGGCGCCGGCCTGCAGCTTGGCCAGCATCTCCTCGTTTGACCCGAACACGTTGACCTCGACGGCAACGCCGGTCTCGGCCTTGAAATTCTCGAACGTCGCCGGGTCGTGATAATTGGGCCAGGTGGCAATCGACATGCGATCGCCAAGCGCCTCCTGGGCGAAGGCTGGCGACGGCATGATGCCGAGTTCGCGGGCCATTGCCGCGGTAGCGAGACCAAGGCCGGTGAGGCCAAGGAACTCGCGGCGGCCGATGGAACCGCGCTTGAGGCGCATCAACTGGTCGACGAATTTTTCAGGGCTTATCGGCAGTCCGTCACGATACGATTTCGACATTTTGGTTTTCCCTCTGGTTGGTCCCGTTATTCTCCGGAAACGCCAGCGGCGTTCCGGCTTTAAAGCCGACGGCGACGGGTTCACCCGGCTTGAAGAGATTTCCACCGCCGACCAAATGATCGGCCTTGGCGAGCAGTGTCCCGATGCCCTGCACCTCGATTGCATATTCCGCGGTCGAACCGAGAAAGATCCGGTTGCGGACAAGGCCGTTCAGCCGGCCGCTTCCGGGCGCGCCGAGACTTAAGGATTCAGGACGCAGGCTGACCGAGACGGCTTCGCCCTGGGCTAGCGAAGTGCGCTTGCGCGCGGTGATGACGGTGCCGTCGGCAAGCGCCACCTCGACGAGCTTGCCCGAGAGCCCGACGACCTTGCCGCTCAAGAGATTGGTCTTGCCGACGAAGTCGGCGACGAAGAGGTCGGCGGGTTCGTCGTAGATTTCGCTTGGCTGCCCAAGCTGGACGATGCGCCCGCCATTCATGACGCAGACGAAATCGCTCATCGACAATGCCTCTTCCTGGTCGTGGGTGACCAGGACGAAGGTGATGCCGATTTCGCGCTGCAGGTTCTGCAGCTCTATCTGCATGTCGGTGCGCAGCTTCTTGTCGAGCGCCGCCAGGGGCTCGTCGAGCAGCAGCACCGCCGGCTTGTTGACCAGCGCCCGCGCCAGGGCAACACGCTGCTGCTGGCCGCCGGAAAGCTCATGGATCTTGCGGCGTCCATAGCCGGCAAGGCGAACCATGGCGAGCGCCTCGCCTGCCTTCAGGCTGATCTCCCGCGACGATAGGCGCGGCCGCGCCTGGCGCAGGCCATAGGCGACGTTGTCCTCCACATCCAGATGCGGAAACAACGCATATTGCTGGAACACCATGTTGACCGGCCGCCGATAGGGCGGCGTGCCGGCCATGTCGTGGCCACGGATGAATACCGCACCTTCGCTTGGCTGTTCGAAGCCGCCGATCATGCGCAAGCAGGTTGTCTTGCCGCAGCCGGACGGCCCGAGCAAGGCGACAAAGGCAGACGGCGGGATGGCAAGATCGATGCCGCTGACCGCGGTCACGCTGCCGTAGCGTTTGGTGACCCCGCGAAACTCGATGTCGGGCACTGCGGTCAAAGCTGCGGGCTCCTGCGGGTAGCTAACCTCGAAACGCTATCAGAGCCAATGGCAGCTAGTATATACCTCCCAGGTGGTATATTTCGTCTATTTTCCCGTTTGGAGGGGTATGAATTGGGCGTTTCGCGCAGCGATGAATACAGCCGGCTCGCTGCGCTCATCGCAGCGACGCGGGAGACGAGCGGCGAGCTTTTCGGCAAAGCGATGGTCGCCTGGCTCCGGCACCATGTCAGCTTCGATCATTGCGTGATCTTCGGCTATCGCGGCGCCTCACGCCCGCCGCTGCTGTTCGAGACATTCTCGCCGGCCGAAAGCCATGTCTTCGTCGCGCTCTATCAGGAAGGGCCTTATCTTCTCGACCCGTTCCACCATGCTGCGGTCGAGCGCAAGGAAGGCTTTTGGCGCATGCGCGAACTGGCGCCGGACCGCTTCTATGCCAGCGAATATTACCGCTCCTATTACAGCCAGACCAGACTTGCGGAGGAGGTCGGCTTCTTCGTGCCACTGCCGGGAAAGGACGCGCTGGTGGTCTCGCTGATGCGATTGCGCGCTTCGGGGCCGTTCGGAACCGCCGATGCCAGGTTGCTGCGCGACATGGCGCCTGCGGTGATCAGCCTCGTCAGGCTGCGCTGGCCTACCCTTCCGGCTGACGGACCGGTTGGGACGAAGCAAGACGAGGCGATTGCTCCGGTCAGCGAGTTCGAACGTGCTCACATCTGGAAGAGCCTTTCGCTCACGCCGCGCGAACAGCATGTCGTCGATCTGGTGCTTCAGGGTCATTCCACGGAATCGATTGCCAGGGCGATGCGCATCGTGCCGGGAACCGTAAAAGTCCATCGCCGCAACATTTACCGCAAGCTCAAGATAAAGTCGCAGGCGGGTCTGTTCGCACGTTTTGTCGAGATCATGGACGCACGGATTCGATAGTCCCAAGTTCAGCCGGCAGCGCCGTCCCAGGAACCGGTTTCAGCCATCTGCCTGAGCCGGCGCGCCACCCGAAAGACGTCCTTGCCGGTCTGCTGGTGCCAGTGATCCAGCCGCCGGATGATCTTGTCCACGCCTTCGAGGCTTGCCCAGAACATCGGTCCGCCCTTGCCGACCGGGAAGCCATAGCCGTTGACCCAGACGACGTCGACATCGGAGGCCCGGGCGGCAATCTTTTCCTCGAGGATTTTGGCTCCCTCATTGATCATCGGGTAGAGCGTCCGCTCGATGATCTGCTCGGCGCCGATTGCGCGCGGTGCAATGCCGCGTTCGGCAGCCTTGTTGCGGATCAGCGCCTCGACCTCGGGATCGGGCAGCGGCGTGCGCGAGCCGTTCTCATAGCGATAGAAGCCGCTGCCGGTCTTCTGGCCGAAATGCCCCTGTTCGCACAACGCATCGGCGATCACGGCCGTCTGGCCACGCGCCTTGCGGTTGCGCCAGCCTATGTCGAGGCCGGCGAGATCGCTCATCTCGAACGGCCCCATCGGCCAGCCGAAATCGGTGAACACCTGGTCGACCTGGCGCGGCATTGCGCCTTCCAGCAGAAGCGTCTCCAGTTCCGCACCGCGCGCCGCCAGCATGCGGTTGCCGACGAAGCCGTGGCAGACGCCGACGACGACCGGCACCTTGCCGATCCGCCGTGCCAGATCGACGATCGTCGCCAGCACGTCGGGCGAAGTCTTGTCGGCGCGGACGATTTCCAAAAGCTTCATGACGTTAGCCGGCGAAAAGAAATGCATGCCGAGGAGATCTTGCGGCCGCGACGTCGAAGCGGCGATTTCGTTGACGTCGAGATAAGAGGTGTTGGTGGCGAGGATCGCGCCCGGTTTGGCCACGGCATCCAGCCTGCCGAATACCTCCTTCTTGACCGCCATTTCCTCGAACACGGCCTCGACGATCAGATCGCAATCGGCGAGGTCGGCATAGTCGGTGCTGCCCCTGAACAAATCCAGCCGCTCGCGCTTGGCGTCTTCGCTCAGCGAGCCGCGGGTGACGGACACGGCATAATTCTTGTCGATCGTCGCCAGCCCGCGCTGCAACGCCTCCTGCGTTGTTTCCAGCAAGGTCACGGGAAGACCGCCATTGGCGAACGCCATGGCGATGCCGCCGCCCATCGTGCCGGCGCCGACGACGCCGACCCGGCCGATCCTGCGCTTGACGACGTCCTTGCCCGAGACCTTCGCCGCCTCGCGTTCAGCGAAGAACAAATGCCGCTGCGCGCGCGACTGGTCGCCGGCCACCAGCTTGAGGAACAGGTCGCGCTCGGCGGCAAGGGCTTCGTCGAAGGGCAGCGTCAGGGCGTTGCGGACCGACTGCGCACAGGCGACCGGCGCTTCGAGGCCCCGAGCCTTGCCGGCGAGCGCTGCCGCTTGCCTGTCGAAGGCCGGTAACTCGGCATCGGCGACGCGTTCGGCGCGGTCGCGCACCGGCACAAACGGCCCGCCCCTGGCCGCCATATCGCGGGCAAAACCCACCGCTTGCGCGATCAGGTCGCCATCGAAGACGGCATCCACCAGGCCGTCGGCGAGCGCCTCGGCCGCACCGATCGGCGTTCCCGAAACGATCATGCTGAGTGCCTTGAGCGGACCGACGAGACGCGGCAGGCGGACCGTGCCGCCACCGCCCGGCAGCAGGCCGAGCTTGACCTCCGGCAGGCCGAGCCTTGCCGCTCGGTCGGCAACACGGAAATGACAGCCGAGCGCCAGTTCCAGGCCGCCGCCGAGCGCAGTGCCGTGAATGGCGGCGACCGTCGGCTTGGTGATGGTTTCCAGCACGGCGACAATGGCGCGCAATTCCGGCTGCTGTGCCGGCCTGCCGAATTCGGTGATGTCGGCGCCGGCGACGAAGGTCCGCCCGGCGCAGGCTATGACGATTGCTCCCACCGACGGCTCGTCGCGCAGCGAGACAAGCGCCCGCATCAACGGCTCGCGCACATGGAAGCTCAGTGCATTGACCGGCGGATTGTCGATGCTCACCACCGCGACGTTGCCCTGCCTTGTGGTGCTGACGAAATCGGACACGCAAACCTCACGCAATGATGTTGGCCATTAGCGCGACGGGATTTACAGCGCTGGCATGCGGATGGGAACCACGTGTTTTGCGGGCCGGATCGATATCTCCTCGCCGCCGGGTGGCCTTGCCTTAGCGCAGCGCCTTCTGCCCGCCGGCGGCGGTGATGACGCCGACGATGATCAGCCCTGTCAGCACCAGGCGGACGCCGACGCTGACGCCGAACGTGTTGAGCATGGTCAACAGCAGCACCAGGAACAGCGCCGCGCCCCAGACCCCCGGCACATTGGCCTTGCCGCCCGCCACCGACGTGCCGCCGATGACGACGACCGCGATCGACGCCAGCAGATACTCATTGCCGATATCGACATTGGCGCCGCGGAAATAACCGGCGAGCAAGGCGCCGTCGAGGCCGCCGAGCGCGCCCGACAGCGTGTAGGTGAGGAAGCGGGTGCGGCCGACATTGACGCCTGCCAGCCAGGCGGCGCGGATGTTCTGGCCGATCGCCAGCACCGAGCGTCCGTAGATCATGCGCTGCAAAACGATGCCGGCGCCGATGGTGAACAGCACGGTGAGGATCGCCAGCACCGGGATGCCGAACACCTGCCAGTTGGTGAAATCGGCAAAGCCAGGCGGCGGCTTGATCTGCAAGCCGCGCCCATAGCTGATATCGACCGACTGGATGACGAAGCTGGCCGACAGCGTCGCGATGATCGGCGGAATGCGCAGCGCCCATATCAGCAGGTAGTTGACGGCACCGATCGCCATGCCGCAGGCAAGCGCTGCCGCCAGTCCGACCGCGATCATCGTATCGTTGCCGTCCATGACCTTCATGGCGACGGCGCTGGCAAGGCCGATATTGGCCGGCAGCGACAGGTCGACATTGCCCGGCCCGAGCGTGATGACGAACATCTGCCCGACGCCGACGATAACGGTGAAGACGGCGAGCGACAGCGCCGCCGTGATCATGCCGCCGCCGCCATAGCCGCCGGTGAAGGCGATGGTCGCCAGCCATACCAGCAGCGCCCCGAAGAACGACCAGATCCAGGGTCTGGCGAGCAGTGTCCGCAGCGAGGCCATGCTCACCTCTCCCTGCGGCTGATCAGCACCCGCGCCGCCAGCACGATGATCAGGATGGCGCCATTGGCGGCGACTTGCCAGTCGGGCGGAATGTGCATGAACGTCAAGAGCGGCGATGCCGCCAGCGCCAGCGTCAGCGCGCCGATGACGGCGCCGATCGGCGACACCCGGCCGCCGACGAACTCGCCGCCGCCGAGGATGACGCCGGCGATCGAAAGCAAGGTGTAGCCATTGCCGATATTGGCATCGGCCGAGGTGGTGATGCCGATCAGCGCCATGCCGGACAAAACGCCGAACAGGCCGGTCAGCGCAAACAGCGCGATCTTGGTGCGCAGCAGCGACCAGCCGGCGCGCTTCAGTGCAGCTGAATTGCCGCCCGATCCGCGCAGGATGACGCCATAGGAAGTGCGCATCAGGCCAAAGTGGACGACGGCTGCGATCAGCAATGCCGCGATGATCGGGAACGGAATGAAGGGTGGCTTGAAGGCCATCAGCGCCAGCAGCCAGTCCGGCGCCTTGCCGCCGGGCTTCGGCAGGATGAGGATGGCCATGCCCTGCCAGACAAAACTCATGCCGAGCGTCACCACGATAGAGGGCAGGTTGCGCAGATGGATCAGCGCGCCGAGCAGCGCGTAGACGCCGATCGACCCGAGCAGGATGACGACGCCGAGCAACGGCGCGTCCTTCAGCCATGTCGCCGTGACGCAGCCGACGAAGCCGACAAAGGTGCCGATCGACAGATCGAGCTCGTTGCCGGCGATGACGAACATCTGCGCGATCGTCGCCAGCGCGATCGGGATCGCCAGATTGAGCATCAGGCTGAAACCGAAATAGCTGATGGCGCGCGGGTTGAGCCAGGCGATGGCGATGAGCACCAGCGCCAGCGACAGTGCCGGCAACAGGCTGCGCAGCATCCGCGCCCGCCTCGTGGCGCGAGCCGAAGATTTTAGCCCATTCTCGACAGACACCGCTGTCATCTCAGGCCGCGTCGCCGAACGAGGACTGGATGATCTTTTCCTCCGTCAGTTCGTCGCGACGAAGGTTGGCGACGATCCGGCCGTTCTTGAACACATAAATATGGTCGCAATTGTCGAGCTCTTCGGTTTCGGTGGTGTACCAGAGGAAAGTGCGGCCATGGCGAGCCTCCTCGCGCACCAGGTCGTAGACTTCGAGCTTGGTGCCAATGTCGACGCCGCGCATCGGATCGTCCATCAGCACGATCTTGGCGTCCGAGCCGAGCGCCCGCGCGAACAGCGCCTTCTGCTGGTTGCCGCCGGACAGCGAGAAGATGTTGTTGTTCATGTCGGGCGTACGGATGCCGATTTTCCGCTGCCACAGCTGGGCGAGCTCGGCTTCGCGCGGCGGCGAGATCAAAAGCCCGTTGCGCAATCGCGCCAACGAACGGATGCCGATGTTCTCGGCAATCGACCATTGCGGAAAAATGCCGTCCGACTGGCGGTCGCCGGCAACCAGCGCCACCGGCGCGGTAACCTCGATGCCGGTTTTGGCACGGGAAGCCGCGGCAAAGATCGCCAGCAAAAGATCGGTCTGCCCATGCCCGGCAAGTCCGGCAAGGCCGATGATCTCACCGGCCCGGGCAACGAGCTCGTTGCCGTCCTGCTGTCGCGCCGGGCGCGCCCGGACCCGCAGCGGACCGGGTTCCGGCTTGCCGCTCGCAATCCCTGCTGCGGCCTTCTCGCGCGCCTCCGCTCCGCCCATCGCGGTCACCAGCCTGTCGCGGTCGAATTGATCGGCCTGCCCGACGGCGACCACCTTGCCGTCGCGCATCACGACGATGCGGTCGGCATTTCCGAGCACTTCGCCCAGCACATGCGAGATCAGGATGCAGCTCTTGCCGGCGGCGATGAAGCGGCGCACGAACGCCAGCAGCTGGCCGGCGGTATGCGCATCGAGCGAGGATGTCGGCTCGTCGAGGATGACCAGCTCGAGCGGCTCCTGCGTGACCGTGAAGGCGCGCGCCACCTCCACCATCTGCCGGCTGGTGATGGAAAGGTCGCCGACGATGTCGGATGCCGAGATGCTGTGGCCGGGGAAGATCTCGTCGAGCTTGGCGGCTATCAGGTCGGCCGCCTTGCGCCGCCAGCCGAAGCCATTAAGCGAGGCGTGGTTGATCCGCGTGTTCTCGGCGACGCTGAGATTTGGGCAGAGCGACAGTTCCTGGAACACGCAGCGTATGCCGAGCTGCTGCGCGCGCGGCACCGAATAACTTGCCTCGACACCGCCGCGGACGGCGATCTGGCCGCTGTCGGGGGTAAGCGTGCCCGCCACCATATGCATGAGCGTCGACTTTCCGGCGCCGTTATGGCCGACGAGACCGACGCATTCTCCGGCACGAACGCTGAAATCGACACCGGCGAGCGCTCTGACGGCACCGAAATGTTTTTCGGCGCCGTCCAGTCTTATGATGTCCATTCTGACGGCGCCGAAATGTTTTTCGGCGCCGTCAGGCATGATGATGTCTGTACTGGCCTCGGGCATCCCTCAACGATACCCGGTTATCCGTGGCGGCAACAATAGTGCCATGCTCACTTGATGTTGGCCTTGATCGCCGCGACGGCGTCTTCCTGCGTGTATTCGTGGCTGGCGACGCCGCCCTTCGGAATCTTCGGCAGCGCGGCCTCGAAATCGTCCTGGGTGAAGGCAAGATACGGAACCAGCAGGTCGTGCGGCACGTCGGTGCGGCCGTCGAGCACCTGCTGCGCCACCCAGAAGGCAAGCGTCGATACGCCCGGTGCGATCGATGCCGACCAGGTCTGGTAACCGTCCTTTTCCTTCTGCTCCTTCCACCACTGCAACTCGTCCTGGCGATTGCCCATGATGATGGTCGGGCGCGGCTTGCCGGCAGCGGCGAAGGCCTGTGCCGCGCCATAGCCGTCACCGCCCTGGTCGACGACACCGACCACATCCGGCAGCGACGGCAGGATCGTCGCTACTGCCTTCTGTGCCGTGGTCTGGTCCCAGTCGCCGGTCACCGAGCCGACGATCTTGAACTCGGGATGGGCCGCGACGCCTTCGAGGATGCCGGCATGGATGGCATCGTCGATCGAGGTGCCGGCGAGCCCGCGGATTTCCAGGAGGTTGCCACCCTTGGGCTGGAATTTGGCCATCTGCTCGACTTCCTGCTTGCCCATGTCCTTGAAGTCGACGACGACGCGGTAGGCGCAGGGTTCGGTGACGATGCCGTCGAAGGAAACGACGACGATGCCGGCGTCGCAGGCCTGCTTGATGGCGCCGTTGAGGGCATCCGGAGACGCCGCGTTGATGACGATCGCGTCATAGCCCTGCAGGATCAGGTTCTGCACCTGGGCTGCTTGCGTCGGCACTTCCTTGTCGGCCGTCGTGAAGACGTCCGCGGCGCCGACCACCTTGTCGGCAACCGCCTTCTTGGTGACGATGGCGTAGCTGTCCAGCATCGCCTGCCGCCACGAATTGCCGGCGTAATTGTTGGAGAAGGCGATCTTCTTGCCGCTGGTGTCGGCAAGCGCGGTGCCCGCGGCGAGCATTGCCGCAAGGGCGCCCAAAACGAATATTTTCTTCATGTCATACTCCTCCCGTGAGTTGCTGTCTTACTGGTGGTTAATGGCTGGCTGGTGGATATTGGCTGGCTGGTGGATATTGGCTGATACGCTCACAATCTTGTTTTTTATCTATTATCAGACAAATGCAGATAGGCGACAAGCTGTCAACAGCAATCCATGGCCGGCAATCAACTTGCGGTGCAATCATTGAAACCGGTTCGACTCCTGGTCTAGGGATGGCGCTGGAGACCGATTGAATGGCAGCGAACCTTGCCCCGGGTGCACCCGGCATTCCGGCGCGCTGGACGTCGAGCGCCAAGAGCGGCGTCGGCACCGCGCTGTCGCCGGCCTGCCCGATCTGGTTCACTATCAGTCACGGTATTCTCAACGAGATCTACTATCCCCGCCTCGATAGCGCCTGCACCCGCGATCTGGGGCTGATCGTCACCGGACCCGACGGCTACTTCTCGGAAGAAAAGCGCGACGCCGAGCATCGCATCGAAACCCTCGAGGACGGGGTGCCTGCCTACCGGCTGGTCAACACCGCAGCCGATGGAACCTACAGGATCGAGAAGCGCATCCTGACGGATCCGGAACGTCCCGTCCTGCTGCAGGAGATGATATTCACGCCGCTCAAAGGCGCGGCCGCCGACTACCGCGTCCACGCGCTGCTGGCACCGCACCTAGTCAACGCCGGCATGGGCAACACCGCCTGGATCGACGACCATGAAGGACAGGCTGTCCTGTTTGCATCGGGACGCGGCACCTGCCTGGCGCTCGCCTCGTCGCTGGCGTGGAAGGCGTGCGCGGCCGGCTATGTCGGCGTCTCCGACGGCTGGCGGCAGCTTCGTCAAGACGGCCGGCTCGATCCGGCCTGCCGCAGGGCCGAGGACGGCAATGTCGCGCTGACCGGCGAGATTGGCTTTTCGGCTGCGAACCCAAAAGTATTGCTGGCACTGGGCTTCGGCACGACGCCGCAACAGGCGGCGGAGACTGCTTTCGCCAGCCTGAGGCTAGGCTTTGAGCCCGCAGCCAGATCCTACATCGACAAATGGCGCAAATGGCAGGCCGGATTGCTGCCGCTGGACCGGCATGCGGCGTCCGGCCTCAACAGCTACCGCCTCAGCACGGGGGTGCTGGCGACGCACCACTCGTCTACCGGAGCCGCCGTGGCCAGCCTGTCGATCCCGTGGGGCTTCAACAAGGGCGACGACGATCTCGGGGGCTATCACCTGGTCTGGCCGCGCGATCTGGTCGAAACCGCCGGCGGCTTCCTCGCCGCCGGCGATCCGGCAGAAGCCTTGCGCATCCTTGGCTATCTGCGCTCGATCCAGCAGCCGGACGGCCATTGGCCGCAGAACGCCTGGCTCGACGGGTCGGTCTATTGGCCGGGCATCCAGATGGACGAATGCGCCTTCCCGCTGCTGCTGGCCGACGCGCTGCGCCGCGCCACCCATTTGCCGCCTGCCGCACTCTCCTCCTTCATGCCGATGATCGAGCGCGCTGCTGCCTATGTCGTGCGCAACGGCCCGGTCACCGGCGAGGACCGCTGGGAGGAAGACGCCGGCTACAGCCCGTTCACGCTTGCGGTCGAGATCGCCGCGTTGCTTGCGGCTGCGGACATCTTCGATGCCGCCGGCAAAACAGAGCCGGCAAACTATCTGCGCGAGACCGCCGATGTCTGGAACGACCAGATCGAGCGCTGGACCTACGTCGCCGGCACCGCCGCATGCGAGCAAGCCAGCGTCGAAGGCTATTATGTCCGCATCGCCCCGCCCGACACCGCCGGCGCGGCATCGCCGAGGGACGGCTTTGTACCGATCAAGAACCGCCCACCCGGCGATACGGACCGGCCGGCCGAAGCGATCGTCAGCCCGGATGCGCTGGCGCTGGTCCGCTTCGGTTTGAGGGCAGCCGACGATCCGCGCATCCTCGACACGGTCAAGGTCATCGACGCGCAATTGCGCTGCGAACTGCCGCAGGGCCCGCTCTGGTACCGCTACAATGGCGATGGCTATGGCGAGCATGCCGACGGCGCGCCCTTCGATGGAACCGGCCAGGGTCGGCCCTGGCCGCTTCTGGTCGGCGAGCGCGCCCATTACGAGCTGGCGGCAGGCCGTAGGGATAGCGCGGCAAGCTTGCTCAGGACGTTCGAGATCTCTGCCGGGCCGGGCGGCCTGCTGCCGGAGCAGGTCTGGGACGGTCCCGACATGCCGGACCGCGAATTGCGGTATGGCGGGCCCTCCGGCAGCGCCAAGCCGCTGGTCTGGGCCCATTCCGAGCACATCAAGCTGCTGCGTTCGCTGCGCGACGGCGCCGTGTTCGACATGCCGCCGCAAGGCGTCAAGCGCTATATCGAGGGCAGGACGGTGTCGCGCTTCAGGGCATGGCGCTTCAATCACAAGATCCGTAACATCCCGGCAGGCAAGGCGCTGCGCATCGAACTCCTGGCCCGGGCGGTGGTTCATTGGAGCAGCGACAATTGGGCAACCGTCCATGACACCGAGACCGCCGCGAACGCTTTCGGCATCCATCTTGCGCAATTGCCGGTTGCCGACGCCGCTCCGGGCAATAGCCCGGACAATAGCATTGTCTTCACATTCTTCTGGTCCGATACCGGCCGTTGGGAGAACGCCGACTTTTCTGTCGGCATCGGCGATACCGGATAGAGCATGATCCCGCAAAGTGGAGACCGGTTTTCGGAAAAGATCATGCTTCAATAACAGCGCCACTAGATCATCGATCCCTCAAGTAAGGCAGGACGAGACCATGCAGATAGGAATGATGGGACTGGGCCGGATGGGTGCCAATATGGTTCGGCGCCTGCTGCGCGATGGCCACGAATGCGTCGTCTACGACATCAACCCGGCGAGCGTCGCGGCGCTTGTGAGCGCCGGCGCGGTCGGAGCCGCCTCGATGGAGGAGTTCGTCGGCAAGCTGGCGAAGCCGCGCAGCGCCTGGCTGATGCTGCCGGCGGCGATCACCGGCAGGATCGTCGACCAGGTGGCTGCCCTGATGGAGCCGGGCGACATCATCATCGACGGCGGCAATTCCTATTATCACGAGGCCGTCGACCACGCCGCGCGCCTCGCCTTGAACGGCTTGAGCTATGTCGATGTCGGCACCAGCGGCGGCGTCTGGGGCCTCGAGCGCGGCTACTGCCTGATGATCGGCGGCCCCGACAGCGCGGTCCAGCATCTCGACCCGGTCTTCGCGACGCTAGCGCCGGGTGCCGATTCAGCTTCGCCCGCCCCCGCCAAGGGTGCCGGAACCGCGCCCTTCGGCTATCTCCACTGCGGACCAAGCGGCGCCGGCCATTTCGTCAAGATGGTCCACAATGGCATCGAATACGGCGTCATGGCCGCCTATGCCGAGGGCATGAACATCCTGAAGTCGGCGAATGCCGGCAAACGGCAGCGCACCGCCGACGCCGAAACCAGCCCGCTCGAAAACCCGCAATATTACCAGTTCGACATCGACATCGCTGAGGTGGCCGAGGTCTGGCGGCACGGCAGCGTCATCGGCTCGTGGCTGCTCGATTTGACGGCCGGCGTGCTGAAGGCCGATTCGTCGTTGACGCAGTTCGGCGGGCGGGTTTCGGATTCCGGCGAAGGCCGCTGGACGCTGAAGGCGGCGATCGACACCGGCGTGCCGGCGCCGGTGCTGTCCTCGGCGCTGTTCGACAGGTTCTCCTCGCAAGGCGAATCCGAATTCGCCGACAAGCTTCTGTCCGCAATGCGCTACGCCTTTGGCGGCCACGTCGAAAAACCGAAGGCCGGCGCGTGACGGGCGACAGGGAGGCACGCCCATGAGCCAGGAACGATCGGACACGCTGGTGCTTTTCGGCGCCACCGGCGATCTCGCCCACAAGAAGATCTTCCCCGCCCTTTACGCCATGGTGGCCAAGGGAACGCTGAACGAGCCGGTGATCGGCGTCGCCTTCGACCCCTGGGACCTCGCCAAGCTGCAGGCGCGCGCCCGCGACGGCATCGTCAACGCCTTGGGCAGCATCGACGACAAGATCTTCGCCAGGCTTGCTTCGCTGCTGCGCTATGTCAGCGGCGACTACCGGGCGCCCGCGACCTTCGAGAAGCTGAAGACCGCGCTCGGCAGCGCTGAGCGACCGCTGCATTATCTGGCGGTGCCGCCGGCGATGTTCGAGGTGGTCGTCCAGGGGCTGGAGCAGTCGGGCGCCGCCCAGGGCGCGCGACTGATGGTGGAAAAGCCGTTCGGCCACGATCTGCAATCGGCGCGCTGGCTGAACCGAGTGCTGCATCTGGTCTTCGACGAGAAGTCGATCTTCCGCATCGACCATTATCTCGGCAAGGAGGCGATCCAGAACCTGCTCTATTTCCGCTTCGCCAATTCCTTCCTCGAGCCGATCTGGAACCGCAATTACGTCGAGAGCGTACAGATCACCATGGCCGAAGATTTCGGTGTCGAGGGCCGCGGCCGTTTCTATGACGAGGTCGGCTGCATCCGCGACGTTATCGAAAACCACCTGCTCAATATCCTGTTGCTGCTCGCCATGGAGCCGCCGGTCGGCCGCTCGGCCGACGATCTGATCGACGAGAAGGTGCAGGTGCTGCGGGCGATCCGGACGCTGACCAGGGACGATGTCGTGCGCGGCCAGTTCGACGGCTATCTCAACGAGCCCGGCGTGGCGCCGAACTCGCCGGTCGAGACCTTCGCGGCGGTGCGCTTTTTCGTCGATACCTGGCGCTGGCAGGATGTGCCGTTCTTCATCCGCGCCGGCAAATCCCTGCCGGTGCACGCCACCGAGGTCATCGTGCGGCTGAAGCGGCCGCCGCTCGACGTCTTCGATCCAATCAAGCCCGGCGACTGCAATCACGTGCGCTTCCGCATCGATCCGCAGGTGGCGATCTCGATCGGAGCTCGCCGCAAGGCACCCGGCGACGACATGGTCGGCGAGCAGGTCGAGCTCACTGCGCTCGATGATTCGAAGGGCGACATGCCGCCTTACGAGCGGTTGATCGGCGACGCCATGAACGGCAACGGCCAGCTGTTCACCCGCCAGGACGCCAGCGAGCTCGCCTGGCGCATCGTCGGTCCGGTGCTCGGCGACACCACGCCGCCGCCTATCTACGCGCCAAAGACGTGGGGGCCGGCCGAAGCGATGGCTGGATTCGGGCCGCCGAACGGCTGGATCAATCCAGCGACATGATTTCTGGGAGGCGACGGCCATGGCGAAAGCAGTAAAGCAACCGGCACCCGACGCCGAAAAGATCGTGCTTGCGATCGATATCGGCGGCTCGCACGTCAAGATCCGCACCAGCGCCGGTGGCGACGAGCGCAAGGCCGCTTCCGGACCGGAGCTGACGCCGCAGCAGATGGTCGCGGCGGTGAAGACGCTCGCCGAAGGGCTGCACTACGATGTCGTCTCGATGGGCTATCCGGGCCCGGTGCACCACAACCGGCCGCTGACCGAACCCGCCAATCTCGGCAAGGGCTGGGTCGGCTGCGATTTCGCCGCCGAGTTCGGCAAGCCGGTGAAAGTCGTCAACGATGCGCTGATGCAAGCCGTCGGCAGTTATGAGGGCGGCCGCATGCTGTTCCTCGGCCTCGGCACCGGCCTGGGGGCCGCGATGATTGTTGACAACGTCGCCCAGCCGATGGAGCTTGCCCATCTTCCCTACAAGAAGCGCGGCAGTTTCGAAGACTATGTCGGCGAACGCGGCCTGCAAAAGCGGGGCAAGAAGAAATGGCGCAAATACGTCTTCGACGTCGTCGACCGGCTTCGCACCGCGATGCAGCCGGATTACGTGGTCATCGGCGGCGGCAATGTCGATGAACTCACCGACTTGCCCGCCGATTGCAGACGCGGCGACAACACACGCGCCTTCGAAGGCGGATTTCGACTATGGCGCGACAAATCCCTGATTATCTGATATTGCTGATTGTCTGATATTATCGAGCACCGGCTCAGGGTTGTTAATCCCGCGCTGCCGTTAGTATTATTATTCAAAATAATGTGTGACGTGGTGCGGCGTCATTGCATTGCGCAGATTTGCCGACTAGGAATTTCTGCGACCCCCACGGACGGAGAAATAGATTGATCGACGACAGCAACAACGCTCGCAAGGACATCGACCTGCTCGAGCTGACCGCCCATATCGTGTCCGCATATGTCGAGAAGAACCGCTTGCCGGCTTCCGGCCTCGGGGATCTCATCGCCAGCGTCAGCGCTTCCATAACAGGGCTCGGGCAACCGGCAGTGCCGGTCGCCGCGCCGCTGACGCCTGCCGTCAATCCCAAGAAATCGGTGACGCCGGACTACATCATCTGTCTCGAGGACGGCAAGAAGTTCAAATCCTTGAAGCGCCATATCGGCGTCCATTTCGGGCTGACGCCAGACGCCTATCGCGCCAAATGGGGCCTGCCGTCGGACTACCCGATGGTCGCCCCCAACTACGCGGCCTCGCGTTCGCAGCTCGCCAAGGCGATCGGCCTCGGCCGCAAGGCCGCCCCGCCCGCGCCCGTCAAGGGCCGGGGCAGGAAGGCCAAGGCGACGGCTTAGGCTTCGTTGGTATTTGATCGGCCTGCGAACGGCGGTCTCTGCATCCGGTAGCAGCACCAATTGCCATCGTGGCGCTGCCCCTCATCGCCCTGCCGGGCACTTCTCCCCGTAAGAACGGGGAGAAGGGGCTTGACCGCGACGCTGGCGAACCCCCTCGCCCCGTCCTCACGGGGAGAGGGTAAGGGTGAGGGGCAGCGCAAACGCCCCAAGATTGGCAGGGCGATGGAAAACCGCCTTCGACCAGCCTGTCTCCCTTGGCCAGAACGAAATTGTTGATCCAGGCCGGATTTTGCCGCGCGTCCCGCGCCGAACTGGGTTAAAGGCTCTTTTGGCCGGACCAGCGCCCATCGTGGAAGTGCCCCGCCGGCCGACATCGCCGCCACGGGGCCTTATTCCATGACCACAGAATCCCAAATACCGTCCGACCAGCGCTATGCCGCCTTTCGCCACCGGCCGTTCCTGAGCTACTGGGCGGCGCGCTTCCTCTCGACATTTTCCACCCAGATCGTGTCGGTCGCCGTCGGCTGGCAGATCTACGATCTCACCCGCGACCCGTTCGACCTCGGCCTTGTCGGCATCGTCCAGTTCCTGCCTTCGCTGCTGCTGGTGCTGGTCACCGGCGACGTAGCCGACCGCTTCGGGCGCCGGCTGATCATGGCGCTGGCGGTGCTGGTCGAGGCGGGCTGCGCCTTGGCCCTGTTGCTGCTGACGCTGCGCGGCCTCTCCGGACCGATGCCAGTCTTCATCGTGCTCGCCATGTTCGGCATCGCGCGCGCCTTCTTCGGGCCGGCCTCGTCATCATTGTTTGCCAATCTGGTGCCGCCGGAGGATTTCGCCAACGCCATCGCCTGGAACTCGTCCGCCTGGCAGACGGCAACCATCGTCGGGCCGGTGGCCGGCGGCCTGCTCTACGGGCTTTCGGCCGAAGCCGCCTATACCACCGCGGCCGTGCTGATGCTCATTGCCGCCGTGCTGATCTTCACCATCCCGAAGCCCGCCCAGCGCAGCCGGACCGACAGGCCGACGGTGCAGACCCTGTTCGCCGGCTTCGGCTATATCTGGAGCGAAAAGATCGTGCTCGGCGCGATATCGCTCGATCTGTTCGCGGTGCTCCTGTCCGGCGCCTCGGCGCTGCTGCCGGTCTATGCGCGCGATATCCTCGAACTCGGCCCGTGGGGGCTCGGCCTGTTGCGCTCGGCGCCCGGCGTCGGCGCCATCTGCGTCGCCATCTGGCTGGCCGGACACCCGATCCGCAACCATGCCGGCCTTGTCATGCTGGGCTTCGTAGCGCTGTTCGGCGCGTTCACCGTCCTGTTCGGCCTCTCGACCATCACCTGGCTGTCGATCGCAGCCCTCGCCCTGCTCGGCGCCACCGACATGTTCAGCGTCTATATCCGCGAGACGCTGATCCAGCTGTGGACGCCGGACGACGTTCGCGGCCGCGTCAACGCTGTCAACCAGGTGTTTGTCGGCGCCTCCAATGAGCTCGGCGAATTCCGCGCCGGCACCATGGCCGCGTTGATAGGCACGGTTCCGGCCGTGGTGGTCGGCGGTGTCGGGGCGATCGCTGTCGCCGGTCTATGGGCGGTGCTGTTCCCGCAGCTGCGCAAAGTGCGTCATCTCAGGGGGCGAAACTGATTACCGCAACGCCGGCTTGCCGAAAATCATCGGCAGGAACTCGCCGAGCCAGCGCTTGAGGTGCATGTCCCAGATCAGCCGGCCGCCGAGATGGTCGCGGCCGGGCTGGGCGCCGGGCAGTTCGAAGCGGTGCGCGCCGCGCACCACCCAGCGCTGCATCATCGCCCGGGTCAATTCGCCATGGAACTGGATGCCCCAGGCATTGGCGCCATAGCGGAAGGCCTGGTTGGGATAGGTTTCGGCCGTCGCCAAAAGCGTCGCGTCCTTCGGCAGCGAAAAGCCCTCGCGATGGAACTGATAGACCATCTCCGGCCAATGCATCAGCCTGCTGCCCGCTTCGGTCGCCTTCAGCGGATACCAGCCGATCTCGACGAGGCCCTCGCCATGGCCCTCGACCCTGCCGCCAAGATGCCTGACCAGCATTTGCGCGCCGAGACAGATGCCAAGCAGCGGCCGGTTCTCGTCGAGCGGAATTTTGAGCCAGTCGGTCTCGCGGCGGACGAACTCGTCGCCGTCATTGGCGCTCATCGGCCCGCCGAACACCACGGCGCCGGCATGGCCATCCAGCGTCTGCGGCAAGGCCTCGCCGAGCGGCGGGCGGCGGATGTCGAGGTCGAAGCCTTCCTCGATAAGCATATGGCCGACCCGTCCGGGGCTCGAATGCTCCTGATGCAGCACGATCAGGATCTTTGGTCTCGGAGTTGGCTTGGGCGGCATTGGAAGGCGGGATCCTGTCTATTCGTCGCTTGACGTTCCAGCAGCACCAGGAGCCGCGGCGGCCGCCTTGAGGCGCGCCTCGACACGGTCGCGACGTTCGACGCCGATCAGCTCGGCGACCCGCCAGACGGTATTGTCCTCGAGTTCGTGCAGCTCGCCATCGGCATAGACGATCTCCCACATCAGGCCGATGAAGGCCTTTCGCGCCTCGGCGTCGAGATGGCGCTTGAGCACACTGGTGAAGGCGCAGAGGTCGATCGCCTCATTGTCGGCCCGCTCGCCGGCAGCCGCCAGCGCGTCGAGTTCGTCGCCGCTGATCGAGTAGCTTTCTGCCAGCACCTTCTTGAACCGTTCCCATTCGGTATCCTGGCGCACCCCGTCGGCGTTCATCACGTGGAAAAGCAGGGCGGACGCCGCAATGCGCGGATCGTCGGCGCTGGCGCTGGCGCCACCACTGGACGGCAGATCCCTTAGAAACGACAGAACGCGTTCGAACATCAAATCATTCCCAATAAGCCCGGGTCCACTCGACCCTGATCAGAACAAACGAAACCGGCGCGGCGATTTATCCGCCGCGTCGTCGGGATCGACGCCGGGATCGTCGGGCAGCCGCGCCAGCTCCTGCGCCGGCTCGACGGCCTCGGCATCTTCCGGCACTTGGGCAAACGCCGCCGCGGTGATTGGTGTCACATGATCCTCGCCGGCACGGTCGACCGTCTTCTCCTCGGTCGCCGTACCCGGTGTCTCGGCTGCAACCGCCGTGTGCTCGATCGTCCCGGCACTTTCCTGTACCGGCTTGGCCGGAGCCGCGATGGCCGGCACCGGCGCCTCCGGCGTATCTTCATGGCTGTCGATCAACTGGCCGAGCCGCTCCATCGGCGCCCGCCATTCGAATGCATCGAGCCTGCCGGTGATCGGCGATACCGGAACCCAGCGTTCGGAGACGACGCCGTCGGCAACCCAGGCCGGATCGCGCGGCGCCCTCACTGCCTTCGACAACAGCTGCCGCACCTTGCCCTGGTCGCCCGTCTCGGCTTCCTCGATATCGGCCAGCAGAAGATAGGCGCCTTCACGGCGATCCATGCGGATGGCGGCTTCCGCCTCCCGACGGGCGGTTGAAAACTCCTGCGCATCGAGCGCGGCGCGGGCCACGGCAAGCGAGGACTCGGCATGGTTCTTCTTCAGCTCCTGCAGCTTCTTTGCCCGGTTCAGCCGGTCGAGTACGGCATCGCCCGGCCTGGCATGGGTATAGAGCTCGGCGATTTCCGGATGCGGCTCGGCCTTCCACGCCGCCTCGAGGATTTTCGAGCCTTTGCGCACGTCGTTCTGCCGAAACAGCAATTTCGCCGCGACGACCGCCGCCGGTGCAAAATCCGGCCGCAGCCGGTTGGCTTCGAGCGCCGCTGTCCGGGCGGCATTGGCATCGCTGTCGATCAGCGCCTGCGCCTTGGCGGTCAGCAGCACGGCGCGGCGCCGGTTGGCGGCGTCGCGCTCGATCTGCCGGGTCGACTTCTGGGCGTCGACCAGTTTCAGCGCGCCATCCCAGTCGCCACGCCCGGTCAGGTCTTCCAGCGTCGATTCGGCCGCCCAGGCCAGTTGCGGCGCCACCGCCGCCGCACGGCCGGCATAGTGGCGGGCCGCGTTGCGGTCGCCGAGCCGCTCGGCCTCGAGATAAAGCCCGCGCAGGCCGAGCAGCCGCATTTCGGGATCGTCGAGCATGGTCTCGAATTTTTCACGGGCGCCTTCATGGTCGCCTTCGAGCAGCGAGGCCTGCGCGTCGAGCAGCTGGATCAGCGGCTCCTGGTCTGAGCGGATCAGCTTGGCCGCTTCCTTGGTCTTCTTGCGGGCGAGCGCGCCGTCTCCGGCGCCGGCCGCGATCATCCCGGTCGACAGCGCCTGGTAGCCGCGGTCGCGGCGGCGCACGCGAAAATAGCGCGAGATCGTATAAGGGCTGGTCCACAGCGCCTTGACCAGCCACCAGACGATCATCACCGCGGCAACCACGGCGACCACCGCCACCGCCGCGACCATCAGGCTGACCTGGTATTGATAGCCGTTGAAGGTGACGAGCATTTCACCCGGCCGGTCGGCCAGCCAGGCGAAGCCGAGCCCAAGCGCAAAGACGACGGCGAGGAAGGCGAGGATGCGGATCATAGGGTTCCTCACGCCTTCATCGCGCCGGCGATCAGCGAATCGATCTGTGTCTCGACCTCCATCCGTGCTTTCAGCTTGCCGGCAAAGTCGGCGCCGGCGGCCTTGGCCGCCTCAGGCAGGGTTTCGTATTCGCTGAGCGCCTTGGCGTAGTCGCCCTGGTTGACCGCAACTTCCATGCGGGCGACGGTTTCCGGAACGCCGGCGCCTTCGACGGCGCCGATCGGCCTGACCTTGACCAGCGATTCGGCGCTCGACAGCAGCTTTTGCAGGATGCCGGCATTCTGGTCGACGGGCGTCGCGGCAGCGACCATGGCGTTGGCGGCGGCGTCCGCTTCGGCGGCGATCTCGGCCCGCGTCGGGACGCCCTTTTCGGCATAGGTGCGCAACGTCGCGAGCTCGAGAGCATCGGGTGAGATCGCGGCAAAGGTTTCGAGTTCGGCGGCGAACGGCGCACCACGGTCGAGCGCTGCCTTGAGCGCCGAGGCGGCAATGGCCAGTGCGATCTTCGGCTGCGAAGCCTGTGCATCGACCTTGCCCGAGAGCTGTGAAACCGACTGTTCCAGCGCCGCAAGCCGGCCGTCCTGCGCCTTTGCCGTGTCGCCGGCGGATTTCACCAGCGCGTCGAGCGCGGCCAGCCTTTCGTTGAGCGGGCCGAGATCGACCGGCGCCGTACCGCCGGCCTTGCCGAGGGCCGCGACCGCCGTCTCGATCTGCCGGACCTTGTCGCCAAGTGCTGCCACCCCGGCATTGTCGCCGGCGCCGCCTTGCTCGACCGTCGATTTCAACGCCGCAACGTCCGCCCTGACCTGATCCAGCGCCGACGACAGCCCATCCACCTTGGCCGATGCGTCATTGTTGGCGCCGGCCTGTCTGAGGTCCGCGACCTCGCGCTTCAGCGAAACGATCTCACCATTGACCGCGTCGAGCGACACGCCGCCTGGCCCCGGCGCACCGAGCAGGCCGGCAAATTGCAGCCCGCCGGCGGCGGCCAGGGCGATGACGCCGCCGATAATCCCGGCGGCGATGCCGTTGATGCCGCTCCGCTTCGGCTGCGCTGCCATATGGTCGTCCCTCGTCCCGGCTGTCTTCTCGCCGGAGCCTGCGATGCCCGGTTCGTTGGCTCCAGTTGGGCTGGATGCATCGTCGAAACTGTAGTCTGAAACCGTGGAGCGACCGGCCGGCGCATCCGAACCGGCGGGGTAAGGGGTTTCCGTTTCCCTGGTAGAATCGGCGCCGGCATCCGCCGGCTCTCGCGTGCCGGCCGGCGCGGCTGCGTCGGCATGTTCCCAAGGCTCGAGATCGGTCTGGTCCGCATGCACCGGCTCTTCAGGCGGCTCCGGCTGCGAGGCGTTCGCCGCTTCCTCGGCCCGCGCCTCGTCGGTCTGCGCCGCGGCTGGCTGCTGCGTGCTGGCATCCTGTTGGTCGGCGAGTCGCGAGACGGCGCCGGGCTCGAGCTCGATGGTCACCGGCTCACGGCGGCTCTTGGAATGCCGCATTTTCGGCGTCTTGACCATGCTCGGGCTCCGCAAGATTCGCTTCGGGATGGTTTGAAGGGTCTAGCACATCACCAAGCGGTGAAAAGGGGCGGCGTGATGACGCCACGGCTTGGAGTTCAGTTTTGGCAAAACGCCGCAGGGCCGAATCCACGCTTCAAGCCAAGGCCCATGCTCGGCACACAAAAAACCCGCCTCGGCGGGCGGGTCGTTGGAGCCAGTTAGCACCATACCCAAATTAGTAGCATAGCTGCCGGCACAAAGCAAGAACAAAATATGACTTGAGGGCAATCATCCACATTGGCGCTACCTGCCGAGCTGCTAATATCTCCCTTTGCGGGGCAGATCGGCAGCTTCGCGGCGAATGCCGGTCAGCGCGACGCCTGCAAAAGCCCCAGCAAGGCATCCTCGCTGGGCTCAGGCGCAATCCGGATCCCGGCGACATCGCCCAAGGCCCCGGCAATGCGCCCCGACAAGGCGAAAAAGCGCGTGTCCTGAAAAAGGCCACGCAGCGCCGGCCGGCTAGCCAGGGCCTGCATAGCGGTGGCCGCCTTGGCCGAATAGAGCAGCACCGCCTCGACCGGCCGGGCGGACAGGCGCGCAAGAACGGCCTCGTCGGAGTAATCCAGCACAACGGTGTCGTAGGTCTCGACGGCGCGGACCTGAACGCCCGCCGCCTGCAGCCGCTCTTCGAAACCCGGAAACCGCACCCGCCCGCAGAGATAGACGATCGTCTGCCCCGCGTAGCCGCCGGCAAGCGCATCGGCCAGCCCCTCGGCATTCCCCGGGCCTTCGCTGACCGACAGAAACCCGGCCGCGCGGGCGGCTTCCGCCGTCTTCGTGCCGACGGCGTGGCAGGGCAAGCCGGCGAGCGCCGCGATGACCTCCTTCGGCGCATGGCGAACCGCATTGGCGCTGGTGACCGCTACCGCCGCCGCGGCGTCGGCGAGCGCGCCGGCATCGACCGGCAGCGCCACTGTTTCGGTCAGCGGCAGCAGGATCGCCTGAAAGCCGGCATCCGCGAGCCGGCGCGCCGTGCGCGAGGCGCCCGGTTCGGGTCTCGTCACCAGGACGCGGGGCATGTCAGGTCCAGCCGTCGAAGAATGTTTCGCCGGCCTTGGCCCGAACGGTCGCGGCGGCTTCCGCGCCGATGCGCGCCGCCTCCTGCGCCGGCCCTTCCAGCCTGACTTCATGCGACTGCGTACCATCGGGCGAGATGATCAGCCCGGCAAAGGAAACCGTTCCGCCCGATATCGTCGCATGGCCGGCGATCGGCGTGCGGCAGGAGCCGTCGAGTGCCGCCAGGAAGGCGCGCTCGCAGGCCAGCGCCTGGCCGGTCGGCCCGTCGTGGATCGCAGTCAGCATCTCTTCCACGTCGCGGTCGCCGATGCGGCTTTCGATGCAGATCGCGCCTTGCCCCGGCGCCGGCGGAAAGACGTCGAGCGGCATCAGGTCGGTGACGACATCTTCGAGCCCGAGCCGCTTCAGTCCGGCATAGGCGAGGATGGTGCCGTCGGCGATGCCCTCGTCGAGCTTGCGCAGCCGCGTCTGCACGTTGCCGCGGAACATCACCACGTCGATGTCCGGCCGCATCCGCCGGATCAGCGCCTGGCGCCGCAGCGACGACGAGCCGACCCTGGCGCCTTGCGGCAGGCTGGCAATCGTTCGCGCCGCCTTGCCGATGAAGGCATCGCGCGCGTCCTCGCGCGGCAGGAAGGCGGACAGTTCCAGCCCTTCGGGCAACAGCGTCGGCATGTCCTTCGACGAATGCACGGCGATGTCGATGCGGCGCGCCAGCAGCGCCTCCTCGATCTCCTTGGTGAACAGGCCCTTGCCGCCGGCTTCCGACAGCGGCCGGTCCTGGATGCGGTCGCCGCTGGTCGAAATGACGACCACCTCGAATGCTTCGGCCGGCATGCCATGCGCGCCCATCAGCCGCGCCTGCGTTTCATGCGCCTGCGCCAGCGCCAGCGGGCTGCCGCGTGTTCCGATTTTCAAGGTTGTTTGCATGACGCGCCGTCCGTGATAACCCCCGGCAGATCGAGGCCGTTTTCCGGCTTTCTCCTATCGGGGAAAGGCCGGTTGCACAATCATCGAGGACAGCGACGAATTGATCCGCGTTCTGGGCATCGAGACGAGTTGCGACGAGACCGCCGCCAGCGTGGTGGCGCTGGACGGTCGCAGCACGCCGCAAATCCTGTCTAACGTCGTGCTCAGCCAGATCGAAGAGCATGCCGTTTTCGGCGGCGTCGTGCCGGAGATCGCCGCGCGCGCCCATGTCGAGGCGCTCGACGGCATCATCGAGGCAGCGCTGGCCGATTCCGGCGTCGACCTCGCCGATATCGATGCGATTGCCGCTACCGCCGGTCCCGGCCTTGTCGGCGGCCTGATCGTCGGCCTGATGACGGCCAAAGCAATCGCCGCGGCGGCAAAAAAACCGCTGATCGCCATTAACCATCTCGAAGGCCACGCGCTGACGGCCAGGTTGACCGACGGGCTCGACTTTCCCTACCTCTTGCTGCTGGTCTCCGGCGGCCATACCCAGATCGTCGCCGTGCGCGGCGTCGGCGACTACCAGCGCTGGGCGACGACCATCGACGACGCGCTTGGCGAGGCCTTCGACAAGACTGCCAAGATGCTCGGCCTGCCCTATCCGGGCGGACCGAATGTCGAGCAGGCGGCGGCAAATGGCGATGCGG
Organism: Mesorhizobium sp. WSM4830; assembly: GCF_055811495.1. Taxonomy (NCBI): domain Bacteria; kingdom Pseudomonadati; phylum Pseudomonadota; class Alphaproteobacteria; order Hyphomicrobiales; family Phyllobacteriaceae; genus Mesorhizobium; species Mesorhizobium sp. WSM4830. The sequence goes on along the minus strand of NZ_JBVVQI010000013.1, from coordinate 42,277 downwards.
CGCGTTTTGCCTTTCCGCGCCCGATGAAGGGCTCGGCGCAGCCTGATTTTTCCTTCTCCGGCCTCAAGACCGCGGTACGCCAGGCGGCAACGGCGATTGCCCCGCTGAGCGACCAGGATGTCGCCGATATCTGCGCCTCGTTCCAGGCGGCGGTGGCGGATGCGCTGGGCGACCGTGTTGCGCGAGCGCTGACCAGGTTCCGTCAGCAATTCCCGGACAAGGCCGGGCCTGCGCTGGTTGTCGCCGGCGGCGTCGCCGCCAACCGGACGATCAAGGCGACATTGCAGGGCCTGTGCGAGCAGGCCGGATTCAGCTTCGTCGCGCCACCGCTTAACCTCTGCACCGACAATGCGGCGATGATCGCCTGGGCCGGCATCGAGCGCCTGCGCGCCGGCATATCAGGCGAAAACGCCGCCGATTTCGTGCCGCGCTCGCGCTGGCCGCTGGACAGCGTCTCGGCCCCGATGGTCGGCTCGGGCCGGCGTGGGGCCAAGGCATGACCGGCAGCGAACACAAGGCGCCAAGCGGTTGGCGCGTCGCCGTGCTCGGCGGCGGCGCCTGGGGCACGGCGCTGGCGCTCGCCATGCTGCGCGCCGGTCATTTCGTCCGCCTCTATGCGCGCGACCCGGAGACCGTCGCGGCGATCGACCGGGGCGAAAATCCGCGCTATCTGCCGGGCATCGCGCTCCAGGCCGGCATCGTGGCGACGAGCGACATCGAGGCCGCGCTCGACGGCGCCGACTGCGTTCTGGCGGTGGCGCCGGCGCAATCGTTACGCGCCATGCTGACGGCCGCGTCCAGTCATATGCCGAAAGGCGTCCCGCTGGTCCTCTGCGCCAAGGGCATCGAGCGTGACACCGGCGCGCTGTTGTCGTCCATTGCCGAGGAGATCCTGCCGGCAAATCCGGTCGCCGCTTTGTCCGGCCCAAGCTTTGCCACCGACGTCGCCAAGGGCCTGCCGACGGCTGTGGTGGTCGCCGCCCGCGACGAGGCTCTGGCCACCGACCTTGCCGCCCGCTTTTCGGCGGAAAATCTGCGTTGTTATTCGAGCGACGACCTGATCGGCGTCGAGATCGGCGGCGCGCTGAAGAACGTCTTCGCCATCGCCGCGGGTGCAGTCACCGGCGCCGGGCTCGGCGCCAGCGCCCAGGCGGCAATGGTGACGCGCGGCTTCGTCGAATTGCGTCGCATCGGCGCCGCCTTTGGTGCCAGGCCGGAGACGCTGATGGGGCTTTCCGGCTTCGGCGACCTGCTGCTCACTTGCTCGTCCGCGCAGTCGCGCAATTTCGCTTATGGGCTGGCGCTCGGGCAAGGCAAGCCGCTTGCCGGCTTGCCTCTGGCCGAAGGCGTGCCGACGGCGGCGATCGCCGTCCGCATCGCCGGCGAGCGCCGGATCGACGCGCCGATCATCGCCGCCGTCGCCGCCATACTGGACGGCACCATAACCATAGACCAGGCTGTGTCGGCGTTGATGACACGGCCGCTCAAGACCGAAACCGACATGTAATCCCGAACGATTGCGGAGATGGAAAGATGCTGTTTGCGTTGCTTTGCAAGGACAAACCAGGAAGCCTGCAGCGGCGGCTCGATACGCGGCCCGAGCACATTGCCTTTCTGGAAGGGCTGAACGGCGACAAGAAACTGGCTTTCGCCGGCCCGTTCCTCGACGCCGACGGCAAGCCGAACGGCAGCCTCGTCGTTGTCGAGGCGCCCGATCTGGCTGCGGCAAAAGCCCTGTCGGCGGCCGATCCCTATACCAAGGCAGGGCTGTTCGAAAGCGTCGAAATCCGGCAGTGGAACTGGAGCTTCAACAAGCCTGTGAGTGAATGATCGTTCGTTCGCGCTGCCCCTCATCCGCCTGCCGGCACCTTCTCCCCGTGAAGAACGGGAGAAGGGAGAAGCTCCAGCGCTGGCGACCCCTCTCCCCGTCCTTACGGGGAGAGGGTAAGGGTGAGGGGCAGCGCCAACGCTGGATAGTGACAAACCGACAACGGCAACGGGACAACTGAGATGAACTACTGGCTGTTCAAATCCGAACCCTCGGTCTTCTCCTTCGAAATGCTGAAGGCCAAGGGCAAGGCCGGCACGCAATGGGACGGCGTGCGCAATTATGCGGCGCGCAACAACATGAAGGCGATGCAGATCGGCGATCTCGGCTTTTTCTACCATTCCAATGATGGGCTCGACATTGTCGGCATCGCCGAAGTCTGCGCTCTGGCCCATCAGGACAGCACCACCGACGACCCCCGCTGGGAGTGCGTCGATATCCGCGCCTTCAAGGACATGCCGAAGCCGGTGACGCTGGAGCAGGCCAAGGCCAATCCAAAGCTGGCCGACATGGCGCTGGTGCGGCTCGGGCGGCTGTCCGTGCAGCCGGTGACGCCGGCCGAATGGCAGGAGGTTTGCCGCATGGGCGGCCTGACGCCGGCGCCATGACGGCGCTGACGCCGGACAGCGCCAGGAAATTCATCCTCGACAACACGGAGTTGATGGCGCCGCCGCATGTGCCGGAGATCCGCCTGCACCTGGCCGATGAGGCGCACGACCTGTGGCAGCGGACCGAGGACGAGCTGACTGAAATCGGCCTGCCGCCGCCCTTCTGGGCTTTTGCCTGGGCCGGCGGCCAAGGCCTTGCCCGCTACATCCTCGACAATCCGGCGGCGGTGCGCGGCAGGCGCGTGCTCGACTTCGCCTCCGGCTCCGGCCTTGTCGCCATTGCCGCGGTGAAGGCCGGCGCCGCCGAGGTGATCGCCGCCGATATCGACCCGTTCTGCGCGACCGCGATCCGCCTCAATGCTGAGGCCAACGGGGCCGAGATAAAATTCCTCATCGGCGACTGCATCGGCATCGATGCCGGCTGGGACGTGGTGCTGGCCGGCGACGTCTTCTACGACAAGACTTTCGCCGACAGGCTGATGCCGTGGTTCGTCGCGCTGAAGGCGCGCGGCGCCGACATTCTCGTCGGCGATCCCGGCCGTTCCTATCTGCCGAAGGCGGGGCTGGAGCCGCTTGCCGTCTACGAAGTGGCGGTGACGCGGGCGCTGGAGGACGCCGAGGTCAAGCGCACGACCGTCTGGCGTCTTGCTTGACGGCATCGCCGAACAGGCGTTCCATCACGCAATCGACCGGAGGGAACCATGGATTTTTCAGCAATCAATTGGCTGGCGGTAATCGTCGCCGCCGTCGTCGCGTGGCTGTTCGGCGCGGCCTGGTATATGGGCTTGAGCAAGCCGTGGCTGAAAGCCGCCAAGCTTGATCCGGCGACGATGAGCAAATCGATGCTACCCTTCGTCGTCTCCTTCGTCGCGGAGCTCGTCATGGCACTGGTCATGTCGCTGATCATCGGCGCGGTGACCGGCGGCGAACCGAGCCTGCTTGCCGGGGTTATCTTCGGCTTCGTTCTCTGGCTGGGGTTCGTCGCCACGACGCTTTCGGTCAACCATCGTTACGAAGGCTTCGGCTGGGATCTGACGCTCATCGATGTCGGTCACTGGCTTGGCGTGCTGCTTCTCATCGGCGCGGTGATCGGCTGGTTCGGCGCGGCGGCGGCCTGACCGTCAGCTCGGGGTCTTGGCGATTTCCTCGAGAAGCCAATCGCGAAAGGCGGCAATGCGCGGATCATTCGCCGCACTTTCGGGATAGACCAGGAAATAGGCGAATTCGGGCGCGACCTTGATGCCGAGTTCGAAGGGCCGGATCAGCCGACCTTCGGACAGGTCGTTTGCCACCATGGCGAAATCGGCGAGCGCGACCGCGTTGCCGTCGAGCGCCGTCTGGACGGCATCCGTCGAATTGCCGAACACGATGGTCCGGCTGTCGTCGAAATCGTCGACGCCCGCCGCCGCCATCCATATGCTCCAATTCGGCCAGGTGACGCCTTGGCGCGACCACTCGATATGGGCCAGCGTATGATGGAATAGGTCGCGCGGTTCCTTGAGCGGCGGCCCTGACCGCAGCAAGACCGGACTGCAGACGGGAATGATGACGTTTTCGAACAGCCGGTGCGAGCGAAGCCCCGGATACTTGCCGGTGCCGAAACGGATGCCGAGATCGACGTCGTCGCGATCGAAGTCGCGCACCTCGTAGCTGATGTCGAAACGCAGCTCGATCGCCGGATGCTGCTTGCGAAAATCGTCGACGCGCCGCATCAGCCACTTCGTCGCGAATTGCGCATCGAGGGTGACCTTCAGCAGCGCCGATCCGCGCGCCGTCTTCTGCGCCCGTGAGACGGCCCTGCCAAGCAGGTCGAGCGCATCGGTCGAGGCCTCGAACAGCACCGTGCCCGCCTCGGTCAGCCGGATTGTACGGCTTGTGCGTGTGAACAGCACGATGCCGAGCTGATCCTCGATTTCCTTGATCTGGTGGCTGACCGCTGCCGGCGTCAGGCCGAGCTCGTCGGCGGCGCGGGTGAAATTGAGGTGCCGGGCCGCCGCCTCCAGCGTCCGCAGCGCACGGGTTCCAGGCAGCAGGCGCGCCATCACTGCCAGACGAGGAGGGTTCGGTCGAGCATTCCAATCCTCAAACAAAACTTGAAGATGCAGAAAAAACTACTCGTTTCCCGTTTGAATTTCAATCCGCCATGATCCGAACATCGAAGAAACATCAAACCGGATTTGATGTCCGGAGAAGCGGATTGCACCATGTCTGACGTCACCTTGCGCCCTGTAACCCTCCGCCCGGCCTGGCTGCGCGCCGTGCTTGACTGGCTTCGCCACGCGAGAATCGCGATCAGTCTTCCCTACGAGAATGTCGAGAACCTCTCCGATCGCCAGCTGCGCGACATTGGCGGCGAACGCAAGGACATCGCACGCGCCATGGACCGCGAACTCGGCCGGCTCGGCCTTCTCGACATAGGGTGGCAGAGGAGTAGGGCAGTAGGGCAGTAGGAAAAGCTAAGCGGCGCGCCCGCCCCTGTCTCTACCCTTACTGCCCTATTCCCCTACTCCCCTACTCCCTCACCTTACCACCCTCACCACCGTCCGCTCCGACAACAGCGGCAGCAGCCGTGCCATGGTGCGGGCTGTTACCGCGACGCAGCCCTGCGTCGGCGTGAAGCCGGGGCGCGCCAGGTGGAAGAAGATGGCGCTGCCGCGGCCGCGCCGGCGCGGCACAATGTTCCAGTCCAGCACCAGGCAGGCGTCATAGAGATCGTCGGTGCGCAGCATCCGCTCATGGCTGGCGCCATAGGGGATTTTGACCGGGCGGTTGTAATTGCGGTCCCCAGGCACCTCGCACCAGCCGAGGTCGCGGCCGATCGGCGTCATCGCCAGCCGCGTCCGGCGGCCGCCGGCAAAACGGTCGCCGCGAAAATATCCCGACAATATCCGCATCGAGGCGAGCGGCGTGGCGCCGTCGCCCTCGCGCTTGCCGGCCGAGATGCCGCCATGCCCCAGTGCACATGGAAACACGAGTTTGCCGGCCTGCAGAAAGCCCTGGCTGGGCTGGCCAGGCCGCGCCCGCACGGTGAGTACGGTGAGCCCTTTCGGCAAAATTGCGCCGACTGCATTGCGATCTTGTTTTTTCTTGTATGATCGAGCCACGGAACAAATCACTGTGAACGGCTGTTGTGCCGGTCAGCTTCCGCATAAACAGGCAGCGGTCAACTGAAATCTCTTTTCAAAACAACGGATTGATCCATGACTTCACGCACCATTCTGATCGTCGATGACGATGACGACCTGCGCGGCACCCTTGTCGAGCAATTGTCGCTTTATGAGGAATTCGACGTCCTGCAGGAAGCGACCGCCGCCAAAGGCATCGCCACGGCGCGCGGCGGGCTCATCGACCTGCTCATCATGGATGTCGGCCTGCCCGACATGGATGGCCGCGAGGCGGTAAAGATATTGCGCAAGGGCGGCTACAAGGCGCCGATCATCATGCTGACCGGCCATGATACCGATTCCGACACAATCCTTGGCCTCGAGGCCGGCGCCAACGACTACGTGACGAAGCCGTTCCGCTTTGCCGTGCTGCTGGCCCGCATCCGCGCCCAGCTACGCCAGCACGAACAGAGCGAGGACGCCACTTTCTCGGTCGGCCCCTACACGTTCAAGCCCAGCCAGAAGCTTCTGATCGACCCGCGCGGCGCCAAGGTGCGGCTGACCGAAAAGGAAGCCTCGATCATCAAATATCTCTACCGCGCCGACCAGAAGGTGGTGACCCGCGACGTGCTGCTGGAGGAAGTCTGGGGCTACAATTCCGGCGTCACCACGCATACCCTGGAAACTCATGTCTACCGGCTGCGCCAGAAGATCGAGCGCGATCCCTCCAACGCGGAAATTCTCGTGACAGAAAGCGGCGGCTACAAGCTGGTTCCTTAAACATTTCATTATTCAAATAAGCGATCCGGGCGGGGCGCTTTTCGGGTACGGTCCTCAGGCTGGAGGTGGTTTTGGATCGGCCTCGTAGGGGAGGAGTCGGACTGACGGTTCGGGGACATAGCTAGATGGCGCTGGATGACGACATCCGCATCCTGTCCACCGTGAGGCTCTTCGAGGGCTTTACGCAGGAACAGCTGCGTCTGCTCGCCTTCGGCGCCGAAACCACCATGCTGCAAGCCGGCCACAAGCTTTACCGCGAGGACGACGAGGCTGATTGCGCCTATATCGTGATCAGCGGCCGCATCGTCCTCTACCGCGAGCACGATGGCGAGCGCATCCCGATCGGCACCGCCGGCCCCGGCACCATGCTCAGCGAACTGGCGCTGATCGCCGACACCAACCGGCTGACCAGCGCCTCGGCCGAAATCGATTCGGAAGTGCTGCGGCTCAGCCGCAAGATGTTCCGCCGCATCCTCGAGGAATACCCGGAGCTGGCGGTTCACTTGCACCAGCGCATCTCGGAGGATTTCCAGGCGATGATCCGCCGGATCGAGGAACTGGGGCCGCGTTTTGCCGGCTAGAGCAATTCCAGGAAAAGTGTGAAACGGTTTTCCGTCCGGAATTGCGCCAAAACAGAGAGATAGACCGGTTCTGCGTTTCCGTGAAACGAGGAATCGGTCTAATGTAGCGCCTCTGGCCTATCCGGATCGATTTTCGGAACCGCGAGGGCTCAAGGCCGGTGCGTTGCGGAAACAAGCTCGGCCTTGCGCCGTGCCGTCTCCAGTCCCAACGCAATGAAGCGGCGCGCATGTTTGGCCAGCTCCATATTGTCGGTCCACAGATTGCGCCAGATCGCGGTTTTCCGCGACAGGTTCTCGTCGACGATTTCCGACGAGAAGGATTCGAAGCTGAGGTCGTCGCTGTAGCCGATGGCGGTCAGCGCATCGAATATCGCGGCGAAATCGATATTGCCGGTTCCGAGGAAACCGCGATGGCTCTCGCCGATGTGGACATAGCCGATTTTCCTTGCGGCGTTGCGGATGGCCAAGCCGACATCGGCCTCCTCGATGTTCATGTGGAAGCTGTCGAGATGCAGGAAAATGTTGTCGGAGCCGCTGTCCGCGATGAAGGCCATGCCTTGCGCGGCGGTATTGAGCAGATTGCTTTCGAAGCGGTTGACGATTTCGAGGTTGAGGGTGACGCCGGCTGATTTTGCCGTCTCCGCCACCTCGGCCAGCGTGCCGGCGCTGCGGTCCCACTGGTCGCGCGTCGGCACCTCACTCTGCAAGCCGTGGCTGGTGCTGAGGATGCCGGCAACCTTCTGGCCGCCGAGATCGCGGGTCAGCGCGATCGTACGTTTCAGGATTTCGACGCCGTGCGCGGCAATCGTTTTGTCGGCGCTCGAAATATCGCCGTCGGCCGGCAGTCCAATGCTGATCGCAACGCCGAGGCCGAGATCGGCGATCCGCTTGGCCAAGCCGTCAATGTCGACATTGGCGGGGTCTAGATAGGAGAATTCGATCAGGTCGAAGCCGGCCTCCCTGGTGTTGGCCAGCGTCCGCTCGAGGTCGCCCTGCGCCGAGCTCGCCGACCAGACGAATGAGTGGATTCCGATGCGCGACATGATTGTCTCCAGTTATTCCAGCGAACCCCAAGCCCAAAAGCGGTTGGCAATCCGTTGCTCAGAAAAAAGGTGCGGCCGGTCATAACCGCCGCACCACGCGTGGGTGGGGTATCGAGCTGCGGTCCAGCCCATGTAATAATTAAAAATTTAGGCCGGGGTAAGCTTCGGGTGGTGCA
>NZ_JBVVQI010000013.1:0-34147 GCF_055811495.1 Mesorhizobium sp. WSM4830 | reverse complement strand
CCACAACTACTTTTTTGTCACCCCTCCCCCCCATATTTTTCCACCCATAAACCCCCCCCCCCCCCCCCCCCCCCCCCCGCGCCCACCCCCTACCAAAAAACCCCGGCGGCCCCCCCCCCCCCCCCCCCCACCAGGCTTGGGAGGCTTAGCGAGCTGCGGTCCAGCCCTTGTAATCCTTCAAATTGTCGGCCGTGATCAGCTTCGGGTCGAGCAGCACCGTCGGCTCGGCCGGCTTCTTGCCGGCAAGCAGGTCAGCCGCCATCGTCAGCGACTGGCCGGCCATCACATAGGGATCCTGTGAGGCCGAGGCCTTGATCATCGACGTGCCGGAGGCGAGTTCCTTCTCGATATCGGGCGCACCGTCGACCGCGGTGAAGACGAACTCGGAACGGTTGAGCTGCTTGGCCGCAAGCTGGGCGCCGATCGCCGTCGGGTCGTTGATGGCGAAGACTGCGTCGATCTTGTCGAAGCGGGTCAGCAGCGACTGGAAGACTTTCAGGCCGCCATCGCGCGAGCCTTCGGCGTTCTGGTCGTCGGAAAGGATCTTGATGTCGGGGTGTTTTGCCAAGACGTCCTTGCAGCCCTTGACCCGCTCCAGGATGGACGATGACGACGGGCCGTTGAGGATGACGTAGTCGCCCTTGCCGCCGGTATGATCGACCAGATACTGGCACGCCTCTTCGCCGGCCTTGACGTTGTTGGTCATCACGGTGACGTCGGCGCCGGGCGCCGAAACGTCGAAAGCGGCAACGACGATGCCGGCCGCCTGCGCCTTCTTGACTGCCGGCGCGATCGCCTTGGCATCGACGGCGTTGAGCATGATGACATCGACGCCGGCGGCGATGAAGGAATCGACCTGCGAAACCTGCTTGTTGAGGTCGTAGTCGGCCGATACCGACGTCACCTGCACATTCGGGTTGATCTTCTTGGCCGCGTCTTCGATGCCCTTGATGGTGGCGACGAAGAACGGGTTGCCGAGCAGGCCGACCGAGATGCCGACCTTGTTCAGATCCTTGGCCGATGCCGGCGCGATGACGGCGGCCGCAAGAGCGACGCCGCAGAGCAATTTAGCGATGGTCTTCATTGTTTTATTTTCCTCCTGATGCCCCGCGCCTCTCACGGTGCGTTACACATGAAACCGGCTCGTTGGATGCCGGCGACTAAGGGCCATCACGTTCTTGCTCCTGCCTGGAGCCGGTAACGGTCGAGGGCGACCGCCACGATGATGACCAATCCCTTGATAATGTACTGCCAGATGTCCGAAACACCGGCGAGGATGAGCCCGTTGGAGAGCACGGCGATGATCAGGCCGCCGATCAGCGTGCCCCAGATCGAGCCGACGCCGCCGACGAAGCTGGTGCCGCCGAGGATGACCGCGGCAATGGCGTCGAGTTCGTAGGATTGCCCAAGCTGCAGGCCGTTGGCGGCATAAAGCCGGGCCGCCGACATGGCGCCGCCAAGGCCGGCCAGAAGGCCGGAAACGCCGTAGACGAAAAGCAGCACCAGCGGCACCTTGATGCCGGTCAGCCTGGCGGCCTCGGCGTTGCCGCCGACCGCGTAGATCCAGGTGCCGAGCACGGTGCGCTTGAGCACCAGCCAGGACAGCACCACGACCGCCAGCGCGATGATGACCAGCCACGGAATGCCGAACAGCGAACCGTTGCCGATGAAGTCGAACGGCAGGTCCGCGTTGAACACCGTGGTGTCCTGGCCAAGCAGGCGGGCGACGCCGCGCACGGCGGTCAGCGACCCCAGCGTGACGATGAACGGCGGCAGTCTGATATAGGCGATCAGCAGCCCGTTGATGACGCCGAAGCCGAGGCCGACGAGAATGGCCGCCGGCACGCCCAGCAGTCCCCAATCGGGCACCAGCGACACCATCACCGCCACCATCGCCGAGGCGGCAAGGATCGAGCCGACGGACAGGTCGATGCCGCCGGTCAGGATGACGAAAGTCATGCCGGCCGCCAGCACGATGTTGATCGACGATTGCTGCATGACGATCAGCAGATTGGTCTGGGTGAAAAAGCGCGGATTGATGAACTGGAAGCCGACCGCCAGCAGGATCAGGATCGGCAGCATGCCGAGGGCAGCGATGGCGGTACGCCACCTCGTGCTCCTGCCGACCGCCCGGTCGTCCGCTTTCATCGTGTCGGTCATCGCTGAGCCGCTCCCGTTGCAAGTTCCATGATCGCTTCCTGCTGCAGCGGCTCGCCCTCCGACGCCGTCACCTCGCCGGCAATGGTGCCGTCGCGCATCACCAGCACGCGGTCGGCGATGCCGATCACCTCCGGCAGTTCGCTGGAGATCATCAGGATGGCGATGCCTTTCTTGGCCAGATTGTCGATCAGCCGATAGATTTCCGACTTCGCCCCGACATCGACGCCGCGGGTCGGCTCGTCGAGGATGACGACCTGCGGCTCGGTTTCCAGCAGGCGGGCGAGCAGCACCTTCTGCTGGTTGCCACCCGACAGCGAGCCGGCATTGGCCTGCACCGAGCCGGTGCGGATGGAGAGATCCGACACCGCCTTGGCGGCGCGCTTTTCGGCAGCATTGAAGTCGCGCAGGCCGCCGGCCTTCGCGTCCCTTGCCAGCACGCCCATGCTGATGTTGTCGGAGATCGACATGTCGAGAAACAGGCCAAGTTGCTTGCGGTCCTCGGTCAGGTAGGCGATGCCGGCATCGAGCGCCTCGCTTGGCGAACCTATGGATATCGGTTTGCCGCCGAGCTCCAGCGTGCCCGATATGTGCCTGTCGGCGCCGAAGATCAGCCGTGCCAGTTCGGTGCGGCCCGAACCGACCAGGCCGGCCAGTGCCAGCACCTCGCCCTTGTGGAGGTCGAACGAACAATTCTTTATGAGATTGCCGTCCGACATGCCGCGCACCGACAGCGCGACGGCGCGCTTGCTGTCCGGCGGTCGGTGATCCTTCTTGTAGAACGTCGACAGATCGCGCCCGACCATCATCGATACCAGGCGCGAGGCGTTCAGGTCGGCGCGGTCGAGCGTGCCGACATAGCCGCTGTCGCGCAGCACGCTGACGCGGTCGGCGAGCTGGTAGACCTCTTCCATGCGGTGGCTGATGTAGATGATGGCGATGCCTTGCGACTTCAGCGTCGCGATCACCTCGAACAGCCGGTCGGTCTCGCGCGAGGTCAGTGACGTGGTCGGCTCGTCCATGACGATGATGCGCGCATTGGTCGACAGCGCGCGGGCGATTTCCACCAGCTGGCGTTCGCCCAGCGACAGGCTGGCGACCGGAGTGCGCGCCGAGAAGGTCACGCCGAGCCGCGCGATGATCTCGCTGGCGCGCCGATTGCACTGCTCGCGATCGACGACGCCGAACCGTCGCGGCTCGTTGCCGAGGAAGATGTTCTGCGCCACCGACAGATTGGGCGCCAGCGACAGCTCCTGATAGATGACCGCAATGCCGGCGGCGCGTGCCTTGATCGGATCACCGGTGGCGGCCGGCACGCCGTCGATCAGGATTTCGCCGCCGGGATCCGGCCGGTAGGCGCCGGACAGCACCTTCATCAGCGTCGACTTGCCGGCACCGTTCTCGCCCATCAGCGCGTGCAGTTCGCCGGCATGAACGGTCAGCGAGACATCGTGCAAGGCGCGGATCGCACCGAACGTTTTCGAGATGTGGCGCATTTCCAGCACCGGCTGGCGGGCCGTCTCGCTCCGGGCGGCGGCGCTCATCGGGCAGCTCCTGCAGCTGCGCTGGCCACAGCCCGGTCGGCGGCAAGGCCGCGCCAGTCGCTGCGGTAACCCGCAAGGCCGCTGAAGCTTGCCGCATGCACCGCCTCCGGCGCCTCGGTGGCAAATTCGCGTCCGACACTTTCAAAGGCAAGTGCGGCAGCACCGGTGGCGCTGCCCTCCAGCGTTGCGCCCTGCAGGAAGGCCTGCCCGGGCCGCAACTGCGCCAGCAACGCTGCAAGCAGCCCGCCATTGTTCAGGCCGCCGTCGACGATCACCGTATTGTCCGAATGGATCAGCTCGAGGCACAGATCGACCATCAGCGCGACATAGAGCAGCGCCATCGCCGCGCGTTCCTCGGCATTGGGCGTACGCCCGACCAGTTCGCCGCGTCGGTGCGGCATTGGGCCCCCGGGCGCGAAGCTCGGCAGCGCCATGATGCCGGCGTCGATCACCCGTTGTATCGATGACGGCGCAATTGCGCCCTGCCAGCCGGCGCTGATCGTCGCGAATTCGCGGCCGCCCATGAAGCGGATGGTCGGCACCGGGCCGCCATCGACATCGACATTGACCAGCATGTCGCGCTCGCCATCGAGTGCGTCGAGCGGGCAGTCCGGATTGAGCACGACCACCCAGGTGCCGGTCGAGACCACGGTCACCGGCCCAAGCTGCTGCCGGCGGTAGGCATGGAGCGCGGCATTGCTGTCGTGGACGCCATTATGGATGGCGACCGGCTTCTCGGCCTGGCCGAAGCGCTGCTCGCCGATCACCGCGCCGGCACGCTCGAAGGCGGGCATCTGGCCGCGCCAGCCCTCGGCATCGACCAGCGAGCTGAAATCGCGTTTGCGCGGCGCCCACAGATGCGAGTGGCAGCCGAGATACGACACTTCCGATACCGGCCGGCCGCCAAACCGCCAGCTCCAATATTGGGGGTAGCCGAGGATCGATTTCGCTGCGGCGAAGGCACCGGGCCCCACCTGCTTCAGCCACAACATGTGGCGGCCGTAGTTGAAGCCAAGCGGCAGGCGGGGCGAAAAGGTCTCGGCAAAATCCGGAATGCGGCGGTCGATCTGCGCGGCGATTTCAGCTGGCGGTTCCTGCTCGTAATCGAGGATCGGATGCGTCAGCGCGGCTTCGTCGACCAGCGCGAAGGTGCAGCCATGGCCGGATACCATCAACCCTTCCACGCCATGTGCATCAACCGCCTCATCGATGGCGCGAGCCGCCCAGTCGTGAAGCGCTGGCTCGTCGAGCACGCTGAAACCGTCTTTGCGGATCCAGCTCGGCTGAGTACGGCGCTCGTCGAGGATCTGTCCGTCCTGGCCGAAGACGAACAGCTTCGAATTGGTCTTGCCGAAATCGAGGACGGCGATGTTCATTGGGCGCCTCCCGAGGAAGCGGCGATCCGCACCGCGACGCCGGCATCTTCGAGCATGCGCGCGTCGGCGTCGGACAGGCCGTCATCGGTGACCAGCGTGCCGATCCGCGACAGCGGCAGTGCCACGTTGCGCGCGTGGATCGACAGTTTGCGGCTGTCGGCCAGCACGACGATCTGGTCGGCGCAGAGGCTGAGCTCGACGATCGAGCGGACCAGCAGCGGGTGCGATTCCAGAAGGCCTTCCTGGCCGATGCCTTGCGCGCCGAGAAAGAACTTCGAGGCGTAGAACGGCACCGTCTGGGTCAGCGAATGGATGATGCCCGGCTCGCGGTGCAGTTCGCCGCCGGCGACGGTGAGGCTGCAATGGCCGTGGTCGCTGAGATAGGCCGCGAGCGGCATCGAGTTGGTGTAGAGCCGGATGTTGCGGTCGGCGAGCTTGACGCCGAGATGGAAGCAGGTCGAACCACCATGCACGATGACCGCGTCGCCGTCGCGCACCATGGTGGCGGCGAGAGCGGCGATCTGCCGCTTGGCCTCGACGGCGAGGTCGCGGTTCTCGTCATAGGGCCTGGCATAGGCGACGCCGGCTTGCGAAGCGCCATCAAGCGCCGAGATGCCGCCATAGACCTTGCGCGCTTCGCCGGCCTCATCGATCTTGTCGATGTCGCGCCGCACTGTCGCCGCCGACACGCCAAGCCGCTCCTGCAGCTCGCGCACCGATGCGAAAGGCCGGTCCCGCAAAAGCTCGACGATCTGGCGCTGGCGGCCGGAGTCGCTCAACCCTTACCTCCCAATGCGCTTGCCTCCCAAGCATTTTGCACCGCATTGCCATTTTGCACGGCAATTGGTGCAACTTACTCAACGCGCCTCGGATTGCAAGCCTGATTGACGCGATAACATCACTGTTGACGTAACTTACTCGCGTCTGCGATACCAGGGTCGGTCTTCGTCCCGGCAACGGGACGTCCAAAGCCGTGGCCCACGCGGCCGGTTTGTGGAGGAATTTCGATGACGATCAGTGCGGATGCGCAGGAACTGGCAGCGCTGCGGTCGCTTTCGGCCGAGATCGGCAGCGACCCGCATCTGACCCAGGCCGCCGGCGGCAACACCTCGCTGAAAGCCGGCGACACGCTCTGGATCAAGGCCTCCGGCACCTGGCTGAAGGACGCGCTCACCGCGGACATCATGGTGCCGGTCAGCATCCCGCCATTGCTCGACGCCATCGAACGGCGCGACCCGGCCGCCGAACAGCCGCAGGCCTTCGCCATCGGCGCCCTCAATCCACGCGGCTTGCGCCCGTCGATCGAGACCACCGTGCATGCGCTGATGCCGCAGCGCATCGTCCTGCATGTCCACTGCGTCGAGACCATTTCGCTGGCCGTGCAGGCCGACTGCGAGGCCGAGGCCGCCAGGCGGCTCGACGGCCGCCAATGGGCGTATGTTCCCTATCGCCGGCCGGGACTGCCGCTCGCCCAGGGCATCGCCGAGCGCCTGCGGCCAGGCGTGGATGTCCTGATCCTCGGCAATCACGGCCTGGTCGTTGCAGCCGAGACCGTCGCGAAGGCGGGCATGCTGCTGCGCCAGGTGATACGGCTGCTGGCGCGGCCGCCGCGCCAGGTGGCGGAACCGGACATCGCGGCGCTGACGGCGCTCGCCGGCGGCAGCGGCTACAGACTGCCGGCCGATGTCGAGGCGCATGCGGTGGCGATCGACCCCGAAAGCTGCCGTATGGCTTCGGGTGGCAGCCTCTACCCCGACCACGTCATCTTTCTCGGCGAAGGCTCGGTCGTGGCGAGACCGGGCGAGGATGTGAAGCGCGTCATCGAGCGCTGCGGCGCCGCACCCGTGGCGATCCTGTTTCCCGGCCTCGGCGTGCTGATACGCGGCGACGCCGGTGCCGGTGCCGACGCCATGCAGCGCTGCCTTTCCGACGTCACGGCGCGGGTCGATGTCGCGGCGAAGCTGAATTATCTGACAGCGGCGGAGAATGACGAGCTGATCAACTGGGACGCCGAAAAATATCGCCAGAAACTCAATGCCGGAGGCAGCTGACATGCCGCATTCGTCAAGCCCGCTATCGACTGGCCCGCTTGCCATCGGCATCGACATCGGCACATCCGGCGCGCGCGCCGTCGCCATGCGCCCAGACTTTTCCATTGCCGCGCATTCCGCTATTGCCCTCGAGCGATTTGGGCTGAACGGCCGCGACCCCGCGATATGGTGGGAGGCGGTCGGCGCGACATTGGCGGAACTTCTCAAATGCATCGATCGCGCGGCAGTGCACTCGATCGCCGTCGACGGTACGTCGGGCACGCTGCTGCCGGTCGACGGCGCCGGGCAACCGCTGGCCGAACCGCTGATGTACAACGACAAGGTCGCTGACGACACTATCCTGACTGCAATAGCCGGCGCGGCACCGGCAACGAGCCCTGCACTCGGGGCGACGTCCGGTCTCGCCAAGGCGCTGTCTTTCCAGCACCTGCCCGGCGTCGCCACTGTGCTGCATCAGGCCGACTGGATCGCCGGACAGTTTTCCGGCCGCTTCGATGTCAGCGACGAGAACAACGCCCTGAAGACCGGCTACGACGTCGAGGCCCGGCGCTGGCCGGACTGGATCGCGGCGACCGGCATGCGCACGGAATTCCTGCCCCGCGTCGTGCGACCGGGCGATGTCACGGGCACGCTCACCGCCAGCGCCGCGAAAATGTTCGGCCTGCCGCGTGACGTGGCCGTTGTCGCCGGCACGACGGATGGCTGCGCCTCGTTCCTGGCGACAGGCGCCGCGACAGTCGGCGACGGCGTCACCGCGCTGGGGTCCTCGCTGACCATCAAGATGCTCTGCGGCCGGCCGATCTCGGCGCCGCAATTCGGCATCTACAGCCATAGGCTGGGTGACACCTACCTGGCGGGCGGCGCCTCGAACTCCGGCGGCAAGGTGCTGGCCCAGCATTTCCCCGTCGCCCGCATTGTCGAACTCAGCAAAAAGATCGACCCGGCGACCGAGACCGGCCTCGATTATTACCCGCTGCCGGCGCCGGGCGAACGCTTCCCTATAGCCGATCCGGCGCTGCCGCCCCGCCTCGAGCCGCGGCCCGCCGACGACGCCGATTATCTGAAAGCGATGTTCGAGGGTATTGCGGCGATCGAGGCGCTCGGCTATCGCCGGCTTGCCGAACTCGGCGCACCCCGGCTGACATCGGTCAGGAGCGTCGGCGGCGGTGCGGCCAATCCGGCCTGGACGGCGATCCGGCAGCGCAAGCTTGGCGTCGCTCTCGTACCGGCTCT
The DNA here is from genome assembly GCF_055811495.1 of Mesorhizobium sp. WSM4830. NCBI lineage: Bacteria > Pseudomonadati > Pseudomonadota > Alphaproteobacteria > Hyphomicrobiales > Phyllobacteriaceae > Mesorhizobium > Mesorhizobium sp. WSM4830. Next base: position 25,786 of record NZ_JBVVQI010000013.1, on the reverse strand, counting down.
TTCGGAGGAGGCCGCTGCCGGCACGGCGCGGCTGGCGCTGATGGGCGCAAGCGCAGCGGGGCTTTTATGACGACCAAGGCAATTCAACACCTCGATGGCATCGCCGCGCTGATCGACCGCTATCAGGTGTTCCTGCTCGACCAGTTTGGTGTGCTGCACGACGGCACGAGCGCCTATCCGGGTGCTGTCGAAGCCTTGTCGGCACTCAAGCGCGCCGGCAAGACCATCGTGCTGATCTCGAATTCCGGCAAGCGAGCGCAACCCAATGAGCGCCGCCTGCTGAAGCTCGGCTTCGAACCGGGAAGCTGGGACCACTTTGTCTCCTCCGGCGAGGTGGCGTGGCGCTCCTTCCACCAAATGGCGGCATCCGGAGCCCTGCGCCCGCAGACAAAATGCCTGCTGATCCGCCGCGACAATGACCGTTCGGCTGTCGATGGCCTGCCCTTCGTCCTGGCCAGGGACGGCGACGATGCAGAACTGGTGCTGATTTCCGCCAGCGAGGGCGATCGCTACGACCTCGACCATTATCGCCGGCTTCTTGGTCCGGCAGCGGCGCGGCGGGTGCCATGCTTCTGCACCAATCCCGACAAGATCATGCTGACTGCCGTCGGCCCTCGTTTCGGCGCCGGCCGGCTCGCCGATCTCTATGAGAGCCTCGGCGGCAGCGTGGCGCGCATTGGCAAGCCCAATCCGCAGATATTCGAGGCAGCGCTGGCACTGGCGGGCCACCCGGAGCGCGACAGCGTGGTCTGCGTCGGCGACAGCGTCGAGCACGACATCGCCGGCGGCAACGGCGTCGGCGTCGCGACGACGCTGGTCCTGTCAGGCATATTGGCGGGGGCGCCTGATCTGGAGGACGTTTTCGCCACGCTGAACGCCCGCCCCGACTACATCGCGGATAGCTTCAGGTTCCGCTGAGTTGTTAAGGCGAGACAAAGCTAGTCCAGGTTGAAACGCCCGATCACCGGCACATGGTCCGAGGGCCGTTCCCAGCCGCGCGCCGGCCGCAGGATTTCATAGCCGGCGAAATGCGGCACCAGGTTTGGCGACGACCAGATATGGTCGAGGCGGCGGCCGCGATTTGAGGCCTGCCAATCCTGGGCGCGATAGCTCCACCAGGTGTAGAGTTTCTCCTCATAAGGCACATTGAGCCGCATCAGGTCGATCCAGTCGCCGGCGAGCCGCATCGCCTCGAAGTTTTCCGTCTCGACCGGCGTATGGCTGACGACGTTGAGGAGCTGCTTGTGCGACCAGACATCGTGCTCGAGCGGCGCGATGTTGAGGTCGCCGACCAGGATCGAGCCGGAATGCTCGTCATGCTCGGCGCGAACGGCGTTCATCTCGGCAACGAAATCGAGCTTGTGCTTGAACTTGCGGTTGACGGCCGGGTCGGGCTCGTCGCCGCCGGCCGGTACGTAGAAATTGTGCAGCAGGATCGTCTTGCCGCCGGCCTTGACAGTGACCGACAGATGCCGGCTGTCGTCGATCTCGCAGAAGCGGCGCTTTTCGACGATCTCGATCGGACGGCGCGCTATGGTCGCGACGCCGTGATAGCCCTTCTGGCCATGGAAGGCGATGTGCTCGTAGCCGAGCTTGCGGAACGCCTTCTCCGGAAACAATTCGTCCGGAACCTTGGTTTCCTGCAGGCAGAGCACGTCCGGCGCCTGCTCGACCAGCAGGCGCTCGACGATCGGCATGCGCAGCCTGACGGAGTTGATGTTCCAGGTAGCGACGGAAAACGGCATGTGGGGTTCCGGACAACGCAAGATCCGCCGGATGGCTCCGACGGAAGTCAATCGCGGAAACTACTGCCAGCCGCGCACCGCAAAGACAAGCCGCCCGCACCAACGCGGAAAGCCATCCCGTAGCGGTAGAAAGCTACCGCGTCTTGGTGTTCAGCTCGCGGTTCGCCGTATAGTCGATGGCGAAGGTGTCGGGGGCGAAGCTGACGCCCTCCTTGGTGTTGAAGATCATCACCGTCGTATCCTTGCCTTGCGCATCGGTGATGGTCCACTGCCGCAATTCATAGGATTTCGGATCGAACATCATGGTGATCTTCGAATTGCCGAACACCGATTTGTCGGCAAGCTGGATGGTGGTGAGGTCGTCCTCTTCCTTGACGCTTCTGACGCGTCCGCCCGACAGATCGATCTTGTCGTCGAGCAGCAGCTTCAGCGGCGTCTTCGACAGCGGGTAGAGGTCGGAGGTCCGCAGCTTCTTGTTGAGGATGACCACCGACTTGCCGTCGGAAATCACCCTGAAATTCGAGGCGCCGTCGTAATTGAAGCGGATCTTGCCCGGCCGTTCCAGAAAGAACTTGCCGCCGGTCTGCTCGCCCTTGGGTCCGAACTGCACGAACTCGCCGCTCATCGATTTGACCGAGGAGAAATGATCGGCGATCTTCTGCGCCGTCGCCGGAACCGCTGCTTGCGCCGACGCCAGAAGCTGGAAGCCGGGCACGAGGTTGGCGGCCGCCGCACCGGCCAGGACCAGGCCGAGGCCGAGCACCTGCCGGCGGGTTGGGGCGAAATCGCTGCTTGGGGCGAGAGTTGCGTTTTTCATGCCGGTCACCATCATCTGATTGCTTGCTCGTTATGTTGGTCTGGCCCCCCAGTTGGGCTTAAGTTTGGCGGGCCGCACGGCGCCCGTCCGTTGCAACGCGCCAAAAGGTTCAAAGTTGCCGGCGCGGCCTCTAGAACTTGTCGTCCTCCGTCGGCACCAGGATTTCGCGTTTTCCCGCATGGTTGGCCGGGCCGACAATGCCTTCCTTCTCCATCTTCTCGATGATCGAGGCGGCGCGGTTGTAGCCGATGCCGAGCCGGCGCTGGATGTAGCTGGTCGAGGCCTTGCCGTCGCGCAGCACCACCGCAACCGCCTGGTCGTAGGGATCGTCGGAATCCTCGAAATTGCCGCCGTCGCCGCCGCCACTGCCTTTGCCCGACGGCTCATCGTCATCCTTGTCGTCGTCCTCGGTGATGGCGTCGAGATATTCCGGCACGCCCTGCAGCTTCAGATGCGCGACGATCTTCTCCACCTCGTCGTCGGAGACGAAGGGACCGTGCACGCGCTGGATGCGGCCGCCGCCGGCCATGTAGAGCATGTCGCCCATGCCGAGCAGCTGCTCGGCGCCCTGCTCGCCCAGGATGGTGCGGCTGTCGATCTTCGACGTCACCTGGAAGGAGATGCGGGTCGGGAAATTCGCCTTGATGGTGCCGGTGATGACGTCGACCGACGGCCGCTGCGTCGCCATAATGACATGGATTCCGGCGGCGCGCGCCATCTGCGCCAGGCGCTGCACCGCGCCTTCGATGTCCTTGCCGGCGACCATCATCAAATCGGCCATCTCGTCGATGATGACGACGATGTAGGGCATCGGCTCGAGGTCGAGGTTCTCCGTCTCGTAGATCGCTTCGCCGGTCTGGCGGTCGAAGCCGGTCTGCACGGTGCGCGAGATCCTTTCGCCTTTTTTCTCGGCCTGCTGCACGCGCGCGTTGAAGCCATCGATGTTGCGGACGCCGACCTTGGACATCTTGCGGTAGCGGTCCTCCATCTCGCGCACGGTCCATTTCAGCGCCACCACCGCCTTCTTCGGATCGGTGACGACCGGCGTCAGAAGATGCGGAATGCCGTCATAGACCGAGAGCTCCAGCATCTTTGGATCGATCATGATCAGCCGGCAGTCCTGCGGCGTCAGCCGGTAGAGCAGCGACAGGATCATGGTGTTGATGGCGACGGACTTGCCCGAGCCGGTGGTGCCGGCGACCAGCACGTGCGGCATTTTGGCGATGTCGACGATGACCGCCTCGCCATTGATGGTCTTGCCGAGCGCCAGCGCCAGCTTGGCCTTTGTCGTTTCGAAATCGCGGCTGGCCATGATCTCGCGCAGATAGACGGTCTCGCGCCTGGCGTTCGGCAGCTCGATGCCAATGGCATTGCGGCCGGGCACCACGGCGACGCGGCAGGCGATAGCGCTCATCGAGCGGGCGATGTCGTCGGAAAGGCCGATGACCCGCGACGATTTGATGCCGGGCGCCGGCTCCAGTTCATAAAGCGTGACGACCGGGCCTGGACGTACATGGATGATCTCGCCCTTGACGCCGAAATCCTCCAGCACGCCCTCGAGCAGGCGGGCATTCTGCTCCAGCGCGTCCTTGGACAGGCTGGCATCGCGCACGACATTCTTCGGCTCGGACAGGAAATGCAGCGACGGCATTTCAAACCTTTCCGAGCCGATCAGTGTGGTCTGCGCTTCGCGCTGGACGCGGGCGCCCGGAGCCGGGCGGGGTGCCGGCGCTGCGACGCGCGTGGCCGCATCGGATCGGAAATTCTGCACCTGCGCTGTCGGGGCGCTGCGCCGTTGGCCCACGGGCTCCGGTGCAAAATCCATGTCATCGTCATCGTCGAAGACGTCGGCATCGTCGGGGTCGATCGAGGCACTGCGGTCGTTGACCATGGCGGCGAAGAATTCCGGCTCGACGCGGGCGCGCCCGCCCGGGCTCATCCGCGCCTCGGCGAACTCGGCCGATTCGACCCGTTCGGCCGCCCGCCGCCAGGCGCTGGGGCGCGGCTCCATCTCCGGCTCGAAATCGTCACGCTCGCGCCGGCGCGCGGCGCGGCGGCGCAGATAGGCCCTCAGCGACAGCCACCAGTGGGCGATGGCGCCAAGCGCCAATATGCCTTCGTCGCCCTCGTCCTCTTCATTGTCGAAAAGCAGGTCGTCCTGCGGATCGGGCACGGCAGGCTGTTCGAGGACGGCGAAGCCGTTCTTGCGTGAAATCAGCGCCGAGCCATACAAGAATACCCACAGCGCCGGCGCTGCCAGGAGCACGGCGAGCACGCTGGCGACGAGGCCCGTCGGATAGCCGCCGATGATCAGGCCCGGGATATTGAGCACCATGTCACCGAAGACGCCGCCGAGGCCGGTCGGCAGCGGCCAGGTCTTGGGCGGCACCACGCAGCCGGCAATTGCCGCGCCAAGCAGCGAAAACCCGAACCAGGCCAGCGCCCGTTTGGGCAGCCGGTCGACGCCGCGCGCGGTAAACAGCAGAAATCCCCAGATCACCGCCGGCACCAGCGCCGCAACGGCGGCAAGCCCGAAGAACTGCATGGCAATGTCGGAAAAGACGGCGCCGGCATAACCCATTGCGTTGGTGACGATATTGTCGGTAGCGTGCGAAAAGCTCGGATCGGCGACGTTCCAGGTGGCAAGGGCGGCGACGCCGAAACCAACGAGGGCAAACAGCCCGGCACCGACCAGCCGCCCGACCTGGCGCCTCGCGAACGACCGGATGCCGTGCTCCGTATCGGCCAGCGCAAGCGGTGCTGAAGCCCCTGAACGCATGCTCTTCCTCGTCTGTCGTTGCCCGGCCGGGGCGCGGACGCGCAACACGGCAGATTCGGCTGTCAGACTAGCGGCGGGAAGGTTAAGGGCGCATTAACCATGGGCAATCTGCGTCACCGGAACGGGCGCAAGATGTCATGCCTGGCTTCCCATTCGAACATGACGACCGCCACCACAGTTCGGAGCCGCTGCGGCCGCTGTTTCACGCCACCGGCGGATCGAGTACCTTGATCAAGCGATTGTGATCGAGCCATCACGGCCACCTGCGCACAAAAAAGAGGCCCGGAAGATTTCCGGGCCTCAAGGCGTGAGCCCTTTCGGGAGCATCACGACGGGATCTTTCCGGCACCGGCAAAACGCCGGTGCCAGCCAATAGCTTTACGGCACCACTTCGCCGTGCTGGCTGATGTCGAGGCCTTCGACCTCTTCCTGGGTGGAAGGACGTAGGCCGACCAGCGCCTTGACGATGTAGAGGATCACGAAGCTGGCAATCGCCGTCCACAGGATGGTGAAGACGATACCGTAGAGCTGCTTGCCGACAGAAGCACCCGAGCCGAGGCTGTTGATCGCCGGATCGGCGAGCACGCCGGTCAGCAATGCGCCGATGATGCCGCCGATGCCGTGCACGCCGAATGCATCGAGCGAGTCGTCATAGCCGAACGCGTGCTTGAGCTTGACGGCCGAGACGTAGCACAGCACGCCGGCTACGATGCCGACGATGAAGGCGCCGGTCGGATTGACGAAACCGGAAGCCGGCGTCACCGCGACCAGACCGGCGACGGCGCCCGAGATGATGCCGAGAACGCTCGGCTTCTTGGCGACGATCCATTCGGCGAACATCCAGGCGAGCGCGGCAGCGGCAGCGGCAACCTGGGTGTTCAGCATCGCGGCACCCGCAAGCCCGTCGGCGGCCAGTTCCGAGCCGGCGTTGAAGCCGAACCAGCCGACCCACAGCAGCGAAGCACCGATGACTGAGTAGACGAGGTTGTGCGGCGCCATGTTGGTGGTGCCGTAGCCTTCACGTTTGCCGAGAACCAGCGCGCAGACCAGGCCGGCAACACCGGCATTGATGTGAACGACCGTGCCGCCGGCGAAATCGAGAACGCCGGCTGTGCCGAGGAAGCCGCCGCCCCACACCCAGTGCGCGATCGGGGCGTAGACCACCAGCAGCCACGCGCCCATGAAGATGAGCAGCGCCGAGAACTTCATGCGTTCGGCGAAGGCGCCGGCAATCAGCGCCGGCGTGATGATGGCGAAGGTCATCTGGAACATCGAGAAGACGAACTCAGGGATGTTCGCCACGCCCGGCAGCCACAGCGACGAGGTGGTGATGCCGTTGTGGAAGAACTTCGAGAAGCCGCCGAGATAGGCATTCATGCCGCCGCCATCCGAGAAGGCCAGCGAGTAGCCGAACATGAACCACAGCACCGTCACCAGGCAGGTGATGGCAAAGCTCTGCATGATGGTGGCGAGCACGTTCTTCTTGCGCACCATGCCGCCATAAAACAGCGCCAGGCCCGGTATGGTCATCATCAGCACCAGCGCCGTCGAGGTCAGCATCCAGGCGGTGTTGCCGGTGTCGAGCGCGGGCGCAGGGGCAGCCGGTGCTGCCGGAGCGGCTTCCTGCGCGAACGCAGCAACCGTGCCCAGTGCAGCGAGAGCGAGCGAGCCCAAAACGGCCGCGCGTCCCGTTATCTTCAAGGTGGAAGGAATATTCATTGAACTCTCCATTGGAATACGTATCCGCAGCTCAAAGCGCGTCGGTGTCTGTTTCGCCGGTGCGAATGCGCACCGCCTGGTCGATGCCGAAAACGAAGATCTTGCCGTCGCCGATCTGGCCGGTCTTGGCCGCCGCGGTGATGGCTTCGACGGCCTTGTCGACCATGTCGACAGCGACCGCGACTTCGATCTTGATCTTCGGCAGGAAGCTGACCGCGTATTCCGCCCCGCGATAGATTTCCGTGTGCCCCTTCTGCCGTCCGTAGCCTTTTACTTCGGTGACGGTCAGGCCCTGGATGCCGACTGCGGTGAGCGCCTCGCGCACCTCGTCGAGCTTGAACGGCTTTATGATTGCCATCACGATCTTCATAAGGTTTCACCCTTTGCTGTTGCGGGTCCCCGCGTTTGCACGACTTCGCCGATCCCCATGAGAGCCGGAGAGTGCCCGCTAGGATTCAAGCTCCGTGCCAATTGCCGAAGCAGGGTGTTAAGCTGTTGTTAAACAACGAAATCGGGAAGGTTTGCCGACTGCCTGTTCACAGTCGCGGCAGTGCATATGCTTAAAAAATAGGCAAATTTCGAAAAATGCCTACTCCGCAGGCGGCCGCTTCAGCCGGATGAGTCCTTCTTGGGCAACCGAGGCGATCAACGTGCCGTCGCGCGCAAACAGCGAGCCGCGGGTAAAGCCTCGCGATCCCTGCGTCGACGGGCTGTCTTGCGTGTACAGCATCCAGTCGTCGAGCGGATGGCTGCGATGGAACCACATGGCGTGGTCGAGGCTCGCCGCCTGGATATCGCGATCGAAAATGGCACGGCCATGGGCAAAGGTCGAGGTGTCGAGCAGCGTCATATCGGAGAGGTAAGCGAGCACGGCCGCCTGCGTGGCGCGGTCGGCCGGCACCGGGCCGGTGGTGCGGATCCAGATGTTCTGCTTCGGCTCGAGCTTTTCCCGGCTGGTATAATGCTTCAGCATCACCGGCTTCATCTCGATCGGCCGGTCGCGCTCCCAATAGCGCTTGATGCCGTCGGGCACCGCTTCGCCGAACTTGCCCAGCAACTCGCGCTGCGACAGCAATGAGTCCGGCGCCGGCACGTCCTGCGGCATCGGCACCTGATGTTCCAGGCCGACCTCATCCTGCTGGAACGAGGCTTCCAGCGAAAAGATCGCCTGGCCGTGCTGGATCGCCACGACGCGGCGCGTGGTGAAGGAGCCGCCGTCACGGATGCGGTCGACCTCGTAGATGATCGGTACCTTGGTGTCGCCCGGCCGCATGAAATAACCGTGCAGCGAGTGCACATGGCGCTCGGGCTCGACCGTTCGCTGCGCGGCGACCAGCGCCTGGGCGATGGTCTGGCCGCCGAAGATGCGCTGCCAGTCGAGCTTGGGGCTGCGACCACGATACAGATTGTGTTCCAGCTGCTCGAGGTCGAGAATGCCGAGAAGCTCGTCCATGGCTGCCGTCATCTTGACCTCGCCGCAAAATTACCATGGCGGTTTCTGACAGGAACAGCGGGCAGTCAAGGGCGGAATGCCCGGCGACAGTCAGGCTGCGAAAGGAATTGCCATGGTGGACAGCAAGAATTCGCTCGACGTTCTGGTCGCCGGCGCCGGCTATATCGGCTTGGCCGCCGCCGTATCGCTGAAGCAGGCGCGGCCGAGCCTTGCCGTTGCCGTCGTCGATGCAGCACCCGCCGGGGTCTGGCAGAAGGACGGCCGCGCCTCGGCGATTGCCGCCGCCGCGTGCCGCATGCTCGACCAGCTTGGCGTCTGGAACGAGATCGCGCCGGAGGCGCAGGCGATCACAGAAATGATCGTCACCGATTCGCGCACATCCGATCCGGTCCGCCCGGTGTTCCTCACCTTCGACGGCGAGGTCGCGCCCGGCGAACCCTTCGCGCATATGGTCGCCAACAAGGATTTGAACGGCGCCCTGCGCCGGCGCGCCGAACAACTCGGCATCGGCATCATCGAAGGCGTCGCCGTCAGCGCCTTCGACATCAACGGTGCCGGCATCACCGTGCATCTTGCCGATGGCGCGACGCTGAAAGCGCGCCTGCTGGTCGCCGCCGACGGCGTCAACTCGAAGCTGCGCGACATGGCCGGCATCAAGACGGTGAAATGGGAGTATGGCCAGTCCGGCATCGTCTGCACGGTGGCGCATGAGCGGCCGCACAACGGCCGCGCCGAAGAGCATTTTCTGCCAGCCGGCCCCTTTGCCACGCTGCCACTCAAGCCGGGCAAGGACGGCACCAACCGTTCGTCGATCGTCTGGGTCGAGCGGTCGCAGGATGCCGAAAAGCTGGTCAGTGGCGACACGCTGGTCCTGGAATATGAGCTCGAGCACCGCTTTGGCCTCAAGCTCGGCGAAATCCATATCGCCGACAAGCCCCGCGCCTGGCCGCTCGGGCTGACCATTGCGCGCGCCTTCGTCGCGCCGCGCATCGCCTTGGCCGGCGATGCCGCCCACGGCATCCACCCGATCGCCGGCCAGGGTCTCAATCTCGGCTTCAAGGACGTGGCGGCGCTGGCGGAAGTGGTGGTCGAGGCCGACCGGCTCGGCCAGGACATCGGCGCGCTGGACGTGCTCGAGCGCTACCAGCAATGGCGGCGTTTCGACACGGTGCAGATGGGCGTCACCACCGATGTGCTGAACCGGCTGTTTTCCAACGATTTCGGCCCGCTGCGCACTTTGCGCGACATCGGCCTCGGCCTTGTCGAACGCATGCCCCGGCTGAAGCGTTTTTTCATCCGCCAGGCGTCCGGTCTGTCCGGCGACACGCCGAAACTATTGAAAGGCGAGGCGATCTAAACAGGCCCTGAAGCTTCCCCAACTTCGTCATCCTTGGGCGTAGCGACGCGAAGCGGAGAGAAGACCCAAGGATGACGAAGCGATCAGGCGTCTCGGCTTAATCGCCATGCGGTCTGCCAAATTTCCGTGTCGGGGAACTTAATTGACCTCGAAGCCCAGCTTCTGGCGCAGCCGCAGCATGCGCTGGTCGGGAATCTGCAGGTTTGGCCCGCCGGCTTCCGCCGCACGGCTGACCATCCGCAGCAGATCGCTCCTTTCGGCCGCGTCGAGCCGTTCGCGCAGGAACGGTGCCAGCTTGTCGATGACGACCGTGGCGTCGTCGATTTGCGATGCCGCCCATTTGGCGTAGATCACCGCTTCATCGGTCTGTTTTTTGTCGGCAATCTCCGAGATCACCGATCGAATGGCAGCTTCGCGTTGCGGCAGCACAGGACCATGTTCGGAGACGATGGCGGTGATCAGCGTCGCGGCGGCGACGACCGGATCGTCGATCGCCGTCAGCGGCGAGAGCGCCGCCTGCTTGCGCAGTTTCTTGCGGCGGACGTTGCCCTGGACGCGGCCAACGACGTCGGCAACCTCACGCGCCGCGTCGTTCATGGTCTTCAGCCGGTACCACCAGAACGCCGCTGCCCCCAGCAGGCCGATTGCAGCAATCAATATATGCATGCCCCAAGATCCCCCAATCTCAGACGACGATAGGAGAAGTATTGCTTCGCTTCAACACGCAAAAGTTGCGCCGATTGAAGAAACGACAGCCTGCGCCAGTCGCCGGCCGCCGACATCCTTACGACCCAGGCACGTTGTAGATCGCCCGCACCTCGATCGTGCCGATTTCGGCCAGCGGAATGCCGCCGGCGATCTCCAGCGCCTCGTCGAGATCCCTGGCCTCGATCATGACGAAACCGAGCAACTGTTCCTTGGTTTCGGCGAAGGGGCCGTCAGTAACCAGCCGCTTGCCCTGGCGCCGGCGCACGGTCTTCGACGTCTGCACCGATTGCAGCGCCTGCGCGATTATCAGGCGGCCGCTTTGCGCCACCGACCTGTCATAGGCCAGCGAATCGGCATCGAGCTTGGCCAGCCTCGCAGGCGTCATTGCGTAGAGATCTTTTTCTTCACCGTAGACCAGGCAAACGTATTTCATCTTTACCTCCATTCCTGGGTTGGACCGTAGGACGAGGCTACGGAAACATTGGCCGGGCCTTTGGCCGCGGCATAGTCGAGCCCCGCTGCATAATCCAGAAAGGACACCGCAATGCCGATGATGGCAATCGCCGCAAGCAGCCGGCCGAAGCCGGAAGGCGGCACGCGCGACCAGTCGGCTTGTTGTTCACCGGCCATGTGGCTGGTGCTCGTCGGGTGAGCAGAAAACAGATTGTTCATGTGGTCCTCCATCCGGCCACCAATTCCATGGCCGCCCGCAGGACGGCCGGGACAGATGGAAGTCGACATTTTTGCACGCATATTTTTTTCGCGATTTTTTGCCCGAGCGATTTTTTGCCTCACCACGATGTGTCACGCTGCGGCCGATACGAAAGCGCGGGTGGCCTTCGCTCCCGCGCGCGCTATAGTCGACTGGATGCCGATCACGGGCTCAATCACGACAATCAAGGAGGAATTGATGGACCGCACCGCCAACGCCGTTTGGAAAGGCAGTTTCAAGGAAGGCAAAGGCACACTCGAAACCCAGAGCGGGACGCTGAAGGGCACGCCCTATTCGGCCAAGATGCGTTTCGAGGACGAGAGCGGCAAATCCGGCACCAACCCGGAAGAGCTGATCGCCGCCGCCCATGCCGGCTGCTACGCCATGCAGCTTTCGCATTTTCTCGCCGAGAACGGCACTCCGGCCGCCGAGCTCGACGCCAAGGCCGTGGTAACGCTGGTTCCCGGCACCGGCATCACCGGCAGCGCGATCACGCTGGTCGGCAAGGTGCCGGGCATCGATGCCGCCAAGTTCAAGGAATTGGCCGAGAAGGCCAAGGCCGAATGCCCGGTTTCAAAAGCGCTCGGCGCCATCAAAGTATCGCTCGACGCCAGGCTCGGGTGAGCCGCGAAACGAACGTCGGCGATCCTTCGTGCCCCCCTCTGCCCTGCCGGGCATCTCCCCCTCAAGTGGGGAGATTGGTAGTTTTGGCGACGGCTCTCGTCCTTCAACCTTGGTGATTGGCGAAAGTGGAGATGACAGCGCAATCTCCCCCCTTGAGGGGGAGATGTCCGGCAGGACAGAGGGGGGCGCTGTCCCGCCGACATTCGAGTGACTATGTAGTGCCTTCGCCGGCCAGCGCGTCGAGGCGGGCGCGCAATGCCGCGACCTCTTGCTCGAGCGCGTGCACGCGCATTTCCAGATCCGACGCCGGCGACGACTGCAGGGGCGCCGAGGCCGCCGACGCCTCCACTGGCCCGCTGAGCAAATGGACATAACGGTCTTCGCGCTGGCCGGGACCACGGTCGATCTGCTGCACCAGCGGCGGCCTGCGGCCGATCAGCAGATCGAGGTTGCCGCGAAGCTCTTCGATCGACGGCAACCGCGCCATGCGCTCGCTTCGTGCCAGCAATTCATAGGCCGTCTGCGGGCCGCGCAGCAGCAACAGGCCGAGCAGCGCGATCTGCGCCGAGGTCAGGGAAAAGCGCTGCGCCACGACATGCTCGTAGCGCTCGACGCGCGACGCGAACACCTGCCTGACGAGGCCCTTCTGCTCCAGCTGGCCAAGCGCCCTTCTGACTTCGCCAAGTTCGACCGACATCACCGGCTCGCGCGCCGTCTTCTGGTTGGCCGCCGCAAGTGCCGCATTGAGCGTCAGCGGATAGACGTCCGGCGTCAGCTCCTTCTTCTCGATCAGGCAGCCGAGCACGCGCGCCTCGACGGGGGAGAGGATGGGAAGGTCGGAGTTGGTCATAGACTATCCTTTCGAACTCGGCGGGACAGCGCCCCCCTCTGCCCTGCCGGGCATCTCCCCCACAAGGAGGGAGATCGGCAGCCTCGCCGACAGCGCGTCATCCTTCAACCTTTGCAGATTGGCGAAAGCCGTGATGACAGCCAATCTCCCCACTCGTGGGGGAGATGTCCGGCAGGACAGAGGGGGGCGCGAAGGATCGCCGCGGATGAGACAATCCCGGCCGCAACCCTAAACCCGTCGCTCCACCATCATCTTCTTGATCTCGGCGATCGCCTTGGCCGGGTTGAGCCCCTTGGGGCAAGTCTGGGCGCAGTTCATGATGGTGTGGCAGCGATAGAGCCGAAACGGGTCTTCGAGATTGTCGAGCCGCTCGCCCGTCGCCTCGTCCCTGGAATCGATCAGCCAGCGATAGGCCTGCAGCAGCGTCGCCGGACCGAGATAGCGCTCGCCGTTCCACCAGTAGCTCGGGCAGGAGGTCGAGCAGCAGGCGCACAATATGCACTCGTAGAGCCCATCGAGCTTTTCGCGGTCCTCATGGCTCTGCAGCCATTCCTTGGCCGGCTCTGGCGACACCGTCTTCAGCCACGGCTCGATCGAGGCGTGCTGGGCGTAGAAATTGGTGAGGTCGGGCACCAGGTCCTTGACCACAGCCATATGCGGCAGCGGATAAACCTTGATCGCGCCGGAAATGTCGTCGCAGCCTTTGGTGCAGGCGAGCGTGTTCGACCCGTCGATGTTCATGGCGCAGGAGCCGCAAATGCCTTCGCGGCAGGAGCGGCGCAGCGTCAACGTCGGGTCGATCTTGTTCTTGATCCAGAGCAGCGCGTCGAGCACCATCGGCCCGCAATCGTCCATGTCGACGAAATACGTGTCCATGCGCGGGTTCTCGTCATCGTCCGGCGACCAGCGGTAGATGCGGTATTCGCGCAGATTGGTCGCGCCCTCCGGCTTCGGCCAGGTTTTTCCGGCCATGATCTTCGAGTTTTTCGGAAGCGTGAGTTCGACCATTACCTCAGGTCCTTTCGGATGACGAGCTTCAGCCCGGACCAGATCTCGTTCACGGCGGCGACCTTGACGTCGACGAGGTCGAGCTTCAGCGCCTCTGTGCGGATAACGTCCTCGGTGACGTCGGTCGGCACTTTCGATGCCTTTTTTGGCCATGACACCCAGACCATGCCGTCCCGCTTGATCGCCGCCTCGACGTCGCCAAGACGGTCCTCGATCTCGACCCGCTGCCGGGTGAAAGCATGCACCGCATCATATTTCTGATGAACGCCCGAAATCGCTGACCAGTTGGCCAGCCGGTCGAGCCCGGCAAAGTCCACGGCTTCGGCAAGGTCGTCCAGTTCGGCCGGCAAGGCGACGAAAGCGGCAATCATCCCGTCCTTCAGGCCGAGCTTGGCCGGAAGGGGCGTGCCGGAATATCCCGCAACCGCCAGCGCCATCGTCAATACACTCTCGCCTTGGGCGCGATCTTGGCCGGGTTGATGCCGCCGTCTGCTTCCTTGAGCAGCGTCTCGGTGTGCACCGGCCGGTAGGTGAGCGCCACCTCGCCGGCCTCGTTGAGCCGAGCCAGCGTATGCTTGCGCCAGTTCGCGTCGTCGCGGGCCGAAAAGTCCTCCCGCGCGTGCGCGCCGCGGCTTTCCTTGCGCGCCTCGGCGCCATAGACGGTGGTGATGGCGTTGGTCATCAGGTTTTCCAGCTCCAGCGTCTCGACCAGGTCGGAGTTCCAGATCATCGAGCGGTCGAACACTTTTACGTCCTTGAGCTCGCCCCAAAGCTGCGAAATGCGCCTGCAGCCGCTTTCCAGCGATTCCTGGGTGCGGAACACCGCTGCGTCCTCCTGCATCGCCTTCTGCATCTTTTCGCGCAAAACCGCTGTCGGCGTCGAGCCGTTGGCGTGACGCAGCCGGTCGAAGCGGTCCATGATCTTTTCGACGGCGGCTTCGTTGGGCGAGGGAATCGCCGATGTGCGGTCGATCACCTGGCCGGCCCGGATCGCCGCCGCACGGCCGAACACCACCAGGTCGATCAGCGAATTCGAACCCAGCCGGTTGGCGCCGTGCACCGAGGCGCAGCCGGCTTCGCCGACCGCCATCAGACCGGGTAACACCTGGTCCGGGTTCAACGCCGTCGGGTTGAGCACCTCGCCCCAGTAATTGGTCGGCACGCCGCCCATATTGTAGTGGACCGTCGGCAGCACCGGGATCGGTTCCTTGGTCAGGTCGACGCCGGCAAAGATCTTTGCCGATTCCGAAATACCGGGAAGTCTCTCGTGCAGAACGGCCGGGTCGAGATGGTCGAGGTGGAGAAAAATATGGTCCTTCTTCGGTCCGACGCCGCGACCTTCACGGATCTCCAGCGTCATACAGCGCGAGACCACGTCTCGGGAAGCCAGATCCTTGGCTGACGGCGCGTAGCGCTCCATGAAGCGCTCGCCCTCGGAATTGACGAGATAGCCGCCCTCGCCGCGGGCACCCTCGGTGATCAGGCAGCCGGCGCCGTAGATGCCGGTCGGGTGGAACTGCACGAACTCCATGTCCTGCAGCGGCAGGCCTGCGCGTGCGGCCATGCCGCCGCCATCGCCGGTGCAGGTATGCGCCGAAGTGGCCGAGAAATAGGCGCGGCCATAGCCGCCTGTCGCCAGCACCACCATCTTGGCCGAAAAGCGGTGGATGGTGCCGTCGTCGAGATTCCAGGCGACGACGCCGGTGCAGGTGCCGTCCGGCTCCATGATCAGGTCGAGGGCAAAATACTCGATGAAGAACTGCGCATTGTGCTTCAGCGACTGGCCGTAGAGCGTGTGCAGCATGGCGTGGCCGGTGCGGTCGGCGGCCGCACAGGTGCGCTGCACCGGCGGCCCCTCGCCGAAATTCATCATCATGCCGCCGAACGGCCGCTGGTAGATTTTCCCGTCCTCGGTGCGGCTGAAGGGAACGCCGTAGTGCTCGAGCTCGTAGACCGCCGCCGGCGCTTCGCGCACCATGTATTCCTGCGCGTCGGTGTCGCCCAGCCAATCCGAGCCCTTGACCGTGTCGAAGAGATGCCACTGCCAGTTGTCGGGGCCCATATTGGCGAGCGAGGCGGCAATGCCGCCCTGCGCCGCAACCGTATGCGAGCGCGTCGGGAACACTTTGGTGATGCAGGCGGTGCGCAGGCCCTGCTCGGCCATGCCGAGCGTGGCGCGCAGGCCGGCGCCGCCGGCGCCGACGACCACGACGTCGAATTTGTGGTCGACATAGCTATAGGCGGAAGCCGTATTGGCGTTCTTCGCGTCCTTGGCCAAAACTCAGCCTCCAAATGCCAGTTTAAGCAGGGCGAAGACCGAGGCGACGCCGACGACTACGGGAAAGAATGTGTTGAGGGCGAGCAGCGCCAGTCTGGTGCCTTCGCCATGCACATAATCTTCGATGATCGCCTGCATGCCGAGCCGCATGTGGTAGAGCACCGACAACAGCACCAGCGCCAGCACCAGTGCCACGAACGGATTGGCGAGTGCGGCGCGCACCTCGAGATAGCTGGCGCCGTTGAGTGCGATCAGGAAGCCGACGAAGAACAGGACCAGCGGGATGTTGGAAATCGCCGTCAGCCGCTGGCGCCAGAAATGGCCGGTGCCCTCGCGGGCGGAACCGAGGCCGCGGACCTTGGCCAGCGGCGTGCGCATGTCGGTGTTCTTGCCGTTCATGTCAGGCTCCCCGCGCCATGTAGCCGGCGATCCAGATCAGCAGCGTCAGCGTGACCGAGCCGGCCAGCGTCGCCCAGGCGATCCTCGAGGCGGTATGCTTTTCCAGCCCTGCCCCAGTGTCCCAGATCAGATGGCGGACACCGCCCAGCATGTGGTGCATCAGCGCCCAGCTGTAGCCGAACAGCACCAGCCGCCCCAGCCACGAGCCGAAGGCCCAGTTGACGGCATTGAAGGTTGCCTCCGAACTCGCCGCTGCCATCAGCCACAGCGCGACCAGCAGCGTGCCGAAATAGAGCGCCCCGCCGGTGATGCGGTGGACGATCGACATCGTCATGGTGATCGGCGGCCGATAGACGGTCAAATGCGGCGAAAGCGGCCGTTCACGTCTGGCAAATTCGCGGGTGGCTGGTGATTTGCTCATGGCTCCCCCAGTTCGGCGTCTCTGGAGTCTCAGGTAGGAATGCGGCATTGCCGCTTCCGGTTGCGACTTCGGACAGCCGGTTTCTAATGCTCTTTTTGCACCGCGTCAAAGCCGGAAAACCGTTTCGAAAACGTAATTTAGTCTGATGAAAGCAAGGCTTTCAGCTTCAATCGATTAGGGCTGTTGCCTTGAGCCGGCACAATGTCGCTGCACTGCAAAATATGGCTGCCACAAGGGGCGGATCAGCGTTTACAGGCCAGCGGTGATGCACCGCCCTTCATCACCAGCGCATCACGCCCATCGATCACGATTGCGTCATGCGCCTCGCCGTAGCGGCTGGTCTGATTGGCCGGTGAGGCCGGCAGCTCGGCGCTGGTGCCGTCGGGGCCGAGCACGCGCACCGACGTGCCGAGGTTCTCGATGGTCATCACGCTACCGTCGGCGCATTTGTAGGTTGCAGTGCGCGGCTGCCGTGCCGTCGGTTCGCTAGCGGCGGGAGCAAGCGACACGGAAGCGGCGGGCGTATTGCCGAGCTTGGGCGCGCTGGTCTGCGGCGCGCAGGCGGCGGCGGCTAGCAGCGGCGGAATGGCCAGCGCCATCCGAAACGTGCGGCGTAATCTCATGCTGCTTTTCTCCCGCGCATCGAACCCGCCGCGATGCTCCGGCAAGCCCCCGGATTTTCATGCTTTTTGAGTCGCGCTCGATGCCGGCGATGGTGGGAACACGGCATGGCCGAATGATGGCCGGTGGGTGCTCGAAATTAACCATGTTTTCCGAGACCTCGCCCCGGCTGCGGTTGCCCTCTTAACAAAGGTTAATAAAAGGTTAATTTCTGATTCGAGGAGGCTTGCCTCTCAGCAAAGGAGCAGCACGCCATGCATTCGAATTCAGCAGGATCGCGCCTTCCCTGGTTCCTAGTGGCGGCGCTCGCCCTCGGCATCGCCACACCAGCACTCGCCGGGACGCGTCACCACGACCGCGTCTATGCCGATTCCTTCGGCAATCTCGTCATCGACAGCGCCGCCGGCTACAAGCGTATCCTCGTTGGCGAGGGCAAGCTCGCCAAGGAATTGTCCGCCTACACCAGCGCCGGCCAGCCCGACGTGATCTACGAGAATGAATCGGACGATGTCCGCGGCGGCGACTGCTACAGGCCGCCGGTTTTCGTCAAGGGCCGCAGCTATATGTACGGCCTCTCCGACGGCGAAATGCCGGAGCTCAGCCCCTGCCGCTGACGGCCACGCCGCCCTTTGTCGACGGCGCCGGCAGGGCAACAGCCGACCCCACCGAGACACGCACGCAATCGCGGCCGCTGCCCTTCGCCTGATAGAGCGCTTTGTCGGCGCGCCGCAGCAGGTCGGAAAAGCTTTCGCCCGGACCAAGCTCGGCAACGCCGAAGCTGGCACTGCAGCGGTGATCCGCCGGCAGGCAGTCGATCGGCGTGGCACCGAAGGCGCTGCGCGTGCCCTCGGCAAAGAGCCGGGCGGCGGCCAGATTGGTCCCCGGCAGGAAAATAGCGAATTCCTCGCCGCCGATACGGCCGGCGACGTGATGGTCGGCTGCTGCATCGCGGAGAAAACCGGCAAAGGTCTCGATGACCCGATCGCCGGACGCGTGGCCGTAAGTATCGTTGATGCGCTTGAAATGGTCGAGATCGGCAATGACCAGTGCCGCTGGAGCGGCCCGCCGCATGGCGTCGCGCAGCGCGATCTCGGCATGGCGCTCGAAGCCGCCACGGTTGAGCAGCCGTGAAAGCGTATCGGTTTCCGATTTCGACGTCGCCTCGGCGAGCACGTCGCGGACCAGGATAGCCATCGTCACCAGCGCAAGCGCCAGGCCGAACACGGTGCCGATCGACTGCGAGACCAACGCGTAGCTGGTCTGCGCATAAGATTGCGGGTTGGCACCCCAGCCGCCGAGCGCATGGGCGATGAAGGGTTTGCTGGCGAACTGCAAAGTGCTGGCCGCCAGGACCGCCATGAGCATATTGTCGAGCCGCTCGCGTCTTTGCCTGGACGACAAGACGATCGCCAGCCCGGTGAATTGCATGGCCGCATAGGGAAGCTGATAGGCCGCCATTCGCACAAAGGATTGGCGTGGCAGGTCCTGGACGAAGTAGACCGCGAGGGTGGCGAAGACCAGGAAGAACAGCATCAGCGGCCAAGGCGGCGAAACGCGGTATTTATGGGCAAGCCCGCCATTGAAGGCGACGGTTGCGCCAAGGAAGGCGGCAAAGGCGGCGACAACCACGGGGCGCGCATTGTCGAAGGCAGGAATGCTGAACTCGATCGCGAAATAAGCCATGCCGAGCACATAGCCGAACGCCAGCCAGCGCGCCGAAACCCGGCCGGCGTCATAGACCGCGATCGTGATGAAGGCCGCCGCCAGCAGCCCGGCAACGAACAGGTTGATCACCAGGATGAAATTAGCGCTGCCCATGGCGTTTTTGGCACTCCCCGCCGAACAGCAAATCACCGAGGCGCGAAAAAGACGTTAATTCGACGCCGCCGCTGACGCTTAGCCGGCATTGGTCCGATTGGGAAGGACGACCGTTTCAGGCCGCTGGTAGGATAGGCACACGCTGTCGCGGCCATTCCCCTTGGCTTTGTAGAGCGCTTCATCGGCGCGCCGCATCAGCGGGTCCAGCCCTTCGTCGCCGGTACGGGCGGCCACGCCGAAGCTCGCGGTCACTCTTGTGTCGGGCGGAAGCCCGTCGATTCTGCCCGCCGAATAGAGCGTGCGAATGGTTTCGGCAAACAGTCTTGCCGCGCCAAGGTCGCTGAGCGGCAAAAGCACGGCAAACTCCTCGCCGCCGATGCGGCCGGCAACGCCACCCGTGCCTGCAGCCGATAGAAGCTTGGCTGCGAAGTCGGCGATGACGCGATCCCCGGCTGCGTGGCCATACTGATCGTTGAGTGCCTTGAAATGATCGAGATCGGCCAGCACCAGCGTAACCGGCAACCGCGCCGTGGCACAGTGCTGCAGGACAAGCGTGGCACGCTCTTCGAAACCGCGGCGGTTGAGCAGCCCCGACAGCGGGTCTGTCAGGGTTTCGGTCTTCAGGGCCTTCATCACATCGAGCGCGGCGGCGCCGAACAGGCGAAGTGCAATAAGCAGCGACAGCAATGCATGCGACAGCAGCGCCGTCGTCCAGTAGGACGAGGTGTAGAGCCCTTCATAGCTGGCGAACGGCCCATGCGCGATGACGACGGCAAGGGTCCGCGCCAGGAAGTTCAGGCCGGAAAGCAGCGACAGCACGAACAAGATCATTTCCGTCGGGCCGTTGTTGCGCACCACGCGCAACTCGGCGGCGACAACCAGGCTGATGCCGCCGAAGCTGAAATTGATTGCAAGGATGCGCCAGGTGAGATCCGGCCGGGCAAAAAGAAACCACGAGAACGCGGCCAGTCCGCCGCAGGCCAGAATGCCGACCGCCGGGTAAGGCACGCGCCGCCCGTAGCGCGCAATGACCGCGCCGGCGAGACAGCAGGTGGCAAGGGTGAAGCACAGGATCGAGATAAGCTTGGTCGGCGCCATGCCGACCGGCAAAGTAAAATACTGGAGCAGGAAGCCTGCGGCCGAGGCCGAGTAGCCCGCCGCCAGCACAGCCAGATAGGGACGGTGACGCTGATAGAACCACAGCACGAGAAATGCCGTGCCGAGTGTGAGGGCGATAGCTGGATTGAGCAGCGCTATGAGCAGTCCGGTGTCCAAGCGCTGTAATTTCCCCTCGCTTCCCTCAGGAGACGTTAGAGCGGAAGCCCAAACAAGCGGTTAAGCGAAAGCGAATATACGACAGGTGCGTCGACAAAGCCGCTGGCCGGAACCGCGAACGGCGAGCGGCGTTTCACGACGGCAAACCAGGAGACGCTCCGATGGCCGACACGATCATGCTCACCGATCACGAAGCAATTCGCTCATGGGCCGCGGCGCGCGCCGGCTTTCCGGCGATCGTCGACGTGTCGCCCGAAGCCGGAACGCAGCCCATGCTGAGGCTGGTCTTCGGCCAGCATGCCTATCAGGACCAGGATGAGGCCGAACGCCCGGTCAATGCCGGCGGCTATGAACTGGTCGAATGGGACGAATGGTTCAAACTCTTCGACGAGCGCGAACTGGCGCTGGTCGTCGCAAAGGATCAACCCGGCCGCCGTGAGGGATTCCACGAATTCGTAAGACGGCCCGGCTGAAGAATGCCCGAACCGCATTGCGGCTCGGGCACCTATATCCGATTGCGCGCGCCCGCCCTATTTCCACTCGCGGATGTCGACGAAATGGCCGGCGATCGCCGCCGCCGCGGCCATTGCCGGCGACACCAGATGCGTTCGGCCCTTGAAGCCTTGGCGCCCTTCGAAATTGCGGTTCGAAGTCGAGGCGCAGCGCTCATGCGGCTTCAGCCGGTCGTCGTTCATGGCAAGGCACATCGAGCAGCCCGGCTCGCGCCAGTCGAAGCCGGCGGCGACAAAGATCTTGTCGAGGCCTTCGGCCTCGGCCTGTTCCTTGACCAGGCCGGAGCCCGGAACGATCATCGCACTGACCCGCGGGTTGACCTTCTTGCCCTCGATCACCTTGGCGGCGGCGCGCAGATCCTCGATGCGGCCATTGGTGCAGGAGCCGATGAAGACGCGATCGAGTTCGATATCGGTGATCTTGGTGCCCGGCTTCAGGCCCATATAGTCGAGTGCGCGTTGCTTGGACGTGCGCTTGTTCTCGTCGGTGATGTCGTCCGGGTTCGGCACGATGCCTTGCACCGAGACCACGTCCTCGGGCGATGAGCCCCAGGAGACGATCGGCGGCAGTTTTGCCGCGTCGAGCACGACCACCTTGTCGAAATGCGCGCCTTCGTCGGACTGCAGCGTCTTCCAGTAGGCGAGCGCGGCATCCCAGGCATCGCCCTTGGGGGCGCGCGGCTTGTCCTTGACATAGGCGAAGGTGGTCTCGTCGGGCGCGATCAGCCCGGCGCGCGCGCCGGCTTCGATCGACATGTTGCAGATCGTCATGCGGCCTTCCATCGACAGCGCACGGATCGCCTCGCCGGCATATTCGATGACATAGCCGGTGCCGCCGGCCGTGCCGATCTCGCCGATGATGGCCAGGATGATGTCCTTGGCGGTGACGCCTTCCGGCAGTGCGCCGTCGACGCGCACCAGCATGTTCTTGGCCTTGCGCTGGATCAGCGTCTGCGTCGCCAGCACATGCTCGACTTCAGAGGTGCCGATGCCATGCGCCAGCGCCCCGAACGCGCCATGCGTCGAGGTGTGGCTGTCGCCGCAGACGATGGTCATGCCGGGCAGCGTAAAGCCTTGCTCGGGACCGATGATGTGGACGATGCCCTGGCGGATATCCTTCTCGGAATAGTATTCGATACCGAAATCCTTGGCGTTCTTGGCCAACGCCTCGACCTGGATGCGGCTTTCCTCGTTCTTGATGCCGAACTTGCGTTCCGGCGAGGTCGACACATTGTGGTCGACCACGGCCAGCGTCTTTTCCGGATGCCGAACCTTGCGGCCGGTCATGCGCAGGCCTTCGAATGCCTGCGGGCTGGTGACTTCGTGGACCAGATGGCGGTCGATATAGAGCAGGCATGTGCCGTCGTCCTGGCGGTCGACGACATGGTCGTCGAAAATCTTGTCGTAGAGGGTGCGCGGTGCGCTCATTTGCGTAAATCCGTCGATTTAAAAAGGGAAAAGGACGCCGGTCGGCCCGGCGAAACAGCCTGGCGAGTCCGCCCTAGCTAAGTCGGCTGGTCAGCGTCCCGCAGACGCGCGCGGAAAATCGCGACGGCAGGCGTTTTCTGTCCTGCAGCACGAAACCCTTATAGGCCGGATCGCCAAAAAGCTCTTCCATGGCGCTGCTCATATCAATGTTTTGGCTTTTCAGCAATCGGCGGGTGGCGATGCGGCTTTCCTTCCCCCCTTGTGGGGGAAGGTGAATCGGCGCGCAGCGCCGAGACGGATGAGGGGTGTTGGACGGATCGCCGTCATGCCAAGCTGGAACACCCCTCATCCGACCGAGCTTCGCTCGGCCACCTTCTCCCACAAGGGGAGAAGGGAAGCGCCGCCGCTCACAGCACCTCGAACACAAACGTTTTCACCAGCGCCTCGGGCTCGCCGATCGCATAGCAGCGGAACCATGGGCTCTCCTCGACCGGCCGCCATTTTTTCGCCTGCTCCAGTTCGCCAAACACGGCCTTGAACCCGCCGCTTTCAAACACCTGGTCACGGACCGTAAAGATGGCGTGGCCGCCCTTCCTGGTGATGCGTACCAGTTCATGCAGGCCCGACGCCGGTGCGTGGCTGATGGTGAACACGCCGGTCGAGAAGAAGGCGCGGAAATACCCGTCCGCCCAGGGCAATGGCCCGCCGAGCATCGCCTGTTCCAGCTCGCTGTAGGCCTGCCGGCTGCCGGCGATTTTCAGCATGTCCTGCGACAGGTCGAGCCCGGCAATGTCGTGGTAGCCGAGCGCCTTGAGCGACGGCCCCGACAGGCCGGTGCCGCAGCCGGCGTCGAGCAGCGGTCCTTCGCCCGGCGGTACGTGGCGCGCCACCCAGGCGGTGATCAGGAACGGCAGGAGATAGCCGAGTGCCGCGGTTTCGCCGTCATAGGTCGCGGCCCATTCCGCATAGGCCTTGGCGAGCGCCTCAGGCGTGTCGGCCGTGTAAACCGCTTCCAGCGCCGCATTGGCCTTGTCGATGATCATGGGTCCTCCCCGGTCGCGTCCGCTCGATGGTAGCGCCGATTTCGCCTGCCTTCTATTGCCCATTCTGGTGGCGCAGCCGCTTCTCCAGCGCCCGCAGGGCCAGCGACAAGCCGACAGTCAGCATGAGATAGATATAGGCGACGATCGAATAGGTTTCGAAGAAGCGGAACGAGCCGGCGGCATAGATCTTGCCCATCTGGGTGATGTCGGCGACGCCGAGCACCGAGACCAGCGAGGAATCCTTGACCATGGCGACGAAATCATTGCCGAGCGGCGGCAGGATAGTGCGGATCGCCTGCGGAAAGATGACCAGCCGGAAGCGCTGCGTGCGCGTCAGCCCGAGCGCCTTCGCCGCCTCGATCTGGCCCTTCTCGACAGCCTGGATACCGGCGCGGAACACCTCCGAGATGAAGGCGGAATAGCCGATGGTCAGCGCCATGACGGCGCGCCATAAAAGCGACACGTCGCGTACCAGCAGCTCACCGAAGAGGCCGGCGCTTTGCAGCGGCGCCGTCAGCGCGTTCCATGCCGCGACGAAGGCCGGCGCGCCGGCAAAGGCGATCCAGAACAACAGCACCAGCATCGGCACGCCGCGGATGATCTCGACATAGAAGCGGGCGATCTGGCTGAGCGAGCGTGAGCCCGACAGGCCCATCAGCGCGACGCCGAGGCCGATCGCGCAAGCCAGCGCGAAGGCGACCACAGTGACGAAGATGGTGACGCCGATGCCCTTGGCGACGGTCGCGAACACCTGGGCATAGAGGTCGCTGGCAGCGATGAAGATGGCGGCGGCCAAGGCGATCGCCACGGCCACGGCAAGCCACCACGGGAAGTCGGATTTGGCGGTGGAGGATGCGGGAGGCATCAGGTGACGCCTGCCAAGAGAACGTCGGGGGGACGGCGCTCTACGGCGCCCCCCTCTGTCCTGCCGGACATCTCCCCCACAAGGGGGGAGATCGCTTGTTGCGACTGCTTCCGCCAATCTACGATGTTGAAAAGGGTGCGTCTTCGCAGAAGCCGCCAATCTCCCCCCTCGTGGGGGAGATGTCCGGCAGGACAGAGGGGGGCGCGAAGGAACGAAGTCAGTGCGAATTTCTGCCCATGACCGTCACGCAAGACGCGCAACAAGCGGGCCTACTGCCCCATCTTGTAATCAAGGAACCACTTCTTGTTGAGCGCGTCGAGCGTACCGTCGGCTTTGAGCGCGGCGATCGCCGCGTTGACCGGCTTCACCAGGTCGGAGCCCTTGGGGAAGATGAAGCCGAAATCCTCGGTGCCGAGCGGCCCGCCGATCAGCTTCAGCCCGCCATTGGACGCATCGACATAGCCCTTGCCGGCAGTGCCGTCGGTGAGCACGACGTCGACGTCGCCGGCCTTCAGCGCCTGCACCGTCGCGCCGAATGTCTCGAACAGCTTGATGCGCGGGTTCTGCTCATTGCCGTCGAGCACGCTGTAGACGGCGGTGTAGAACGGCGTGGTGCCGGCCTGCGCGCCGATCAGCCCATCCTTGAAGGCGGCGAACGTCTTGGCATCGCTGAAGCGCTTCTCGTCGCCGCGCACCAGCATGAACTGCTCCGAGCGCATGTAGGGGTCAGAGAAATCGACCTTCTGCTTGCGGTCATCCTTGATGGTGATGCCGGTCATGCCGATGTTGTACTGGTTGTCGGAAACCGCCTGGATCATCGCGTCCCAGGAGGTATTCTGGTACTCGACCTTGAAGTTCAGCCGCTTGGCAATCTCGTTCATCGCGTCATATTCCCAACCGATCTGCTTGCCGGTCTTGGCATCGATGAACTGCAGCGGCGGATAGGCATTTTCAGTCACCACCACCACTTTCTTGCCGCCGAGGTCGGGCAGCGCCTGCGCCAGGGCCGCGACAGGCACGAGAAGGCAAGCCAGCAGGCCGGCCAGCAGCAGTTTCGAATTGATCATGACGATGCTCCCCAGGAACTGAACCGCCTCGATCGGCCGAGGCATGCAGGAAATCCGGCGCCGACTTTAGCTTTCCGCCGGCGCCTTGCAAGCCGCTCCGATGCGGCGTTCGGCACGAAAATGGATTCCAATGCTTTCAACGGCGGCATTACGGAACGATCCGTATCGATTGCGGCCGACGCAGTCCGGCAAAATAGAATCCGCCTCGCGAATCGGGATAGGGGGGAGCTTCGCAGTTCCTCCCCTCCCACACCACCCTGCGTACGGGTCCGTACAGGGCGGTTCGG
>NZ_JBVVQI010000012.1:0-203976 GCF_055811495.1 Mesorhizobium sp. WSM4830 | reverse complement strand
CTCGTAAGGACGACCTTAAGAGCGCAGCCTCGCTACCGTGCCATCTTCTCGCAAGGCGGCCTTCGCCGGAGGCGTACCCCGGCGCCGGCCCTCCACCGCATCAAGCCGTTCCTGCAAATGCCCATTCAGCACAATCATCTCCTTGAGCGCCTTCACCGCATCGCCCTGGTGCTGGGCAATGAACTTGTCGGCGATGGCCTGCAGGGCTGCCTCCTGGCGGCTGTCCAGCCTCACGATGTGGTCCATGACGACGGCTCCGATCGCTCCTGTTGAAATTGAACAAAACGGGAACAAAAATGTCAAGGGCGAATTGACTCCGCGAGGAATGCCTTCCTATTTGTCAGTAGGCGGGGCGGTTGCTCACAAATCGAGGAGAGCCGCGATGGGCAGACGAAAAAGCCGGTTCGACAGGCTGTCGGCGAGGGATGCGGAGGCGATCATCAGGGACGCTTTGAGCCTGCGCCGGACGGTGCTGTCGTCGCAGCTGCATCTGAAGGCGCATGGCGAGCTGTTCTGGCAGCTTTGCGGGCTTGTCGAAAAATTGCACGGGGTGCTGGCCAGCGTCGCGGAGAAGGAGCCCGATTACCGGATGGCGGAGCTTGGCCTGCTTCCGCTGCCCGAGGATTACTCGACCCGGAAATGAGCCATGGCCGGGCCGATGGACAGCGTTGGGCGTGCCGCCAAGGCCAACATGCTGCTTATCGTGGAATGCGGCCATTGCTACCATGTCGGACGGTTCAGGGCGAATGACGTGGCCCAGGTGGTGGGCTGGAACAAACCGCTGGAAGCGATCAGGTTCAGGTGCAAGCGATGCAGCCGCAAGGACACGACGGTGAAGACGCAGTTCATCGACCAGGATCATCCGCCCAAGGGCTACATCTGGGTGCTGCAGAAGTTCAAGCGCTAAAACAATGAGCCTTGCGCCGGCGCCTGCTGCGGAAACTTGATCTGCGTCGCCGGTTTTTCGACGATCACCAGCGCGTCATCGGGCGCCGTGCGCTGCAGGTGCCTTGCCTCCGACCACGGCGCCGTCAGCCAGGTCTCGGTTCCTTCCGGCGTGGCCAGGATCACCGGCATTGCCTTGTCGTGGATCGGCGCGATCAGCGCGTTGGGCCTGGTCGTCATGAAGCCATAGACCTGGTGATCGGCGGGGCCGTCCTTGACCTTGCGAATGCCATGCCAATGCGTCCACAGGCCGGCAAAGAAGAACAGCGGGCGGTCCTCGCCGAGTGCAAACCAGTAGTTGCGCTGGATGCCGGTCTCGGGGTCCTTGTCACCGGGCGTCGGGCTGGGCTCGGCGAAGCTGGTGACGGGCACCACGCAGCGGTTCTCGATGCCGAGATATTGCTGCCAGTGGCCGTATTGCGGATTGCGGATATTGGTGGTGCCATAGTCGGCCTTGCCCTTCACCCGCTCCAGTGGCGTCGGCATGCCCCACAGCAGATTGGCCAGTTCGCGTTCGCCGTCCGGCGTGTTGCGCACCACCGGGCCTGGTTGGTTGGGATAGATGTCGATGGAGGGTTCGAGATTGCCGAGGATGTCGCGCAAGGCGCGGGTCCACTGGCGGATGGCCTGCTGGCTGGTCGTGATGTTGTAGAGATTGCACATTTCAGGCCGTTCCCGGATGCTCAGGCATCTTGTTGGAAACGGCCCGGAATTTCCAGCGCTGTCCGTTGGGTTGCTGACACGGCAGGCCGTGTCAGCAATGTTTGTGAGACCTACCGCGCCGATTGTCTCATAGCCTGTGCGGCGACTGCCGCGAGAAAAGCCCTCGCCGCGGCATCGCAGGCCGCTCGAGACGGGCCTTTGGCGAAAAGAAGAAGCTCGGCGGCTCGAATGTTGAGCCCGTGCTTCCTTGCGAATGTGGCTAGATCGTAAGGCTTGGTGTCGTAAGGTTCGTCGTCGTAGTCGATCGTCAGATCGTAGTTTTCTTTCATTTTCTTCCTCCCTTTAGCGATCTCCCCCCTCCTGTCGCTAACGCAAAATTAACGTCGATCGCGGCGGGCGAGTCCACCAATCAGCGATTGTGTAAAAAACGTACGAGCTCGGATGCTCGCCCTCGCAACGGGGGCCGCCGCGAGCAATCGCCGCGGACCGGATCGGTCGAAAGAGCCGATTATGATGGCAACGTTGGAAAAGCCTGCCATGGCCTGGTGCCACGGGGGTGTCCCCGACCCCTACCGTGCCTAATGGCCGTCATTTTCATCTTCCAGGCCCGGTCCGCAAAGCCGGCCTCGTTGGGTTCGGCTAAAGAATAAATCCGGCCAATAACACCGTAAGGAGCAGCGACAGCGGAACGGCCGCAAGACACCAGATCTCCAACGTGTTGTTTTGCAGCGGGTCCATCGTCAGCCTCACTTTTTGGTTCGTCATTGTGACACTAACGGTTGGTCGGAGGTAGGGGTTCCAAGCGACGCCGTTCATAGAGCGCTGCCTGTGCGGCATATTAGCAACAGCTTGACAACCGCTGAGCCCGTACCGCCTGGACAACTTCACTGGCGCCGGTGGATGCGTATTCCGCAGGAATGCAAGCGCCCCTCATCAGCCGTGCGGGATCGATCGCGGCCCCAATCAGCGCCGAGCCGATGCGCGTTTATAGGACCTAAGTCTGACCTGCCTGCGCAATGGTCTTGTGTACGGCCGGCGTCGGGAACAACTGCGCCCGTCTTCAGTTGATGGCGTCACCTCCTCGAGGAGACATCGGCGCAGAATCAGTCCCTTCATGCGCTGATTAGGGTCCGCCTGCCATTGCTGGATTTGGCAGGCGGACCCTTGGTTCTGTACGCTCCAGATCGAAAGCGGGTAAGCTCGGGATCACTCATCATCCCATAAATCCCGCAGAGAGGCATGGCGGCGGGCTCCTCGCCCCGAGATGCCTGGCCTTGCATCCGGCACGACGGCCGGAATGCGCAGAGGATCAAAGCCTCAGCCCTCCAGCGCCTCGTGCTGGTAAAGCTCATCCATGCTGAGCGTCGCCAGCGCGGCGAAGGGCGCCTGCTTTTTCACGCGGCCGTGGCTCAGGATCACGACGTCGTCGCAGAATGAGATGGTGCTGCGGTGATGGCTGATGACGATGGTGGTGCGGCGGCCGGCGCGCGACTTCAGCGTCTCGACGATTGCCGCTTCCGACAGCCCGTCCACCGCATTCGTGGCTTCGTCGAGGATGAGGATATCGGGATCGCGCACCAGGGCCCTGGCCAGCGCGATCCGCTGCCGCTGTCCCGCCGAGAGATTGACGCCGCGGTAGCCGACGACCGTCCTGTAGCCTTGCGGCAGTTGCTCGATGAAGCCATGCGCTTCGGCCAGTTTTGCGGCGCGCTCGGCGTCGTCGGCCGAAGCCGCGTCCTGGCCGTAGATGATGTTGTCGAAAATCGTGCCGTCGACCAGTTCCAGCTCCTGGCTGGCGAGCGCGATGTGCTTTCGCCATTGGCTGGGGTCGATGCGGTCGAGAGGCGATCCATCGACGAGGATCCTGCCGCTATCCGGTTCGACGAAGCGACACAGGAGATTGACGATCGTCGTCTTGCCGGCCCCCGAACGGCCGATCAGCGCGGTCGAGCGGCCGCTGCGGAGGTCGAAGCTCGCCGCATGCAGCACCACCGCGCGCTGCTCCTCGCTGGTATCGGGGCCGGAATAGGTAAAGGTGACGTCCTCGAACTTGATGCCTTGGCTGAGCCCGGGGAAGGCCGCGTCGCCTTGCGGCGGCTGGGGCTTGCCGGATGGATCCAGCATCCACGTCACCTCTTCAAGCGATCCGCTCAGGCCCTGCAGCTGGCTCCAGGCCATTTGCAAAGACCGCATATAGGGCTGCAGCCTGTAGAGCAGGATGACGAAGGCGACGATCAGCGGGAAGGAAACATTGGCGAACCAGGCGCCGATCACCACCGCCAGGAACAGCATGGCGTGCAGAACCTCGGTCAGCGGCGGCAAAGCTCCCTGGCGCGTCAGAAGCACGAAGGCGGCCCGACGCACCGCATCCGATGCCTGGTCGAAAGCCGCCTTCTCGCGTTGCTCCTGGCCAAAAATGCGGATCAGCCGCCCGGCATGCACCAGATGCAGCATCTGCGATGCGAGCTGGCTGTTGCGGGAGGCGACGCTGCGGCTCGGCGCCTTCAGATTGGCCGACAGCATGGCGTGCGCGACCTGGACCAGCGCCAGCCCCAGAGTGACCAGTAACGTCATCTTCCATGACAGAAGTAGCAGGAAGATCAGGAGGATGATTGCGGCCGATGCGTTGACGATTGCCCCCAACGTGATCTGGATTGCATCCGAGGCCCGCCAGGATTCATTGGAGATGATGTTGAGCAGCCGTCCCGGGCTTTGCTGCAGGAAGAACGGGTAGCCTACCCGCAGCAGCTGCTCCGACAGCGCGCTGCGGATCGAATGGCTTGCCTTGCCGTAGATGAAGGTGGTCAGCAGCGTATTGGCGTAGGCGAACAGGTTCTTCAGGACGATCGAGCCGAGGATGGCGACGGATATGACGATCAGCCGGTCGCGCTCGCTCAGGCTCGATCCGACATGCTGGAAGACGGCGGAAAAGCCGGCCATGCCGCTCTGCCCTTGCCCCATGATTATGTTGAGCAACGGGATGATCAGGCCGATACCAAAACCTTCGAGCGCGGCGCTGAGCAGCCCGAGCACTACCACGGCCGGAAGCAGGCGCAACTGCTTTTGCCCGAGCGCGCGGCGCAGCATCGGCAGGCTGGGCGGCATCAGTCGCATGATAGCGGATCACCTTGCCTCGGCATTTGCCTGTTGCTCCTGTCGCATTTCCGTTGTCTTTGGCGATTTCGCCAGCAAAAGCACCGCGAACTTGGCCGCGCCGAGCAAATTCATGCCGATGATCGGCCAGTGCGACAGCTTGAGTTCGCGATCGAACAGCGGGCCTTTCCCCAGTTCGCGCAAGGCCGCCCTCATAGACCAGTAGAAATGGCGAAGCAGCCACGGCGCATGGCGGATATGTTTCAGGCAAAGCCCGCCATTGCCCATGCTGTAGTCGCGATGCAGCTTTTCGATGGCTTTGCGGTCGCGCCGGCCGTGATGGTGATAGATGGTCATGTCGGGCACATATTCGACCGGAATGCCGAGCAGCACCGCCCGGACGAGATAGTCCGTATCCTCGGCGGAGCGCAGCGGGCCGCCGGCGCCGAAGCGTTCGTCGAAACGCCCGATGCGGGCGGCGACATCGCGGTGCATCGTCATGTTGCAGCCGAGTACGAAGCCGCCGGGATGGACATCCGGCGTAAGCCGCGCGCGCACCGGCGACCGCTTGATGGTGAACGGCAGGTCGCGGGGATCGCCAAGCTCGACGCGGCCGCCGCGGATGACCCGCTCGCCGGCCGCATAGTGCCGCTGCAGATCGCGCAGATAATCCTTGTGGACCGCGCAATCGTCATCGACGAAGACCAGCACGCGGCCCCGCGCCCGCTCGAGCCCGGCATTGCGGGCGGCCGCCAACCCGGGTCGTGGTTCGCGAATAGCCGTGAACGGAATGTCCGACAGTTCGGCGATGCTGGCCAGCCGTTTGGCCGTGCTGTCGGTCGACCCGTTGTCGACAACCACCAGCTCGGCGGCAAGGTCGGCATGGGCACGACACGCGGCCTGGATCGACCTGATACAGGGCTCGAGCACGGCGACGCGGTCGCGTGTGCAGACAATGAAGCTGACCGCCGGTGCCGGTCCATGCTGCGGCCGCGGCGACATGGCCGCCGGCACCGTCGAGTGGCCGCGCTGCTGGAGCTGGTGCGATTTGACGAACATGCGTTGCTAGCTCAACTGGTTCGAAGGCAAAACGGCCGCGGCCGGCACGGATTGCAGATAACGCAACAGGGCGTCCACCTGCCTCGTGACCGACATCGAGACGAGACTGAAGCGCGGCGCGAAGGCACCGGTGCGAAACACGTACTGCTCGCGGCGCCGGATGAGTTTCCATTTCGCCGTCCGCGTCAGGAATTCATGCATCAGCAGTGGCTGTCTTTCCCCGGATATCAGTTGATAGAGGAAATAGAACAGGTTCAGCGTGCCAGCCTGGTAACTCGGCCTCGTCTCGGCCGGCAGGACGGCAATCGTTTCTTCCAGCGCAAGGATCCATTCGGCGGCACGGCGAACCGTGCCCATCGACAGGACCTCACCGATATCGCGGAGGCCTTGCGTCTCTTGTGCGAGCCCTTCGCGCTCGAGGTTCTCGGCGACGATCTTCAAATGCGTCCTGCGCATTTCGCGCTTGTGCTTGTTGGTCACGCTGTCGTCATGGATGCGGTAGGCGATCAGGCTTTCGGGGATCATGGCCGCCGCGTAGCGGTCGGTCAGCCGCCTGAACATGTCGAAATCCTCGGCATGCTTGTAGCTGGTATCGTAATATAGAACGTCTTCTTCTATGACATTCCTGTTGTATACCACCGTGGAATGCATGAAGATCGTGAAGAACATCGACAATATCCGCAGGCTATTGTCCTGGAATATCGGATCGGGCGAACCCCTGACGACGCGGTTGCCGAGCAAGGTGTCGAAGCCTGCACCGCACAGCGCAAGGTCAGGCTGCTGGTTGAACAGCGCGACCTGCCGCGACAGGCGTCGGGGATAGGCGATGTCGTCGGCATCCATCCTGGCGACCAGATCGCCGCGGGCCACGGCCAGGCCTTCGTTCAAAGTTGCGATCAGGCCACGGTTTTCGCGTGAGATGATCGAGATACGGCTGTCGGCCTGGCGATATTTCTGCAGGATCTGCAGCGAGTTGTCCGTCGAGCCGTCATCGATGGCAATGACCTCCAGACGATCGTAATCCTGGCGCAGGACGCTGCCCAGCGCAGCGGCGAGATAAGGTCCCGCATTGTAGATCGGCAGCAGAACTGACACCAAGGGAGCAGCCATGATCAGCTCCGATCGGTTCGGTGCAGCTTGCGAGGCAAGCGTGATGCGCCATCGAGCGGTCTGCCCGGATATGCTCCCGCCGCGACCCATCCGGCATTGCCGGCGTCGATGCCTGCCGGGATGAGGCCGCGGCCTTTTCGAGCAACATAGGGGAAGTGGCGCTTGAGGCTGTTGAGCGGCTTCTCGAAAAGCAGCCACGAGACCGAGGCCAGCATGAGCGTCGCAGTTCCCGCGACCAGGAACCGTCCCGGCCCTTGTTCCGAGACGTTGAGCGGTATCCACGGCTGCGACTTGACGATGAGCGACAGCACTATCGGATGGTAGAGATACACGCCGTAGCTGATGCGGCCAAGGCCAAGCAGCGGCGGCAGTTCGAGAAGTTTTCCGATATTGCCGCCAACCCCTGTCGAACAGCTTGCAACGATGACCACCAGCGGCACGAGAGGCAGGACCTGCAACAACACCCAGAGGCCCCATTCCTGCACCGGATTTGCCGGCGCTGGCGCAAACCACTGTAAAACGAAAAACGCCACCGCGAGCCCCGGCCAGCCACCTCGAAGCCATTGCGGCAAGCCAGCTGTTCTTGACCGGTAGGCGGCAAGCAGCGCGCCAGACGCCAATGCATCCATCGACGCCGGCGGCAGCAGGTCGCGCGCCAAACCCGGCGTTCCAGCGACCGGCCAATAAAACCGGTAGGCCAGCGACAGCCCGATAACGCCGATGCAGATCGATTCCAGGCGCCGGCGCGGCGCCAGCAGGACGATCAGCGGCCAGGCGATGTAGAACTGCTCCTCGATGCTCAGGCTCCAGAAATGGCAGAGCAGCCAGGGCGTCCATTCATTCTGCGCTGCGTACCAGAAATTCGACAGATAGAGCGCATGCCAGACCAGCGAACCTCTGGACTGCTCCAGGTCCACCAGCCAGACGAAACCCAGCACCGCGAAATAGGGCGGGAATATCCGCAGCGCCCGCCTCACATAGAAGGATCTCAGCGCCGGTCCGGTTTCGAATTCGGCGGCCGCTCTGGCTTCCAGCAGCAGTCGCGTGATCAGAAAGCCGCTCAGCACGAAGAACAGACGCACGCCGATGTGGCCCCAGAACGAGGACCCGCCCGCCGCGAAGAAATGGGAGTACAGCACCATCGTCACGGCGATGGCCCTCAGCGCGTCCAATTGGGTGTCGCGCGCATTTCCCATTAGCGGCGTATGCCGGCGGGACGGCGAAACTGCCAATCGGTCAACATGGCGGCGTCGTTCACGGCGCATTTCCAATCGGAAGCGCCCCCCTCACGCAGAATAGGGCCACCATTGTGCAACGCAACACAAAAAGTTGACACATTTGAAACAGAAACGTGAGGCGTGGCTAATAAGGCGCGAAAAACAGCGGGAAGCAGCCCGAATTGTCCATTTTTGACGATTTTTGCGCGCTGCCTTGGCCCGCCAATATTCGGCGGCAGGGTGCTGCGATGCAGCATATTCGCCACCGTCGGGGGAACGCGTGAAGCTGATCCATTCGATCGCCGCCAGCGGCACCGGCGTCATCCCCGTCACGCATCATCTCTTCACGGTGCGGGTGCTGGCCGACAGGATCGTGATTCTCAGCCTCGGAGGCGTGGCCTATGATGGATCCGCCAGGCACCTGAGCGCCGACCAGCTGTGCGGCCTCGTGGCGAGCGGCACCCTTGCATCCGCCGGGCAGCAGGAGGCGTGTTGAAGCGGGGAACCCCGCTTTGCGGCACCCATCGAAGCGCGAGCTTCCTGCCTCCGAGTTACGCCTCCTTGCTCGCGTTCGCAAGCGCCACTGTGCGACGCTCCGGGAGCCCCATTCCGACGAGCGCGCCGGCGAGCGAGAGCAGAGCTGAGACGTCGATTGCCGAGGTAAAGCCATCACTGAACGCGTCGGTGGACGCGAAGCTTCCGGTCCCGGCGAACACCGCACCGGCGATGGCGATCCCAGATACGCCGCCCAGAAAACGGAATGTGTTGAATGTGCCGGCAGCCTTGCCGACTTCCGGCCGCGAGACCGCATTGAGGACCGCATTCTGCGCGGCAGGCATCGCCATCGACACGCCGGCACCGGTAATGATCAGCGGGGCGACTAGCTGGATATAGGGCAGATCAGGTGCTGCGATCTGCGCCAGCCAAGCCATTCCGGCTGCCTGCAGGATCAACCCGGCCACGACAAGCCAGCGCTCGCCGACGCGGTTGATCAGGCTGCCGGCGATCGGTGCGACCACGAAAAGCGTGGCGGTCCAGGGCAGCAATCCCATGCCGGCGCCGAGCGGCCCACGGCTCTGGGCAAACTGCAGAAACTGCGGCAACAGGAATACGAGGCCGTACATGGCGGCGCAGAGCAGGAAGTTCGCCCCTACGCCCGAGGAGAATGCGCGCGCCCGAAAAAACCGCAAAGGCAGCATGGGCTCACGGGTACGCAGCTGCCAAACGACGAATGCGATGGCGAGAAGCAGCCCGGCCGTCAGCGCCGACAGCACTTCAGAGCTGCTCCAGCCCACGATGTTGCCGCGCATCAGACCCCAGACCACTCCAAATGCCGCCGCAGTTACCAGCACGACGCCGAGGACATCGATAGCCGTGCCCGGCCCGTGGCTCTCCGGAATCCGACGCAGCACCAGCGGCATGAGAACGATGCCGACCGGGACATTGAGCCAGAAGATCCAGTGCCAGGAGAGGCCTTCGGAGATCGCACCGCCCGCCATCGGGCCGATGATCAGGGCCAGGCCGGTGATGCTGCTGAAGATACCCAGCGCCTTGCCTCGTTCCTCCGGGGGGAAAGCGACGCTCAGCAGCGCCATAGCCAGCGGCATGACCATTGCAGCACCCGCGCCCTGAACCGCACGGGCCGCAATCAGCAATCCGGCATTTCCGGCGAGCGCGCAGGCAACCGACGCTGCGACGAACAGCGCCAATCCGGCGATGAAGATGCGGCGTCGGCCGAACCTGTCACCGAGCGCCGCCCCGGTCATAAGCAGGACGGCAAAGCTCAAATTATAGGCGTTCATCGTCCATTGCAGCGTCTCCAGCGAGGCATCGAGCTCGACCCGCATCGTGCTCAATGCCGTTGCCACGACCATCGCATCGAGAACGACCATCAAGGAGCCTATCGACGTGAGGGCGAGAACCCAGACCTTCGTTGATGCCGCACTTTGCTTGCTCATGATGATGACGCCTCCGGCTTGAACAGATGGCCCGCCAGTCTCGCGGGCCCGTGATCCAGTGACGCGGAGGCACCACCAAAGGATTCCAGCCAAAGAAAGTTTTTTCGACCGAATCCTTTTGCCATCGTCGAGCGTCTATAGGACGCTGCCCCCGATGGCGGGCGCCTCTGCCTGGGAGACACGCATGAAATCAACCCTTGTGCGATGACCGGATCCGCAATCGGCACGCCAGAAGGACGGGAGCCATTTGACCGGCTGCTCGGCGAATTGCGGCCGAAACTGCACCGTTATTGCGCCCGCATGACCGGTTCGGTGATCGATGCCGAGGATGTCGTCCAGGAAGCTACGGTGAAGGCGCTCGAGGCGTTCCCCGGGACCGGGCCGATAGCCAATGTCGAGGGCTGGCTGTTCCGCATCGCGCACAACGCAGCGCTCGACCACCTGCGCCGTCGCGCCAGGGTGGATGCCGCGCATGCCCTCGAGGATATCGACACGATACCTGACCCCGGCATGTCGGCCGAGGGCCGGCACACTGCAGCCGCAAGCCTGCGGACCTTCATGCGCCTGCCGGCAGCGCAGCGTAGCAGCGTCATCCTCATGGATGTGCTCGGCTATACGCTCGAAGAAATCGGCAACATAATCGACAGCAGCGTTCCGGCGGTGAAGGCCGCGCTTCATCGCGGCCGTCTGCGCCTGCGCGAAGTCGCCCGCGAGCCTGACGATCGGCCCGTGCCGTTGTTGGCCGAGCCCGAGCGGGCGCGTCTGGCAGCCTATGTAGAGCGGTTCAACGCCCGCGACTTCGATGCGATCCGCGACATGCTGGCCGAAGACGTGCGGCTTGATCTCGTCAACCGGCTGCGGGCGAGTGGTCGCACGAAAGTGGGCCGGTACTTCCACAATTACGCGAGTATCCACGACTGGCGGCTGCTTCCAGGCCTGGTGGATCGGCGACCAGCCATTCTGGTGATCGATCCGGATGACTCAGCCGGAGGGCTAAGATACTTTATCCTGCTGGAATGGGCGGACGACAGATTGGCGAGAATTCGCGATTTCCGCTATGCGCGCTACACGCTTGACGGCGCCGAGGTGGTGGCCCTGCAAGCATAGCAATTCTTCTTTCAGAATATCGAACCGAGCACTGGCCAGACCGCTCCCGCGAAACGCGCCAGCTATTTTGGATCGCGGCCGCTTGCCATCCAAGCGGCCGCCCTTTTCCGTCGATCCTGCTTTAAGCCGGTTGCAACTCCCGGCGCGGCAGCGGCGGGAAGGCGATCGCAATCGCCATCGCGCCAAGCCCGACAAGGGCCGAGCCGATGAACAACCAGGAATAGCTGGCATAGGCATCGAACACCATGCCGCCGGCGAGCGGGCCGAAAGCCATGCCGAGGCTGGACAGCATGGTTACGGCACCGAACACCGTGCCGAGGATGCGCTGGCCAAAATATTCGCGCGCCAGCACCGCATAGAGCGGCATGACGCCGCCATAGGTGGCGCCGAAGATGACAGCGAGCGTGTAGAATTGACCAAGCTCGCTGACCGCCAGATAGGCTGCGATGACCACGGCCTGTATGGCCAGCCCGGTGATCAGCACCGGTTTGACGCCCAGCCGATCGGCAAGCACGCCGTAAAGCAGCCGGCCACCCAGCCCTGCCAGGCCCTCGATGCTGTAGATGCTGACCGCCGCCATCGGCGCTATGCCGCACAGCATGGCATAGCTCACCATATGGAAGATCGGCCCCGAATGCGCTGCGCAGCAGGCAAAGAAGGTCAGTCCCAACACGATGAATTGAGGCGAGCGCAGCGCCTGCGGAACCGTCATGCCGGCGCCCTCGGCGGCAACGCTTGGGGCAGCGCCGTCGGCAGCGGGCTTGGGCGGTTGGCGCACAAGAAGCGCGGCCGGCAGTAGCAGCACCCACGCCGTTATGCCGATATCGAACATTGCGGTACGCCAGTCGTAGGCCGAAATCAGCCAGCGGGCGAAGGGCGAGATGGTCATTGGCGCCACGCCCATGCCGGCCGAGACCAGCGAGACGGCGAGGCTGCGGTTCGTGTCGAACCAGGCGGATGTGAGCGCGATCATCGGCGCGAAGAAGGCGCTTGCCGCGAGGCCGACGAGCACGCCGTAGGCCAACTGGAAAACGAGCAGCGAGCCGGTGCGGCTGGCCAGGACCAGCGCCAGGCCGAGCAGCACGGCGCCGGTCATGACGACGATGCGGGCGCCGAAGCGGTCGTAAATGGCGCCCCAGGCGAAGCCGCCGAGGCCCATTACCAGGAAGTTCAGCGTCATCGCGCTCGATATGCCGGCACGCGACCATTGTGTGTCGAGTGCCATCGGTTCGAGGAAGATCGCCAGCGAGAACATCGCCCCGAGGGCGACACAGGTCATCAGCGCGCCAGCCGCGACGATGACCCAACGATAGGGAAGGCTCATTTCAATTTTCTCCCATGCCGGAAGCGTTGATACGGCACGACCTTTTCGAGCTTCGCCGAGCCGCTTGCGTCCGAAGGACGTTGGACAACTTTTGAATCCGACAATCCGGTTGCATTTTTTATCCAGTCGGTGCGATGGCGCCATTCCACGGCTTTGCTGGCCATTCCACGGCTTCTGGATTGACCGCGCACCGTTCGAAGCTAGATTTCCAAGCGGCGATCAGGAGCTGTCAAGCATGGCAAATCAGGAACTTCATCGCGGCCGTCTCATCGACCACGTCCAGCTGGTGGTCAGGGATCTCAAGGCCAGCCGGCGTTTCTACGAGGCAGTTCTCAATGTGCTCGGCATACCGATCGGTGGCGCCGGCGATGATTATTTCTGGGCCGATGAGCTGTTCATTTCCAGCCCCGACAGCCCGGCGGCCCTGGGAAAGCTGACCGGGCGCCATCACCTAGCCTTCCAGGCAAAGGACCGTGCGATGGTCGATGCCTTCTACAAGGCCGGGCTTGAGGCGGGCGGCACCGACAATGGCGCGCCGGGCGAGCGGCAGCACTACCATCCCGGTTACTATGCCGCCTTCCTGCTCGACCCCGACGGCAACAACATCGAGGCCGTCCACCACGGCCCGGCCAGCCGCAGCGCCGATTCAGTGAAGATCACCTTCTAGCTTCCGGTAAGGTGGTTCGCACCGGCCGGCACGGTTGGTCTCTGCCAAAACCTGGGTGCTTGCCCAGACCGCGTCTGCCCTATCGCATCAGCGCCACCATCTGGCCCGCCAGGAAGTCGACGAACAGCCGTGCCCGGACCGGCAGCTGCCGCCCGTAGGCATGGACGATGTGCACCGGCATGGTTGGCATCGCCACTTCGGGCAGGATGCGGACCAGGCGGCCCGTGTCGAGATCGTCCTGCACGGCAAACCGCATCAGATGCGCGATGCCGGCGCCGGCAAGTGCTGCGTTGCGAATGGCGCCGCCGTCGTCGGTGTCTAACCGGCCATCCGGCACGATCATCGTATCGTCGGCAAACGTGACCGGATAAGGCCGGCCCGCCATCTGGTAACGGATGAAGTCATGGTTCGCCAGATCCTCGATCGAAGCCGGACAGCCGCGCCGTGCGACATAGGCCGACGAGGCCACCAGCACGATCGGCAGATTGGCAATCTTGCGCGCGACGAGCCCGGTGTCTGCGAGCGGCCCCATGCGCACCGCAACGTCATAGCCTTCGCGGATCAGGTCGGCGTGACGATCGGTGACACTGAGCTCCAGTTTGACTGCGTCGTGCTGCGCAAGGAACGCCTGCGCCCATGCCGCGATCAGGCCGCGCCCGAGTTCGACCGGCGCTGTGACGCGCAACAGGCCGCGCGCCGTATCGGCCATCTGGACGATGTCCTCGGCATCGTCCAGCGCCCGGAGCAGCGGCGCCACCCGCTCGTAATAGGCGAGGCCTTCGCTGGTCAGCCCGACCCGGCGCGTCGAGCGCTGGATCAGCCTGACGCCTAGTCGGCGCTCGAGCCGCGCCACGCTTTTCGACACCGCCGAGGGGCTGGAGCCGACCAGCCGGCTGGCGGCATGGAACGAGCCGGCTTCGACGGTGCGGACGAAGGCGACGAGACCGGCGGTCTTTTCGAGAATGGTGGTCATTCCCGAATTCCAGGCACGAAAGAATGGATCATGATGATCCTAATACGCCTTTTAATCATCATTAAATACCGATCATCGTCGACAAAGGAGAGATTGATGAGCAAGCTGAACGGCAAGGTCGCCATCGTCACCGGCGCGTCAAAGGGTATCGGCGCCGCCATTGCCAAGGGTCTTGCCACGGCCGGTGCCGCGGTGGTGGTCAACTACGCCTCGTCACGGGAAGGCGCCGACCGCCTCGTCGCCGAGATCGAGAACCGTGGCGGCCGCGCCGTCGCCGTCCAGGGCGACGTATCGCAATCGGCCGACGTGCGCCGCCTGTTCGAGGCGGCAAAATCGGCGTTTGGCGGGCTCGACATACTGGTCAACAATGCCGGCGTCTTCGCATTCGAGCGCCTGGAAGCGGTGACCGAGGCCGAGTTCCACCGTGAGTTCGACACCAATGTGTTGGGCATCATTCTGACCACGCAAGAAGCAGTGAGCCATTTTGGCCCGGGCGGCGGCAGCATCATCAACATAAGCTCGGTTGCCAGCCGCAATCCGCAGCCGAACTCGCTCGTCTATGCCGCCACCAAGGGTGCCGTGGACACGATCACGCTGTCGATGTCGCGGGAGCTCGGCGCCCGCAACATCCGCGTCAACGCCATCGCGCCCGGCGGCGTCGACACCGAAGGCCTCGCGCGCATTGGCATCGTCGGCAGCGAATTCGAGAAGCAGATTATCGCCATGACCCCGCTCGGCCGCTTCGGCCTGCCCGAAGACGTCGCCCGCGTCGCGGTGTTCCTCGCCTCCGACGAAGCGTCATGGCTGACCGGCGAGCGCATCACCGCCTCGGGCGGCTGGCGGTAGCATGGACGCGCGAACCTACCGTTTCGCGGACCATGCCCACGCCGCGCGACTCACCGCAATCGATGACGAGAGCGATCCAAGCCCTATGTTTCGGCGAGGGAGGAGCGCCGTGCGCTATCGATGACGACGCAATGCCAGGGAGGTAACGGATGACGGGCGACGAAAAAGCAATCCGAAAGCTGGTCGAGACGTGGATGGATGCGAGTAGGCGTGGAGACATCGCGACCGTCCTCAGTTTGATGACGGACGACGCGATCTTCATGGTTCCCGGCCGGGAACCCTTCGACAAGGAGATCTTCGCGGCAGCCGCGCGGGAGACGGCCGGCGTTCATATCGACGGCACGAGCGATATCGTGGAACTACAGCTTCTCGGCAATTGGGCCTTCATCCGCAGCCACATCGACATGACCGCGACCCCGCCGAATGGCGAGCCGCTCCATAGATCGGGATATGCACTGACGCTCCTGCGCAAGGAGGCGGATGGTGAGTGGCGGCTCGCGCGCGACGCGAACCTGCTGACCCTGCAAGGCTAGAGCCGGTCTCCGGCATCTCTGCACCGGAAGGCGCGCCAGGGGGAGCAATAAGGTGGCGAAGATGCGTTCAAGGTCGCCCTGAACAGCATTCCCCTCCTCCATCTGATCACACCGGTAAGAGGGCATTCGGCTTGACATCGGCGATGGAGGCGAAAGTGTGTGTTTCGCGCACGCCGGGCAGAGGCAGAATAATCCGCTGCAGGAAATCCTGGAACACCGCCATTTCAGCGATCCGCGCCTTGACCAGATAATCGAAACCGCCAACCACCATATGGCACTCCAGAACCTCCGGAGCTTTCGCCACGGCTTCGGCAAAGCGGTCAAAGACATGCGGCGCCGTGTGGTCAAGCCGGACCTCGATGAACACCAGCGTTCCCCTGCCGACCTTGCGCGGATCGAGCATAGCCCTGACCGCGGTGATGAACCCGTCGCGGAACAGGCGCTTCACCCGCTGGCTGGTTCCGGTCGGCGACAGCCCGATACGCCCGGCCAGATCAAGCGTCGTCCGGCGCCCGTCCTCCTGCAGCAGCCTGAGCAGGCTGCGGTCTATCTGGTCGAGATCGCCCATTTCACAATCCACGCTATCTCAGGGGTTTGTGTGTTGATTTCACGCAGAGATGCCAAAATCAACGTATTTCATCACATTATGCCTCGCAATAGCCTGCGTTTACCTCACCCACAAAGCAAACGTGGTGAGCCGATTTCGACGAACAAAAGGAGTGCAGGATGACCAAGGAAGCGTTCAGCCCAGCTGGCAAGAGTGCGGCGGAAATCAGCAAGGGAGCGACCGAGATCCTGGTACTGAGCGAAGCCGACGTGATGGCGTGCATCGACCTCAGCCAGCTTCTCGATGTTCTGGAAGACGGCTTCAAGGCGCTGTCACAAGGTAAGGTCGTCAATCCACCCCGGCCACAGCTCGACATCCCCGGAGCCGGCTACAGCCTCGCCATGCCGGCCTGGATGGAGGGCATGAACCTGACCGTCAAGATCGTCAATGTCTTCGAAGGCAATCTAGCCAAGAACCTGCCCAGCCACCTTGCCACCATCAGCCTGTTCGATCCGCTGTACGGCCTGCCGGTCTGCATCATGGACGGCACCTTCATAACCGCGGCGCGAACCTCCGGGTCCGCCGTGCTGTCGGTGCGCGCGCTTGCCCGCCGGGATGCCAGGATAGCGACAGTGGTCGGCGCCGGCGTGCAGGCCAACCAGCACCTGCATCTGTTGCCGCTGGTGCGCGACTTTGCCGAAATCCGGGTCGCTTCGAAGAGCTTCGACGATGCGGCAGCGCTTGCCCGGCTGCATCCGTCGGTGGTGGCGGTCGCCGATCTCGAGGCGGCGGTGCGCAGTTCCGACGTGGTGTGCCTGGCGACCCACTCCTACCAGCCGGTGATCGACCCAGGCTGGGTCCAGCCGGGCACGCATGTCTCGTCGGTCGGGGTGGCGCCGCCCGGCGGTGAAATGCCGATCGAGCTCATCGCCAAATCCAGTCTTTTTGTCGAAACCAAGGATGCGTTCAAACCGACCCCGGTCGGTTCTTGCGAGCTTGCCGGCTTCGACCCGGATTTCGGCACCGAGCTTGGCGCCATGCTGCTCGACCGCGCGCCGGGTCGTGTTTCCAATCAACAAATCACCACCTACAAGGCGATGGGCATTGCGATGGAAGACATGGTCGCCGCCGATCTCGCCTATCGTTGCGCCAAGCGTCTGCGCAAGGGAAAGCTCATCGTGCTGTAGGCGCGTTCCGCGAGCCAGGCGGGATCGACCTTCCTGACAATGGCCCCCTCGCGGAAGCGGCCGGGCTAAAGGCGGCCTCTCAGGCCGGCTCGCGCTTCAGCGCCTGCGCCATGCAGTGGATGCCGCCCCCGGTCTTCGAGATTTCGCTCATATCGATGGCCGCCACCTCGAAGCCGCGCGCCTTGAGCTGGCCGATCAGCGTCTGGCTGGACGTCGGCGCGATCACCCGATCCTTGCCCAGCGACATGAAGTTGCAGCCGAGCGCCATCGTGTCCTGGAACGGCACGTCGATGATCTCGTGGCCCTTGCCTTTGAGCCAGTCGACGATGCCCGGCTCCGTACAGTCAACGCAGACGGCGGTCAGTTTTTCGGCGATCGGCACCACCATCAGGTCGATATGGACGTAATATTCGTCGATGAAGGCGATGCGGGTCTCCCAGCCCTCCTTGTCGAACCAGGCCTGCACCTGGCGGGCGCCCTCCTCCTGCGTGCGGGCGCCGCCGCAGCCGATCAGCACCACGCCATCCTCGATGACATTGAAGTCGCCGCCTTCGAAGGTGCCGGCGGTGACCATGTCGTAGATCGGGATGCCGAGCTTTTCATAAGTGCGGATCGCGGCGTAGTTCTCGCCGCGCCGCCACCACTGGGCCATGGCGGTGATGATGGCGCCGTAGGGCGTCATGACGCTGGAATCGCGCGAATAGACCTGCATCGGCAGCTCCGGCGTCGGCTCGTGCCAGTGGATGTTGACGCCGAAATGCTCGTAGGCGGCGGCGAGGTCCTTGTGCTGTGCCTGCGCGATCTGGACGTTGCAAGGCGCCTCGCGCAGATGTTTTCGCGACAGCGAGCTGGTCGAGAGATGGCGCAGGAAATTCGGCGAGCCGAGCAGCACGTCGGTCAGCACGTCGGTCTCGTTGGCAAAGCCCCAGGCGGTCAGCGGCTTGGTGCCACCGGCCGGGTTGCGGCGCTGCAGCGAAAACGGCTCGGCGACGATGCGGTCATGGACGGTCATAGGGTTCTCCTCGTGAAGGGGGCGGCTTGGTAGATCATGCGGCTTGGTTGCCTGGTATCCACCAGTCCCGTCCGCGCGGGGTGGTGACATATTCCGGCCAGCGAAATCCAATCGGCGGCTCGTAGTCGCAGAGCGGCGCAATCCAGCTCGTGCCGCCGATCCCGCCGCCGGTGCGGGCGACGAATTCGTCCATCGCCGCCTTGCGCGCGGCCTCGTCTTCCAACAGGCGAAGTGCGGCGAGCGCGATGGTCTTTGCTGCGCAGGTGACCATCGGGTCGATCGTGGCAGAAATGCCGCCCAGCGCATTCATCGCCCAGGACGGAAAAGCGTGGCCGTTCTCGGACCGCAGCGCCGGCCGGGCGACGTAGAACCGCGCCGTCGGCGCGTGCCACGACATGTCGGTGTAATCGTCGGAGGTCGAATTGAGCTGCGATGGCGGCAGGTCGCGGCGCAGCAGCGCCTCGGCCGCCTGCGGCGCAATCAGCCGCTCCAGTTCGTCGATGAATGGTTCTTCGGTCGCCTCGCCGCCGGCATTGACCTGGATTTCGCGGGCGATCGCCTTGGCCGTCTCGTCCCAATGCGGCGGCCCGACCGCCGCCAGCGCGTCGAAGGCAATGCCG
Organism: Mesorhizobium sp. WSM4830; assembly: GCF_055811495.1. Classification (NCBI taxonomy): domain Bacteria; kingdom Pseudomonadati; phylum Pseudomonadota; class Alphaproteobacteria; order Hyphomicrobiales; family Phyllobacteriaceae; genus Mesorhizobium; species Mesorhizobium sp. WSM4830. Next base: position 185,115 of record NZ_JBVVQI010000012.1, on the reverse strand, counting down.
GCCATGACGTGATTGGCCAGCCCCGGCCGCGACTTCGACACCCAGTGCCGCTCGTGGCGGCAGCCGCTCATCCTGGCTGCGGCTTCCGCATTGCGGTCGAGCACGGCGGTGACCTGTTCGGCCATCGCCAGCGTCGGCGCGCGGATCATGTACTGGATCTCGGCCAGCCCGGCCGGCAGATTGTCGGCGGTCGCCTGGCCCGCCGTCAGGATCGCCTCGCTGATCGACCAGCCGCCCTGATGCGGCAGCATGGAATCGCGCAGCGCCTTGGAGGCCATATACATCATCATGAGCGCGTCGTTGGCGCCGGGCGCACGCACCGCCGAATGCGCCTGCGGAATGGGCGCTGCATCGCTTGCGCGAACCCAATTTTCGGGTTCGTCGCACACAAAGCGGTAGATCATCGCATAGGCGGCCCCGCAATGCGTGTCCCAGCGCGCCGTGTTGCAGAGCGGCAGCATGTAGAAGGGATGGAAGGAGATCATGCCTGCCAGCCCATCGTAATAGCCCTTCGCGGCATGGATCGGCTTCGATCCCCGCACCTTCTCCGCCGGCTCGCCGGTGAAGCGCAGCGTGCCTGATATGCCGTGGCGCTGCATCGCCGCCTTGGTCGCCAGCAGCCCGCCGAGGCTGGCAATGCCGAGGCCGGAATGCGGATCGGTGTGGCCGCCGGCCTGTTCGCCAAGGCCCGGACGCGGTCGCTTCACCGTCGCCGCATCCTGGCAATTGCCCGGCACCGCATCGTATTCAGCATACAAGCCGATCGTCGGGCCGGTCCCGTTGGTCCAGTGGGCGCAGAAGGCGGTCGGCATGCCGCCCGAGCCTTCCTCGACCGAAAAGCCTTCGTGTTTCAGATGCTCCACATACCAGGCCGCCGACTGGTATTCGCGCCAGGCGGTCTCGCCGAAGTCGAAGATGGTCCGCGTCCACGCCGATAGCGACGGCTGGATGTCGTCCAGACAGGCAAGCGCGGTCGCTTGCGCCGAGGTCACCGGTATCTCCATCCGTCAAAGAAAGCAGTGAAGCGTCTCGCCAAAAAGTGATATGTTTTTCCGGCTCATGCAAATTCGGTTCACCTCTTGCGAATTCCCTCCACTCAAGCGCTGCGCGCCCTCGACAGTTTTGCCCGCCACGGCAGCGTCTGGCGCGCCGCCGACGAACTGCATTTGACCCGCAGCGCCGTCAGCCATCAGCTTCGCCTGCTCGAACGCGATCTCGGCTTCGACCTGCTCGAGCGCATCGGCAAGGGCGTGGCACTGACGCCGCGCGGCCAGCGCTATGCCAGCGATGTGCGCAAGGCGCTGACGGTGCTGGGCGACGCGGTGACGCGCCATGCCGGCAGCGGCGTCGGCGGCTCGTTTAGTGTCAGTTGCACTCCTGGCTTCGCCTCGCTTTTCCTGTGCACGCACATTGGCGAATTCCGGCAGATGTATCCCGATGTCGCGCTCCGCATCCTGACGCCGCGCCGCCTCGATGACGTCAGCAATGCCGAGGCCGACGCCTTTATCGCCTTTGGCGTCGGCAACTGGCCCAACCGCGCGGTCGAGCTGTTGTGCGAAATCTCCTTCACGCCGCTGTGCAGCCCGACGCTGCTCAACAAGATCGGCGGCTTCTCCAAGCCCGCAGACGTGCTACGCGCCAATCTCCTGCATCTCGGTGACACCGAGGACTGGGCGCGCTGGCTGGCGCTGTCCAAGGTCGAGAACCCCGACCCGGAAGGCGGCATCTTCTTTTCCGACATGAACCTGGTCTTTTCGGCGGCGATCGCCGGCCAGGGCATCGCCATGGGCGACGAGCTGACCAGCGGCCGGGCACTGAGCGAAGGCCGGCTGGTGCGCCCCTTCGACATCGCGATCAATTCACCGCGCTCCTATTTTCTGGTTTCCGAGCACGCCAAGGCGACGCATCCGGTGCTGGAGGCGTTTGGGCGGTGGCTGAGGTCGAAGCTGTCGGAGAACCAGCGTTAATCTCCCCCCGGAGGGGGAAGATTGGGGCATAGATGAATCAAATTTGCCGATCAGGCGAAAACTATTCGGTTGCGGTGAGCCGCCGCCCTGCCTACGATTTCGCCTACGCTAAGGAAAGGGCAGGATGCAGCAACCCGGCCGGGCCGCAGAGATCAAGGCAATCGGGATCGGCAAGAGCTTCGGCTCGTTCCGTGCGCTGGACGATCTGACGCTCGATATCGGCCGTGGCGAGTTCCTCACCCTGCTCGGCCCCTCCGGTTCCGGCAAGACCACCTTCCTGATGATCCTTGCCGGCTTCATTCAGCCGACCGACGGTCGCCTTTACAGCGACGGCGTCGACATCACCGAGCGGCCGGCCGAGCAGCGCGCCGCCGGCATGGTGTTCCAGGGCTACGCGCTGTTCCCGCATATGAGCGTCGAGGCCAACATCGCCTTCCCACTCAAGGTGCGCAAGAAATCGGCGGCTGAGATCAAGCGCCGCGTCGGCGAAATGATCGAGCGCGTCGGGCTCAAGGGCCACGAGAAGAAACTGCCGTCGCAATTGTCCGGCGGCCAGCAGCAGCGCGTGGCCCTGGCGCGGGCACTGGTCTTCGAGCCTGGTGTGCTTTTGCTCGACGAGCCGTTTTCGGCGCTCGACAAGGGCCTGCGCGGCCAGATGCAGGCCGAGATGAAGCGGCTGCACCAGGAGACCGGCACCACCTTCGTCTTTGTCACCCATGACCAGAGCGAGGCGCTGGCATTGTCGTCGCGCGTCGCCATCTTCAACCATGGAAAATTGCTGCAGGTCGGCGCGCCGGACGAGGTCTACGACCGGCCGGACAACCGCTTCGTCGCTGAGTTCCTGGGCGAGATCAACATGCTGCCGCTGAAGGGCGTGCGCCCGGCCGACAATGGCTCGACGGGCGTCTGCGAAGACCGCGCGATCAGCATGCGCTGCAAGGCCGAGAAGGTCCGTGGCGACGCCATCCTGGCGATCCGGCCCGAATACATGTCGATCGCGCCGGAAGCGGCCGCGGGCGAGAACGGCATTGCCGCCACTGCCGTTGCCTCGACCTATCTTGGCGCTGCGACGCGGCTCGATCTCACCACGCGTCAAGGCGCCAAGGTGACGGTTTCGGTGCCGAACGAGGTCGCCGCCTCTGCGCTCAGCAAGGGCAATTCCGTCTGGCTGACCTGGCCGGCGGAAAAGGGTTTCCTCCTTCCGGACGGAGGACAATGACGATCGGCGTGGCGAATTCGCCAAGCTGACTTTCAGGAAATGCCAACGACAAAAAAGGGGAACTAACATGACAAACGACACCAAGAAAAATTCCATCGAGGCGCTGTCCGCCAGGGCAGTGCGCGGCGAGATCTCGCGCCGGCAGTTCACGCAGCTGGCCGCAATGGTGCTGGCCGGCACGCCGATGCTGCTGCGCTCGACCGGCGCCTTTGCCGCGGCAAAGGAACTGGTGCTGGTCAACTGGGGCGGCGACGCCATTACCGCCTATGACGCGGCTTACGGCCAGGCCTTCACCAAGGAGACCGGCATCACCGTCAAGATGGACGGCTCTGGCCCGACCGAAGGCGCAATCGCGGCGCAGTTCAAGAGCGGCGCGCCGACCTGGGACCTGGTCGACGTCGATCCGTTCTCGGCCATCACGCTCGGTGCGCAAGGCATGCTCGAACCGATCGATTATTCGATCGTCGACAAGAAGAAGATGCGGCCGGGATTTGGCTGGGAATACGCCGCCTCGACCTATTTCTTCTCCTACGTCATCGCCTACGATGCCGAGAAATACGGCAGCCAGGCGCCGACCGGCATGGCCGACTTCTTCGACGTGGCAAAATTCCCCGGCAAGCGCTCGCTCTACAAATGGGGCGTGTCGAGCTGGGAAGCGGCACTGCTTGCCGATGGCGTCGCGCCGGCCTCGCTCTACCCGCTCGACCTCAAGCGCGCGCATGACAAGATCGCCGCCTTCAAGGAGAACGTCGTCGCCTATTGGGGTGGCGGCGCCGAAAGCCAGAGCGTGCTGCTCAATGGCGAGGCGTCGATGGCGATCGTCTGGTCGACCCGGGCTTCGCTTATCGAGCAGGATTCCGGCGGCAAGATCAAGTTCATCTGGGACCAGGGCCTGATCTCGCCCGGCGCGCTCGCCGTGCTCAAGGGCAATCCCGGCGGCAAGGATGCGGCGATGAAGTTCATCGCCAGCACGCAGGACCCGGAGAAGGAACTCATCATGTTCGAGAAGCTCGGCCAGGGTCCGGCCAATCCGGCCGCCGACGCGCTGATCCCTGCCGACAAGAAGCGCATCAACCCCGTCGATCCCGAGAACATGAAGAAGCAGATCCCGCTCGACATGGATTGGTACGCCAAGAACTACGGGGCGGCACTCGACGAATACACGAAGATCATCTCCGCCTGACAAGCCGGGATAACCGGATGAGAGCATACCTCTCCGACAGGATGGGCGCGGCGCTGTTGATGGCGCCGCTGCTCCTCTTTCTTGCGCTAGCCTACGCCTGGCCATTCCTTGGCGTGGTCAAATGGAGTTTTACGCTGCCCACGACGGGGCTGGGGCAGTACAATGCGCTGCTCACGGATCAGTTGGTGCAGTCGGTCTTCATCCGCACGCTGCGCATCGCGGCGATCGTGACGATCGTTTCAGTTGCCGCCGCCTACGCCATCACCGTTGTCTGGGTGCGCGGCACGCCCGTGCAGCGTGTCGTGGCCGAGTTCTGCATCCTGGTGCCGTTCTGGATCTCTGTGCTGACGCGCGCCTTCGGCTGGGTGGCGCTTTTGTCCAATCGCGGCCTGATCAACACCTGGCTGCAGGCGGTCGGCTTCATCTCGGAGCCGCTGGCGCTGGTGCGCAACGAGTTTGGCGTCATCGTTGGCATGACGCATTTCCTCATCCCCTTCGCGGTGTTTCCGCTGGCCTCTTCGATGCGCAGCCTCGACGACCGTGTGCTGCTGGCGGCGCGCGGCCTCGGTTCCAGCCGCATGCGCACCTTCTGGTCGGTGTTCGTGCCGATGACCCGCTCCGGCATCATCGGCTCGGCGCTGATCGTTTTCGTCTTTTCGCTGGGCTTCTTCGTCACGCCGGCGATCCTTGGCGGCGGCCGCAGCGTGATGATCGCCGAGCTGATCTATCTCCGCATCTTCCAGAGCCCGGACTGGGGCCTGGGTGCTGCGATCAGCGTGGTGCTGGTGCTGTTCGTCGGCGCGCTGATGGCGCTGCTGTTCCGCTATATCAGACCAAAGCAACTGGTGTAGCGCGATGCCGACCTACCGCCCCGGTCCCATCTCGCTGATCCTCGCCGCCCTGGTCGCGCTGTTCCTGCTGCTGCCGCTGCTCGCCGTCATTCCGGTGTCGCTGACGCCGAGCCGCATGCTGGCGATGCCGTCCGGTGAACTGTCGCTGCGCCATTACCGGGCGCTGATCGAGGATCCGCGCTGGATCAATTCGATCCTGCTCTCGATCAGGATCGGCGTCGTCAGCAGCGCCTTTTCCACGGTGCTGGCACTCTGCTTCAGCCTCGGCGTCTGGATGTTCCAGCCGCGCTTCACGGCAGTATTGGTCGGCTTCGTGCTGCTGCCGATGGTGGTGCCGCCGGTGGTATCGGCAATCACGCTCTATTTCCTGCTGACCTCGATCTCGGGGTTCTCGTCGTTCTTCGGCTATGACACCTGGCTGGGTGTCGCCATGGCACATGCGGTGATGACGGTGCCTTTTGCCACGGTGCTGATCCTGGTGTCGCTCAGCCAGCTCGACCGCCGCATCGATCTCGCCGCCCGCGGCCTCGGCGCCACAGTGTGGGAGCGCGCCACCCGCATCATCATGCCCAACATCAAGTTCGGCATCGTCACCGCGGCACTGCTCTCCTTCGTGCTGTCCTGGGAAGAGATCGGCGTCACCCTGTTCATCACCTCGGTCAACGCCATCACGCTGCCGCGCTTGATGTGGATGGGCCTGCGCGACAACATCGACCCGGCGATCGCCGCACTCTCGGTGATCCTGATCGTCATCACCGTGCTGGTGCTTGTGGCGCGCAGCCTCGTGGTCAGGCTGCGCGCGGCACAGTGAGGGCCGCCTCACGCCGTGGTGACTGGCGCGAATGAAACCTTGCGCTACGATTCTCGTTATAGGTAGTTCAACACGTCGAAGGCTTCGCCATGAACCAAGGATGGTTTTCCAAGCCGGTTGCGGTTGCGGTCGGCATCGTGGGAGATATCCGCAACATTTCCAACGCACGGCAGGCTGTCGAATTACTGGAGGCCCACTGGCGTGACGCCGGCAGCGCCAAACACGGCTTGGCACTGCGCACATGCCGCCGCGCCATGAGCGACGACCGCTGGACCGAAGCCGCCAGGGACGCGTTCGTCGAGGCCGCGCGGGAGGCGCACGTCCTGGTCGAGCGAGCCGTCGAACCGGAGGGCCGATCCCGGCAGCGGGGGCCGTGATCGATTTGTGAGAGCCTCGGTGGTTCGGCGGATCTATTGCATCTCAGGCAGCATGGAGCCTTGGAATGGCGCTGACGTCGACCTCGCGCTCAGCGTGCCACGCATCGTAAGCGGCCTGCATCCTGAGCCAGATCGCGGCGCCGTCGCCGAACATCTTTCCAAGGCGCGCCGCGACAGCCGGCGACACCGGCTTCTTTTCGCGGATAATATCGTAAAGCTGCTGGCGCGAGATTCCGAGCAGATTGGCGATTTCCACCTTGGTCTTGCCGGTTGCCGGGATAATGTCGTCGAGCAACGCCCCGGGGTGGGATGGGCAGCGCTCCATCGGACGCATCGGTTCATACACGCTCATAATCGATTTCTCCAATCTAAGCCGTCTCAATGGTACTGTTCGAAATCGACGCGGGCAGCATCATTGGCGTCGAATTCGAATGTGATGCACCACGGCCCGTTGACATGCACCGTGTAGCGGGTCGGGTTGAAGCCCTTCAAAGCGTGGAAGTCGAAGCCGGGCAGGTCCATGTCATCAGGCCTTTCCGAGACTTCCAAGCGGTCAAGCCGGACAAGGATGCGCTTATGCATCTTGGCGTCGATCTTCCCGGTCTTTCCGGTTTGAAAGAGGTCCGCCAGCGCCTTGTGCTTGAACGACTTGATCATACCACATGTAAGCATATTGCTTACGCTGGTCAAGCAGGTGTAAGCAAATAATTTACAGAATGGTCCGGGTCTGTCAGAGGCGATGATCGCGTCCGCTGGAGGCTGGGGAGTATCGGCCCAAAACCAGGCGGAGCTATGTCACAGTGCCGCTCACTATCCCATCGCGTGGCGGATTCTCTTGGACAGGCGGCTCAAAAATGCCGGCCTCGACGACGCATCAAGCTTCCACATCAGCACCGCGGTGGCCATTTTCCGCGGCAACACCCCGACCGACAGGAACCACGCGGCAAGGATTGCGCGCCGCCGCAGGGATGCGGTCATTTCGAGGCTGGCGACCGCGCCGGCCGCCCCGAGCGCCAGCCGGGAATCGTCGGCCACGGGATGTCGGTCTCTGTCCGCGCAAAGCGACGCCAGCCGCTCTTCCAGGTGGACCGGATCGTGGCGCACGGCATCCGACGGCACGATGGTCAGGCCGATCCCGGAGGCCTGGTCCGACAGCGCCTGCATGCGGCGGAAATCGTGAGTTACCCGCCAGCGTGCCCGCTCGGCGAGCTTTTCACCGAAGACTGAATGGTTGGCGCCGTGGATCCGGTAGGCGCCGAGGCATTCGTCGATCGATTGGACATGCCCGTACATCGGCGCCAGCGTTGCCAGATAGCCGTCGGCGCCCTGGCGGAACTCCGGCTCCGGGATCGGCATGATCGATTCCAGCGTTGCGCGGTCGAAGGCGAGCCCGCTGGTCACGGTCGTCTGATAGCGGCCCTTGTGCAGGAGTTTCGGCATGACGTCACCGCTGTCGAAGGGCAGTTCGGGTGGCGGAAAGACATCCTTGATGCGTTGCCTTTCGTCGACGATATGCAGTCTGGACTGCACCTGGGCAGTTGCCTCGTCCCAGGTCTCGACGATGGTGGAGACAGCGGTCGGATAAAGATAATCGTCGGCGTCGAGGAACAGGACGATCTTGCCCGAGCTCGCCGCAAAGCCGGTGTTGAACGCCGCCGCGTGTCCGCCATTTTGCGCTCGCGGGCAGGCGAGGATCTCGTCGCGATAGGATTCCATGATTGTCGTGGAATTGTCCTGCGATGCATCGTCGACCACGATGACTTCAACATCCGCGTAGTCCTGCTCGAGGGCGCTGTCGATGCTGCGTTTGAGGAACCGCGCGTAGTTGTAGTTCGGGATGATGATGGATACCGGAATCCTGTTTTGGACAGACTGCATCGCGTTTGACCTCGCATCTTGCTTTGGTTCGGCAAAGGCCCTCATGGGCCGCCCCCTCTTCAAGCGCCCTCTTGGCACGGAACGAGTTCCCTGGGAGAAAGCCTGCGCTTTCCACGAGGAGACCGGTCACGTTTCGCTTTGCGACTTCGTACTGAGGCCGCCATTGCCTTCGAGGCTGCTGCCATGGTCAGGGGTCGGCGGCAGCAAAAGCTCCGACGATTTCGGCAAGGATGAGATTCAACCGAGCCCGACGGAAATGTCTCGCCTCGCGATCAGGTCGGGAGCGAAGCGGACGGGTGCCTTGAAGGCATGGCGGATACTGGCCTTCAAATGCGGCTGGAACAAGCCCCGCGTCGAAAACAGGGCCACTTCAGGTTGCGTTTCAGGCGGCATGCCACGACCGCCGGTGCTTTTGCCCGGAGCCGGCGAACCGCCTCCGGGCTTAAAGCCATGTGGCCTAAACAGTCAGGCGGCCTGCAAACCCGGCAGCGATAGGTCGACTTCCTCCGGCAAGTCGCCGGCCATGGCGGCGGCAAACTTCGTCTGGTCGAGTTCCCCCTCCCAGCGCGCCACCACCACTGTCGCCACGGCATTGCCGATGAAGTTGGTCAGCGCCCGGCATTCCGACATGAAGCGGTCGACGCCGAGGATCAGCGCCATGCCCGCGACCGGCACGGTGGGTACGACCGAGAGCGTCGCCGCCAGGGTGATAAAGCCGGCGCCGGTGATGCCGGCGGCACCCTTGGAGCTCAGCATGGCGACGGCGAGCAGCAGGATCTGGTCGCCGTAGGTGAGCGGCGTGTCGGTCGCCTGCGCGATGAACAGCGCCGCTAGCGTCATGTAGATGTTGGTGCCGTCCAGATTGAAGGAATAGCCGGTCGGGATGACCAGGCCGACCACCGAGCGGTTGCAGCCGGCGCGCTCCATCTTGGCCATCAGGCCCGGCAATGCCGCTTCCGAGGACGAGGTGCCGAGCACCAGCAGCAGCTCTTCCTTGATGTAGCGGATCAGCGCCAGGATCGAGAAGCCATTGTAGCGGGCGACCGCGCCGAGCACCACCAGCACGAACAGCAGCGCGGTCAGGTAGAACGTGCCGATCAGCATGGCGAGGTTGGCGATCGAGCCGATGCCGTATTTGCCGATGGTGAAGGCCATCGCGCCAAACGCGCCGATCGGCGCGGCCTTCATCAGGATGGCGACGAGGCGGAAGATCGGCGTGGTCAGCGCCTGCAGGAAATCGACGACCGGACGGCCGCGATCGCCGACCAGTGCCAGGGCGACGCCGAACAGCACCGAGAAGAACAGCACCTGCAAAATGTCGCCCTGCGCGAAGGCGCCGGTGATGGTGTCGGGGATGATGTTCATCAGGAAGCCGACGATGGTTGTGTCGTGCGCCTTCTCGGCATAGGCCGCCACCTTGGTGGTATCGAGCGTCGCCGGATTGATATGCATGCCGGCGCCGGGCTGGACGACATTGGAGACGACCAGGCCGACGACCAGCGCCAGCGTCGAGAACACCAGGAAATAGATCATCGCCTTGCCGGCGACGCGGCCGACCTTCTGCAGGTCGGAAACGCCGGCTATGCCGGTCGCCACCGTCAGGAAGATCACCGGCGCGATCACCATCTTCACCAGCTTGATGAAGGCATCGCCGAACGGCTTCATCGCCTCGCCGGTTTCGGGATAGAAATGGCCGAGCAGCACACCGGCGGCGATCGCCGCCAGCACCTGCACATAAAGATGCCGGTATAAGGGTACTTTGCCGCGCGGCTCGGCGGCAGCGATTGCTGTCTGCATGACGTCCTCCATGGCGCCCCGATCGAAAGCTCGACTCCCCGGGGCAGTTGTTTTGACCAGCAGCCTCGCGACTGCCGAATTCGTGTTTGCAACAGCCGTGCCAGATACGCAGAAGAGCTTTTCATCATTGATTTTGTTGAATATTCGCAAGCGTCCGCAGTGCTGGACGCATAGACAAGTGCGAATCTCCGCATAGGTCGAATTGTGTTTTGTGCGAGTTCATGCACAAATGGGCGATGCTGCAACGCCCCGCCGGTGCCTTGTCTTCGACGCCCGAGCAACTCGCCAGGCGGGCGCGGCGAGCCTGGCTGCTGTTTGCGGCCGTCGCCCTGCTGATCGTCACGGCAGCGCTCTACGGCGCCGGCCTCTACGGCCGCAAGACCGAGGTCGAGACCTTGGCGGCGCAGGGGCGTACCGACGCCAATCTGAAGGTCGCGCTGCTGCGCGCCGTGCTCGAAAGCCCGCGCGCCCTACCCCTGCTTTTGTCTGCAGACCAGCAAGTGCGTGACGCGCTATCGCAAAAAAATGCCGCGGCAATCGATGTGCTGAACCGCAAGCTCGAGGGGCTGGTCTCCGGCACCAAGGCGTCGGTACTCTATGTCGTCGGCACCGATGGACTGGCGATCGCCTCCAGCAACTGGCACGAGCCGATCAGCTTCGTCGGCAACGACTACCGTTTTCGCGATTATTTCTCTGGCGCGATGCAGGCCGGAACCGCCGAGTATTTTGCGCTCGGCAATGTCAGCAAGCGTCCCGGCCTCTACATTTCGCGGCGCGTCGGCGATGCAGCCGCACCGCTCGGCGTCGTCGTCGTCAAGATGGAGTTCGACCAGCTCGAAGCCGACTGGCGCGAGGCGAACCGCCCCGCCTATGTCAGCGACGAGAACGGCGTCGTCCTGATCACCAGCGTACCGTCCTGGCGGTTCATGACAACCGCGCCGCTGGCCGCACCCAAGCAAGCCGCAATTCGCGACAGCCAACAGTTCGGCGACGCGCCGCTTGTGCCGTTGCCGATCATGCACCTGCAGGCGCTCAGCCCGGATGTGTCGGTCGTCCACGCGGTGACGCCCGGCGGCAGCGACGCGCAGTATCTCAACCTTTCCACGCCGGTCCCTTCGACCCCCTGGCGGCTCGACTATCTGATCCCGGCTGAAGCGCCAATCGCCGCTGCCGTCCGCGAAATGCGGCTTCTTGCGTTAGGCGTCGTCGTCCCGCTGCTCGGCTTTGCCGCGTATCTGTTGTGGCGCCGACAGTCGGCGCAGATGCGGATTGCCGCCGAACAGGCGGCCCGCACCGAACTCGAACGCCGCGTCGTCGAACGCACCGATGATCTGAGCCGCGCCCGCGACCGGCTGCAGGCCGAGATATCAGACCACCGCAGCACGGAAGCCAAGCTCCAGATCGTGCAGCAGGATCTGGTCCAGGCCAACCGCCTCGCCATCCTCGGCCAGGTCGCCGCAGGTGTCGCCCATGAGATCAACCAGCCGGTCGCCACCATCCGCGCCTATGCCGACAACGCCCGCACCTTCCTCGACCGCAAGCAGACCGGGCCGGCCGAGGAAAACCTCGGCGCCATCGCAGCCCTTACCGAACGCATCGGCTCGATCACCGAGGAGTTGAAGGCATTTGCCCGCAAGGGCCGCACCGCCGCCGAGCCTGTCGAACTGCGGGGTGTCATCGAGGGGGCCGTCATGCTGTTGAGAAGCCGCTTTGCCGGCCGGCTCGACGCATTGGCCATCGACCTGCCGCCGCGTGCCCTCAAGGTCATGGGCAATCGGGTGCGGCTCGAACAGGTGCTGATCAACCTCTTCCAGAACGCGCTCGAAGCACTCGACGGCCGCGCCGACGCTCATGTGCAGGTATCGGTCGAAGAGACCGCGGACGGCGTGACGGTCGGCGTGTCCGATAACGGACCTGGCATTCCGCCAGGGATTCTCAAATCGCTGTTCACGCCGTTCAACACCTCCAAGGAAAAAGGCCTTGGCCTTGGTCTCGTCATCTCAAAGGATATCGTCGCCGATTATGGCGGTCGCATCGAGGTTTCGAGCGACGACGGCGGCACCCGCTTCACCATTCATCTCCAGACAGCAGCGTAAGCCATCATGACGAACGACAATGCCGCGCCGGTGGTCCTGATCGACGACGACCGCGATCTCCTCAAGGCCACCGCGCAGACGCTGGAGCTTGCCGGCTTCTCGGTCTCGGCCTTTGCGGTGGCGGCCGAGGCGCTGGCCAGGCTCGACGCCGGTTTTGCCGGCGTCGTGGTGTCGGATATCCGCATGCCTCAGATTGACGGGTTGCAACTTTTCAACCGCATCCTGCGGCTGGATGCCGACATTCCCGTCATCCTCGTCACCGGCCACGGCGACATCGCCATGGCCGTCAAGGCGATCAAGGATGGCGCCTACGACTTCATCACCAAACCTTTCGCCGCCGACCGGCTGGTGCAGAGCGTGCGCCGGGCAGCGGAAAAGCGCCGCCTGGTGATGGAGAACCGCGCCTTGCGCGAGGCGGCCGGAGAGGCGCAGGACAGCCTGCCGCTGATCGGCCAGACACCGGCCATGGACAGGCTGCGCCGTACACTACGCCAGATCGCCGATACCGATGTCGACGTGCTGGTCACCGGCGAGACCGGCTCCGGCAAGGAAGTGGTGGCAAGCCTTCTGCATCGCTGGAGCCGCCGCGCCAAGGGCAATTTCGTCGCGCTGAATTGCGGCACGCTGCCGGAGACGGTCATCGAGAGCGAGTTGTTCGGCCATGAGGCCGGCGCCTTCACCGGCGCGCAGAAGAAACGGATCGGCCGCATCGAGCACGCCAGCGGCGGCACGCTGTTCCTCGACGAGATCGAAAGCATGCCGGTCTCGACACAGGTGCAGATGCTGCGTGTGCTGGAGATGCGCGAGGTCACCCCGCTCGGCACCAACGAGGTGCGGCCGGTGGATCTGCGCGTCGTCGCCGCCGCCAAGGTCGACCTCGGCGATCCGCTCCAGCGCGGCGCTTTCCGCGAGGACCTCTACTACCGGCTCAACGTCGTGACGATCTCGATCCCGCCGCTGCGCGAGCGCCGCGACGATATCGCCCTTCTGTTCTTCTATTTCGCCGAGCGCGCCGCCGCCCGCTTCCACCGCCAGGTGCCGGCAGTGCCGGCGACGGTGCATCGCCATCTCAGCGATCATGACTGGCCGGGCAATGTGCGCGAACTGGCGCATTTCGCCGAGCGGTTCGTGCTTGGATTGGAGGAAGGCGCCGAAGCCCCTGCCCCGACCCAATCGAACGCCGCCATGAAGCTGCCGGAGCGGCTGGAGCGCTACGAGGCCGACATCATCCGCGAGGCGCTTGGCCGCAACGAGGGCGACGTCAGGCGCACGATCGAAGCGTTGGGGATTCCGCGCAAGACCTTCTACGACAAGCTCCAGCGCCACGGCATCGTGCGCAGCGATTTTTCCAGGTAATCGTCGCCGGGCCGAGCGGCTCGGCTATTTGGCGTCGTGGAAGATGATGCCGACGGTGTGGCGCATGCCGGAGCGAAGCCGGCTGACGCCGTGCCTGAGATTGACGCGGTAATTGCCCTTGCTGCCCTGGACCGGACGATTGTGAACCGCGAAGGCGACCGCATCGCCCTGGCGCAGCGGCACCACCTCGACGCGGCTCTGCATGCGCGGACGCTGCTCGGTCAGCACGAACTCGCCACCCGTGAAATCCTTGCCCGGTTCGGACAACAGGATCGCCACCTGCAGCGGGAAGGCAAGATCGCCGTAGAGATCCTGGTGCAGGCAGTTGAAGTCGCCGGGGACATATTGCAGCAGGAGCGGCGTCGGCCGCGTCTGGCCCTGCTCGTGGCATTGCCTGAGGAACGCGGCGTGTTCGTCGGGATAGCGCTGCGCGATACCCATGCGCTCGTTCCAGTCGTTGGCGACCGCGGCCAGGCGCGGATAGAGCGCGGTGCGCAAGCCGCCGATCAGATCGGGCAAGGGATAGCGGAAATAGCGATACTCGCCCTTGCCGAAGCCATGCCGCGCCATCTGGACATGGCTGCGGAAATGGCTCTCGTCCGGATAAAGTCCGGCGATATGCCGGCACTCCTGCGGCGTCAGCAGCTTTTCCATCACCGCGCAACCGTAGCTGCTCAGCTCATCGGTCAGCTTCCGCCAGTCATATCCGGCAACGCGCACCTCCGCCGATTTCACCGCCGCTTTCGCGCCTATCGAATGGATGGTCATGGCTTCGCCTCCTGTGGCTTCTCTGTCATTGAGATGGGTGAAACGGCGCGCGCGGACCACCCGTTTCTTGCCGGGTGAGCTCGTTAGCGATTGTCTAGGGGATTTCGTTGAATAACAATGCAGCGCGGCTTGACGCGATGGGGGGCGAATTGACCGGATGGGTTCGACAAAGGAACGGGGCGGCCGCGCAATTCCTCGTTTGTCTCATTCTCCTGCTTGTCTCAGCGCTCCCGGCCTTGTCGGCCAGCAGCGACTGCGTCAGCGACGACGATGTCGAGGCCAGCACGCGGATCGCCGCCTGCACGCGCATGATCGACGATGCGACAGAGCCCGTTGAAAACCGTGGCATTGCCTATTTCAGGCGCGGCAATGCCCTCACGGAACGAGGCGACTACGACCGCGCCATCGCCGACTACAGCGCGTTCGTCGACATCGCCCCGACCGTCGCCAGCGGCTACTACAACCGGGGCATCAGCTGGGTCTTCAAGGAGGACTACGACAAGGGCATCGCCGATCTGGACAAGGCGATCAGCCTGGACCCGAAATATGGCGATGCCTACTACAACCGAGGCATCGCCTGGACGGCAAAGGACCAATACGACCGCGCTATCGCCGACTATGACAAGGCAATCAGCCTCGATCCCGAAGACGGCAGAAGTTATCACAATCGCGGGCTGATCTGGGCAAGCAAAGGCGACCACGACCGCGCGATAGCCGACTTCGATCAGGCCATCAGGCTCAATCCGATCGACGCCGGTTCCCTGAATGGCCGCGCCGATGCGTTGACCAGCAAGGGCGAAGAGGAGCGCGCGCTGGCCGACTATGACAAGGTGATCAGCCTCGATCCGAAAAACGCGCATGCCTACTACCGGCGCGGCAATGCCCGGCTGACGGGCGGCGATTTTGACGGCGCTATCGCCGACTACAATCAGGTCGTCGCGATCGATCCGAAGGATGCTAGCGTCTACTACAACAGAGGCCTCGCCTGGTCGAACAAGGGCGACCATCACCGGGCGCTGGCGGACTTCGACATGTCCATCAGCCTCGATCCGACATTTGCACCGGCCTATTGCAGCAGAGGCGTCACTCGGGTCAACCTGAGGGATCATGACCGCGCCATCGCCGACTATGGCAAGGCGATCGGCATCGATCCAAAACTCGCCGTCGCATACTTCGCGCGAGGTGCGGCCCGATCCGACGCAGGTGACTCCGATGGCGGCATCGCTGACTATGGTCAGGCCATCGCGCTGGATCCGAAATATGTCGACGCCTACAACAACCGGGGGATAGCATGGGCGGCGAAAGGCGATTTCGACCGTGCCATCGCCGACTACGACCAAGCGATCAGCCTCGATCCGAAACACGCCATTTCTTATTCAAACCGGGGTCTGGCCCGAGCAAACAAGGGCGACATCGATCGTGCCATCGCCGATTACAGCCAGGCGATCACCTTCGACCCGAACCTTGGCAATGCCTATTTCAACAGAGGCATCGCCTCGCTTGCAAGGGGCGATGCGGACAGTGCCATTGCCGATTACACCCAGGCGATCAGGCTCGATCCGACAAATCCGAAAATCTACGTCAACCGTAGCGAGGCCTGGTACACGAAGGGGGAGGACGATCACGCCATTGAGGATTCGAGCCGAGCCATCAGCCTCGATCCGAAACTGACGAGCGCCTACTACGATCGGGGCACCGCCTGGCTTCGAAAGGGCAAGGACGATCGTGCCATCGCCGATTACAGCCAGACCATCGCTCTCGATCCGACAAAGGCGGTCGCCTACAACGACCGAGGTTTCGCCTGGAGCAGGAAAGGCGAGTACGACCTTGCCATCGCCGACTACGACCGCGCGATCAGCCTCGATCCGAGACTTGTCAAGAGCTACCAAAACCGAGGCATTGCCTGGACGGCAAAGGACCAATACGACCGCGCTATCGCCGACTATGGCAAAGCAATCAACCTCGATCCGAAAGACGCCTCTACCTATGCTGGCCGGGGCACCCTGTATCTCTATTCCGGTGCGATGGCGAACGCGCAGGCGGATTTCGAGCAGGGGGCTGCTCTCACGCCCGACAATGCCTATTTTGCCATCTGGCTTGATATTGCCGCGCGGCGCAACGGCGCGGCGGGCCATTTGAAGGAAGCGAAAGGCAAGCTCGACATGACGAAGTGGCCGGCACCGCTGGTCAGCATGCTGCTGGGTGAAAAGACGCCCGCCGAAGCGCTTTCGGATGCTGGTGCTGTGGGCCTGGCCCAGAGAACCGGACAAGTCTGCGAAACGAATTTCTACACGGCCGAGCTTAGCCGGCTCCAGGGGCATAGCGAGGAAGCCTTACGGCTTTACCGGCTCGCCGCTAGCGATTGTCCCAGGGATTTCGTCGAATACCGAGCCGCCATGAGTGCGCTGCACGATCTGGGCGTGCCGCCATAACTCTGCAAACGACCGTCCTCTTTTGCCGAGAAGATCGTTGGCGAACAAGGCGATAGAGACACACACTGCCAGACTGATTCAGGCTGTGCCACGTCCATATGTCAGGAGCCTTCGCCAGCGTGATTCCGGTTTTCACTGGCCCGCGCTAGACTGGCAGCAACCGCAACCGGACTGCCCATAGCATGATCGTCCAGACATGCATCAATGGTGCGCGCAGCGCCGACTATCATCCGCAACTGCCGCTGACGGCGGAGGTCATGGCGCGTGACGGCGCCGCCTCGGTCGCCGCCGGTGCCGCCGAGTTGCACATCCATGCGCGCGAGCTCGATGGCCGCGAAAGCATCGCGCCGGCGGCGATGGACCGGACGGTGCTGGCGCTCCGCCGCGCCTGCCCGGGGACGCTGATCGGCGTGTCGACGGGTGCCTGGATCGAGAACGACGACCAGCGGACGCTGGCCGCGATCGCCGGCTGGAGCGAGCTGCCCGACTACGCCTCGGTCAATCTCAGCGAAGACGCCGCGCCCGCCGTCATGGAGCGTCTGCGCCAGCGCGGCATTGGCATCGAGGCCGGGCTCGCCTCCGTCGCCGATGCCGAGCGGCTGGTGAGCCTCGACCATGGCAAACGCGTGCTGCGCATCCTGATCGAAATCTCCGAGCAGGAGCCGGACGCTGCGCTGGAGATCGGCGACGATATCGCCGCCGTGCTCGACGGCGCCGGAATGCGCCGGGCAATCCTGCTGCACGGCGCCGACGCCACGGTCTGGCCTTTCGTGCGTCGGGCGGCGGAACGCCGTTGGTCGACGCGCGTCGGGCTGGAAGACGGCAAGGAGCTTCCTGATGGAACGGTAGCCCCCGGTAACGCTGCGCTGACAGGGGCAGCCGTCGCTATCTTCGAGACCAGCCGTTAGCGCGGGAACGGCCAATCTCCTCTTCACTGGGGAGATGCCAAGTTTGGCAACGAGGCAGGCCAAAGTCGGCCGAGCATAAGTGTGGCGGCACGCTATATCAATAAAACTTATCTAAAACTTTACGTGTTAATTAAACCAACAATTAATCGGCACATCGACGATCGCGTGTGTTAATGCTCCCCCGCACCGGGGACCATTTTTGATGAACATCATTCCAGAGAATGGTCACGCTGCGCCGCGTCGGGTTCAACAATATACATCGATACAGGTCCTGCGCGGGCTAGCAGCCCTCATGGTTGTTATCTATCATCTTCCGGCCGCACTGGGCATGCTCGATCTGCGTATTCCCGTTCTAAACAGCGGCGTCGACCTGTTTTTCGTCATCAGTGGTTTTGTAATGGTTCTCTCGACAGAGAACAGACGCGCCGACCATCGTGCTTTTTTGATGCAGCGCTTCACGCGCGTCGTTCCGTTCTATTGGGTTATGACCTTCCTTATGGTCGCCGCACTTTGGTTGTTTGCCGGTCGTGCAGTGTTTCTTGAGCAGATCACCAATAGCCTGCTTTTCATAGCCTATCTCGATACGGTCACAGGCTATGTCCAACCGGTGCTTGGCGTGGGTTGGACGCTCAATCTGGAAATCCTGTTTTACATTCTGTTCGCGGCGACTATGCGTTTCGGCACGCTGACGCAAATGGCCATGGTCGGCGTTGTCTTTGCAATCGCCGTAGCGGCGCGCATCGTCTTCAAACCCGCCGCCGACACTGTGCTATTTTTCTATACCACGCCAATCCTGTTTGAGTTCCTTGCCGGCATGGCGCTCGGCCACCTGGTCGGCAGACTGGCGCGTTTGCCTACCGTCCTGGGTGTCTCGGCGCTCGTGTTCGCCATCGTGTCCATGCTGGTGATGGTACTTGGCTTCAACTTGCCGCGAACCCTTGCTCAGGGAATCCCGGCCTTGATCCTTGTCGCGGGTTGCATCAGCCTGGAAAGCTACTTCCGGCTTTTTGCTCCTCGCCTGCTGGCAAGATTAGGCGATGCCTCCTACTCTCTCTATCTGACCCATCCTATCGTGCTGCTTGCGACCGCTCCTGTCGTTGCAAGCGTCAGCGTATCACCATGGGTTGCTGGCATGGTTATTGTCGCAGCCTGCATTGCCGTCTCCCTGGCCAGCTACAGTTTTATTGAAAAGCCGCTTTTGGCCATTTCGCGGATGAGCCTTTCCGCCCGTCAGGTGAAGGCATGAGTTGCGGCTGCGCTCCGCGGAACCACGCTGTCCCGCCAACCTTAGACCGGCGGCGCTGAACCTTCAAAAGATCCGGAAACAAAAACCCGCCTCGGGAGGACGGGTCGTTGGAGCCAAATTGGCACGATACCCAAATTAATAGCATAGCTGCCGGCACAAAGCAAGAACAAAATGTGGCGCACTCGACGAAATTGCCAACAGGCACAGAGCCACGGCGGATGACATGGCTCTTGCCGTTGTTAAAAATATCTCATAAGGTATTTTCATATCTGAAAGAAAATCCAATCGTTTCTTTCCCTTTATGAAAGCCTGAGCGCTTGCGAGAACATCTCGATCAGACCGACCGGCGACTGGTCAAGCTGCTGTCGCAGGATGCGCAGCTTGGCGTCAACCGCCTCGCCGAGAAGATGGCGATCTCGGTGCCGACGGTGCGCATGCGGCTGCGCAACCTGCTCGACCGCAACCTGCTCAAGATCGTCGGGCTGCTCAACCTGACCGAACGCCCCGAGCTGATCTCGGCCATCGTCGGCATCAATGCACAAGGGCGCGGCCGGGCGCGGGAACTGGCGCAGCGCATCTCGGAATTGCCTTTCGTGAATTCGGCCGCCGTCGTCACCGGACGCTTCGACATTATCGTCGACGTGACCGTGGCCGGCGATGTCGCCGATCTCTACCGCGTCACCAGCGAACTGATCCCCGGCGCCGGTGAGCCGGGCGAGGTCGTGCGCAGCGAGACCTTCGTCGTCATGGCGTCCTGCAACAAATGGGTCAGCCTGCCTGAAGGCTGCTGGTCGGACGAGACGCGAAAGGAAATGGCATGAAGATCGCGGTTCTCGGCGGCCTCGGCCTGCAAGGCCGGGCGGCGATCGCCGATCTCGTTGCCAGCGACGGCGTCGAGCAAGTGGTCTGCGTCGACACCGCAACCGATGGCGCGGCGCGGCTTGGCGGCCTGACCGACCTTGCCCGGGTGCGTTTCGTCGTGCCGGAGGGCGCGATCGGCCCGGCATTGGCCGACGTGATGAAGGACGTCGACGCGGTCATCGACCTGTTGCCACAGCCGCTGATGCGCGAGGCAGTGCAGGCGGCGATCGCGACGCGCACGCCGCTGGTCACCACCAATTACGGCAAGGCCATCGCCGATCTCGCTCCCGAGGCCGAAAAGGCCGGCGTGTCGATCGTGACCGAATGCGGGCTCGACCCCGGCATCGACCTGGTGCTCTACGCACGCGCCGCAAGCCAGTTCGACACCATCACTGCGATCGATTCCTACTGCGGCGGCATTCCCGAACCGAGGGCAGTGGTTGAGCCGCTGCGCTACAAGGTGAGCTGGAATTTCGACATGGTTCTGGTCAGCCAGAACCGCGACAGCGTGCTGGTCGAGGACGGCAAACGGGTCGATGTGCCGGCCGCCCGCCAGCACGACAATCGTTTCATCCACGAAATCGAGGTGGCGGGACTGGGCAGGCTCGAAGCCTTCCCCAATGGCGACGCGCCGCATTATGCCGGCATGCTCGCCGCCGCCAAGGGGCTGCAGCGCTCCGGCCGCTATTCGCTGCGCTGGCCCGGCTGGTCGGCGTTCTGGGCGCCGCTGAAGCAGCTCGGCTTCCTCTCCGAGGACAAGGTGCCCGGCACCGGCGTCAGCCCGCGCGAATTCCTAGGCCGGCTGCTCGGTCCGCAACTGCAATATGGCGCCGACGAAAAAGACCTTTGCGTGATGCGCAACGTCTTTGTCGGCAGCGAAGGCGGCCGCCGCAAGACGGTGACCTCGGAGCTGGTCATCGAACGCGATCTCGCCTCCGGCCTGTTCGGCATGAGCCTCGGCGTCGGCTATCCCGCCAGCATCGTGGCGCAGATGCTGGCACGGCGCGAGATCGCCGCGCCCGGCCTGCTCAACCCGCTGCTGCATGTGCCCGATGGCCGCTTCCTCGATGAGCTGGCCAGGCGCGGCATCAAGGTCGCCGAAACGGTGAGCTGGGACTGAAGGATTTTCGAACGGTGGTTGCCGCCGGCAACGGCGCCGCCGCTCAAAAAGCACCTCGATGGGGTGAAACAACAAGTGGAACAACAAACGACAACAAGGAGGAATGCCCAAATGAAGATTGCCAAGCTTTTCATCGCCGGACTTGCGCTCGCCGGCCTCACCGCTGTCGCCAGTGCCGGAACGCTCGACGAGATCACCAAGCGCGGTGAATTGCGCGTTGCGGTGCAGACGCAAGGACCGCCCTTCTCGCTGGTCGGTGCTGCCGGCGAACGCACCGGCAGTTCGGTCGAACTCGCCGAACTGATGGCCAAGGAAATGGGCGTCAAGATCACCTTCCTCGACTTCGACTGGGATGGCCTGATCCCGGCGCTGCTGTCGGGCAAGGCCGACCTTCTGGTCGCCGACATGACGCCGACGCTGGCGCGTGGCATGAAGGTCGCCTTCACCAAGCCTTACATGTACACGGGCAGCACCGTCTTCACCAAGGCTGGGACCGCCTTCAAGTCCACCGAGGACTGCAAGGCCAAGGGCACCAAGATCGCGGTGCTGCTCGGCGCCACCGGAGAGAAGGAAGCCAAGGCCGCCTTCCCCGATGCCGACATCAAGAGCTACAAGGGCGGCGGTCCGCTGCTGCTCGACGCCGTCAACAACGGCCAGGCCGATTGCGGCGTCAACGACGTCTCGGCGGTCAAGGGCCAGTCGACCGCTTATCCGGCCGGCAGCTTCATCATCATGCCCGACATGCTGTCGAAGGAGCCACTGGCCTTCGCCACGCGCTATGACGAGCAGGACCTGTTGACCTGGATGAACCTGTTCCTCGACCAGGTCAGCCTCGACGGCCGCCTGCAGAAGAACCTCGACTACTGGGTCAATTCCGACGCCTGGAAGAAGGATCACTGAGTAGAGTAGAGGGAATAGAGAGTAGTGAGTAGTGAGTAGTGAGTGGTAAAGCGCTACTCGCTACTCGCTACTCGCTACTCGCTACTCGCTATTCACCAATCACCAATCACCATTCACCGCCCCACCCATGCTCGAAAATTTCAGCTTCCGCACAATCGTCGAATATCTGCCCCTGTTCGGGCAGGGCCTCGTCACGACCGTATGGCTGTCTGTCCTCTCCTTTGCCGGCGCGCTCGCCGTCGGCATCGTGCTCGCCGCTATGAACCTGCAGCACGGCCGGCTGTTCCGCGTCCCGGCCAAGGCCTATATCGACGCGGTGCGCGCCACGCCGCTGCTGGCGCAGCTTTATTTCCTCTATTTCGGCCTGCCGCGGCTCGGCTTCGTCCTGCCCGAGCTCGTCGTCGGCATCCTGGCCCTGTCGCTGAACAGTGGCGCCTATGTCGCCGAGATCATCCGCGCCGGCATCCTGTCGATCCCGCGCGGCCAGGTCGAGGCCGGCGTCGCCTCGGGCATGACCTATGTCCAGCGCATGCGCCTCGTCATCCTGCCGCAGGCGTTCAAGGTGACGATCCCGCCGCTGCTCGGCCAGGCAATCGTGCTGGTCAAGGATTCCGCCCTGCTGTCGCTGATCTCGGTCGCCGAACTGACGCGCGCCGGACAGTTGCTCGCCTCCGACCGCTTCATGCCGGCCGAAGGTTTCATCACCATCGCCGCCTTCTACCTCCTCCTCTATTACGGGCTGAAGGGGCTGGCGGCGCTCTCCGGGCGCTGGCTCGGCCTGGCGGGAGCACGGACATGATCTGGCAGCAGCTGCAAAGCATCGCGGGCAGCTATCCCCTCGCGCTGCGCGGCCTCGGCATGACCGTGGTGCTGTCGCTGATCAGCCTGGTGCTGGGCACGCTGCTCGGCTTCGGCCTCGGCATCCTGCGCACCGGCGGCAACCGGCTGCTCAGCGGTGCGATCGGCGCCTGGGTCGACATGATCCGCGGCACGCCGTTCCTGGTGCAGATCTTCCTGATCTTCTTCATCCTGCCGGAACTCGGCATCGAGCTCGACGCCTTCACCGCCGGCATCATCGCGCTGACCAATCTGGCCGCCTGCTTCATCTGCGAGATCGTCGTCGCCGGCATCCGCTCGGTGCCGACCGGCCAGGTAGAGGCGGCGTTGGCATCCGGCCTGTCGCGCTGGCAGCGCATGCGCCAGGTCGTGCTGCCGCAGGCGATGCGCATCGTGCTGCCGCCGCTGGTCGGGCAATATGTGCTGCTGATCAAGGATTCCTCGGTGGTCTCGGCCATCGGCCTCACCGACCTTACCCGCGTCGGCTGGCTGGTGGTGCAGCGTGTGCCGAACGGCCTGCTCGTCTTCTTCCTCGTCGGCCTCGGTTATTTCATCGTCTGCTATCCCCTGATCATGCTGGCCCGCCGGCTGGAACAGCGCATGGGTGCGGCCCATGGCGAGGTGCAGTTGTGACATCGAACCCCAAGGGTCCGGCAATATGACCAAAACCGGCATGATCGAATTTCGCGGCGTCAACAAATGGTTCGGCCAGCTCAATGTGCTCAGGGATATCACGCTCAGCATCGAGCCGCGCGAAGTGGTCGTCGTCTGCGGGCCGAGCGGCTCGGGCAAGAGTACCTTGATCCGCTGCATCAACGGGCTGGAGACGATCCGCGACGGCAACCTGACGGTCGACGGCCAGCGCCTCGGCGACCCCGCCACCAACATGACGCGGCTGCGCACCGAGATCGGCTTCGTCTTCCAGTCCTTCAATCTCTATCCGCACAAGACGGCGCTCGAGAACGTCACGCTGGCGCCGATCCATGTCCGCAAGATTCCGCGCACTGAGGCCGAGAAGGCCGGGCGCGAGCTGCTCGCCAAGGTCGGCCTCGCCGACAAGGTCGATGCCTATCCGGCGCAACTCTCAGGCGGCCAGCAGCAGCGCGTGGCGATCGCGCGCTGCCTCGGCATGCGCCCCAAGATCATGCTGTTCGACGAGCCGACCTCGGCGCTCGATCCCGAGATGATCTCGGAGGTGCTCGACGTCATGGTCGCCGTGGCCGAGGAAGGCATGACCATGATGGTGGTGACGCACGAGATGGGCTTTGCCCGCAAGGTCGCCCAGCGCGTCGTGTTCATGGACGCCGGCGCCATCGTCGAAAGCGGCACCCCGGACGAGTTCTTCTCCAACCCGAAGACCGACCGCAGCCGCGCCTTCCTGAGCAAGATCCTGCGGCATTAGGAGGGCATTAGGAGAAAGCGGACCTCAGACGATGCCGTGCTTTCTCAACAGCGCCTGCTCGTCGTCCGATATCCAGCCGAAAACCTTCGGCTCCCCGTCCAACTTCTGCACGAGGTAGTGGACGTCAAAATCTATCGCCACCTTCGATTGATCCTTGCGGGCATAGGTTGCCGTCCAGGCGACATGAGCCACGCAATGATGTTCGTCTATCGGCGAGAGCCGGACGTTGCGTATCCGCATTTCCTTCGTCCCTATCGCGCGATAGTGCGCATAGCCTTGCGCCATGATCTGCTTGAGTTGTTCATCGTTCTTTCCAGTCATGACCCCGGCGGGCGAAGCCGCTATGAAATCCGAAGCATACAGCGATGCGACCTCATCCATGTCCATGTCGCCGCCGAGGGATTGGTTGAAAAAGCGCTCATATCGGTCGAATAGCTTCCTTACGCTGGTCTCCATCATTTCATCTCCAGGTGCGGCTATGTTGGGTGGGCCCAGGAAACGCTCCGCCAATCTCCGACATCCGCAATTGCCCCTCAGCCATCATGACTTCGTCCCAGGGCGGAGCAAGAGCGAAGCGAGGCGGCAGGCGGCGGGAACGCTGCGTAAATCTCCGACATCCGTAATTTGCCTTCAGCCATCATGACTTCGTCATCCTAGGGTCTGCGCCGCGTCGCTCCGCTCCTTGCTCCGTCCTGGGATGACGAAGGCGTGGTGCGACCCTGATTGTGCACGACTTCGACGCCACCCTTGTCGCCGATGCAACAGGCGAAGCCCTGTTGCTCAGCCCTCGTGATGGCGAGCGCGCGGCTGTCGGCGGCGCGCTCGACCCATTTCAATTTGGGCGATCGGAGCTACAGCCGCGCACCTAGTCAAGCACGACAACGGCCTCCACCTCGAAGAGCATCGGGTCGATTGCAAGCTTGGGAACGGGAACCAGAGTCTGCGCCGGCAGTGCCTCGCCGAACATCTCCTTGACGTTCCTGGTCAACACCTCGAGCTTGGACATATTGTGATCGACCACGAAGACCGTGAGCTTGGCGACCTGATCCGGCCTCGCACCGAGCGCATCGAGGGCGGTGCGCAAATTTGCGTAGGCCTGCGCAACCTGGACAGCGAAGTCGGGCGACAAGGCTCCCGTGCTGTCCTGGCCGCCCTGTCCGGAGATGTAGGCCACCCGGGCTCCGCGGGGCGTGATCACTGCCGTGCTGTAGCCATTCGGCGACGGGTCGTAGAGGGTTTGTGGATTGACGATGGTCAGCTTGAGATCTTTCTCATTCGCTGTCGCAGCAGTGGAAACTCCCATGGTCATGACGATTAACCCTCCGATAAGCAGGCGCTTGGCGCGTGGCATGATTTTCTCTTGGCTCTGCGGACGGCGAGCAACGCAACCCTCGCGGCGGCCATTATTGAACATTAACCGGTATCGGCGATCGACTCGTACGCCGCACGAGCCAGTCGCATGGTACGCCGTACGAGTCAATCGTTCAGGATCGACATTCATCGCGTTGCCGGTCAAAATCGACGGCCTGAACAGCGGGGAAGACGGATGGCAGCCAAACGCAGCGGCGCCCGGAGCACGCGGTCTCAACGGACAAGCGGGCGGCTCCAGCCCGTGAAGGAGTCGCGCAGTGAACCGCCTCTGTCGCGGGAACGTATTGTGGCGACCGCCGTAGAACTGCTGGACGCCCAAGGGGTCGACGGGTTGACGATGCGTCGGCTGGCCGATCGCCTCGGCTCGGGCGTGATGAGCCTATATTGGCATGTCGACAAGAAAGGGGATGTCTTTGATCTGGCGCTCGATTCGGTGCTCGAATATCGCGGACCGCCGCAAATGGTTGAGTCTCGAGACTGGCGCGGGCAAGTCGTCCATATGCTCGAAGACTGGCGCGCCAGCATGCTGCGCCATCCTTGGTCGGCATCGCTGTTGCCGCGCCGGGCGCTTGGCCCGAACATCCTCGGTCGCCTGGAACTGCTGATTAAGACCTTGTCCAGGGCCGGTGTGGCGGACGCAGATCTGAACGTCGCGATATGGTCGCTGTGGAACTATGTGATGGGCGCCACCATCAGCCGGGCGAACTTCGACCTCTCGGACGACGGCAGGGCCGCCACGCAGCAGCGCCATGCGCGTCTCAGCGAACGCTACCCGACAATTGAGCGCTCCCGTCTGCTGTTGGATAACGATTGGGATGGTGCTTTCCGCAAAGGCCTCGGCTTCCTGCTCGATGGCCTCTCTTCAAGAGGATGAACTCTTCCTTCACAGGCGTCGGTTCCTGCCGTGAACGGCCGAGATTCGAACTCGGTCGTTCAAAGGGATCAGTTTTGTTTCGACCCTGACCGCCCCGTCCGACGGCGAGGGAAACCAAGCCTATCGCGCATCGCGTGCGTGCTCAATTCAGCCCTCTTCCCATCCGAGACGACTGCGAGGTCGAGGACCTTCTGCAATTCGGCCGCGTGGCGAAATGACGGTTCGGCCTGGACGCCGTTGCGGACTGCATCGACGAAGCGCTGGTAGTTGGTCGCCACCGTTCCGGCGTCGAGAACCTGCCATTTGGCGTTCTCGACGTCTTCGCCGATGCAGGCTTTCAGCTGCGAGCCGGTCAGATTGTGCACGACTTCGATGCCGCCCTTGTCGCCGTAGATGCGCAGACGGAGTTCGTTCAAATGGCCGGTCGCCCAGCGGCTGGCATGGACGACGCCGAAAGCGCCGTTGCTGAAATCCAGCGCCATGGTGAAACTGTCATTGGCATCGAGTTCGTACTCGCCGATCCGGTTGCCCGGCGCCTTGTCGAAGGATCTCAGCCGGCAGAACACATGGTCGATGTCGAGCGCCGCGCCATAGCTGGCGAAATCGAGAATGTGGATGCCGACGTCGCCCAGCACGCCATTGGAGCCGTGGCCGCGCGACAGCCGCCACAGCCATTTCGGATCGGTGCGCCAGTCGCCCCAGAACTTGGACACCAGCCAGCTCTGCAGATAGGACGCCTCGACATGCCTGACCGTGCCGATCTCGCCGGCCAGCACCATAGCGCGCGCTCTCTGCAGCGGCGCGACATTGCGATAGGTCAGGTTGACCATGTTGATGATGCCGGCCCGCTCGGCGGCATCGGCCATTTCACTGGCCCTCTGGTAATTCTCGGCGAGCGGCTTTTCGCACAGCACCGGCTTGCCCGCCGCGATCAGCATCATGGTGGTCGGATGGTGGATGCGATCGGGCGTCACGTTCGCCACCGCGTCGAACTTGCCCCATGCCAGCGCCTCGTCCAGCGACGCGAACCGGTAGGGGATACCGTAGATGTCCGAAAACTTGTCGACGCGCGTACGGTCGAGATCGACGGCGCCGATCAGTTCGACGCCATCGATCTTGCCGAACTGCCTGGCGTGCTCCTCCGCCATCCAGCCGGTACCGAGTATCAACAGGCGCATGATTCTTATCCTTAGGACAGAGCTTTATCTTCTTGTTCGATCATGGATTTCCCGAACCAACGGTTCGGGATCGCAGCCTAGCGGAAGCCGGCTTCGCCGGCGGAATGAAGTTTTCCGCCGCGCTCGACGATCGGCTCGAGCGCCTTTTCCACCGGCACGTTCGGCGCATCGAGGATGGCTGGATTAGAGCCTTGCGGGTTGTGTGCCCATCTCACCGCATTGCGCAGCACCTTGTGGACGTTGGCGTCGTGATAGGTCGGATAGGTCTCGTGGCCGGGCCTGAAATAGAAGATGTTGCCGGCGCCGCGGCGATAGGTCAGCCCCGACCGGAACACTTCACCGCCCTGGAACCACGAGATGAACACGGTCTCGAGCGGCTCCGGCACGGCGAACTGCTCGCCATACATCTCCTCGTTTTCGAGCTCGAAATACTCGCCGATCCCGGCAGCGATCGGGTGGTTGGGGCTGGTCACCCAGAGCCGCTCGCGCTCGCCCGCCTCGCGCCATTTCAGCGTGCAGGGCGTGCCCATCAGCTTCTTGAATATCTTCGAGAAATGGCCGGAATGGAGAACGATCAGCCCCATGCCTTCCCAGACGCGGCGCGCCACGCGCTCGACCACTTCGTCGGCGACGGCGCCATGATCCTTGTGCCCCCACCACAGCAAGACGTCGGTCTCGGCCAGACGGTCGGCCGGCAGCCCATGCTCCTTCTGCTCCAGCGTCGCCCACGATACCGAAATCTCCGGGTCGAGCTTCAGCGCATTGGCAATCGTCGCGTGCATGCCCTCGGGATAGATGCCGGCGACCACCTCATTGGTCCGCTCGTGGATATTCTCGCCCCAGACGACAGCGCGTATTGTCATGATGTCCTCGTGATTGTTTGAAGCTGGAGCCGCCCCGGCCGGTCAGTCATAATATCCTCGGCCGGGAATGAAAACCGTTTCGCGGCCGGCTGCTGACAATCTGTTGGAAAGCGGGCGGGAACGTCCAGGCGGCAAAACCAGCAATGCCGGCGGGACAGCGCCCCCTCTGTCCTGCCGGACATCTCCCCCACTTGTGGGGAGATTGACTGTCATCCGCGATTTCGCCAATCGCCAACGTTGCAGGATGGCGACAGACAAACGCGAAGTCCGATCTCCCCCCTTGTGGGGGAGATGTCCGGCAGGACAGAGGGGGGCGCGAAGGATCGCTAAAGAACGGCTTTCGTAGTGCGTCGCCGCTACCGTCTAAGCGCCGCGGCCCTCTTGGGCGACGCGTGTCAGCGGCTTCGACAGGCGCGGCACCACGACGAGGCGCTTGATCTTGCCCTTCTTGTAGGCGGCGAGGAAGCGGGCATAGTCCTTGAAGACGACGCAACCATTGGATTCGGCGCGCCCGCCGCGCAGCATGTAGGTGTGGGCGAGCAGGCCGTCGCGGCCATATTTGTTGCTGCCGCTGGCGGGGGTGAGACGCAGGGCCTCGACGCCGTGGAAGCGTGATTCCCGCAGCGTCAGATTGTAGGTGTCGGGCGGCGTTGGACCGACATTCTTCTTGTGAACATAGCGCGGCTGGTCGACCATCGCGCCCAGTCCCGAATGCGCCTCCAGCCGCGAGCCGTCGGGCATATAGACGGTCTTAGCCGAGATGTCGTAGACGGCGACGCCGCTGCCCATGTTGGGCGTGGTGAACAGGTTCCTGAAGGCCCCGCCGAGACCGCCGGAAGGCATGTCGGGCTTGGCATAGGCGAGCATGTCGCCGCCCTGCGTCTTCGACCGTTTGCCCGGCTTGCCCGACACCGCCGGCACTGCCGCTTGTGACGAATTGCGAGGCGACAGGCTGCCGGGTTGCGTTTCGGCCGGCGGAGCGTCGGCCGTCTGGACCTTGCTCGCCCTGGATGCCTGGGTCTTGGATGCCTGGGCCTTGGATGCCTGGGGCGGCTCCGTTTTTGCTGCTTGATCCTTTGGCGCCCGGTCTTTCGGCG
Organism: Mesorhizobium sp. WSM4830; assembly: GCF_055811495.1. Taxonomy (NCBI): domain Bacteria; kingdom Pseudomonadati; phylum Pseudomonadota; class Alphaproteobacteria; order Hyphomicrobiales; family Phyllobacteriaceae; genus Mesorhizobium; species Mesorhizobium sp. WSM4830. The sequence goes on along the minus strand of NZ_JBVVQI010000012.1, from coordinate 155,723 downwards.
CCTGGTCTTTCAAGGCTTGAGCGCGAGGCGCCGGCTCATCGATGTCCGCCCGCGGACGCAGCGTCGGCAGCGGAATGCTGTCGGGCATGTCGTCCTGCGGCGGCAGCGAGGCCAGTTGGACCTCAGGTTCGTGCGGCTCTTGCGAAGACGCGGGCTCGCTTGCCGCGACGGCTGCCGGGAGCACGTCGATCATCTGCTCCGGCAATGTATTCGCCAGCGCCAGCGCCAGTCGCGACGAGCGTTCGATCTCCGCCACCTCCGGCCCGAAGCGCACCGATGCCGGGCCGTTCGGGTCGGGTATGCGTACCGGCTCGGCGAACCGGGCGTCGGCCGGCAGGCTTGCGAGCATGACGGGTGAGCCGGAGGAGGCACGGGCAAAGGCGGCGGCAAGCTTTTGCGGCGACAGCGCGGCTTTGGCCACCACGTCGTCGAAGCTTGGATGCCGCGATGCGGCGGCGACAGGCGGCACGGCATTGCGCTTGAGACGCGCCGATTTTCCCTGGTGAACGAAGTTCGACGCCGACCGCAGGCAGTTGGCATCGCATTCGTGCTGCAGCAGCCGGGCCGACAGCGCTGCGTTTGCCGCGGCCCATGTCGGGGCCTGCGCCTTTGCAAGGCTGCGGCGAGGATCGGCGAGCGCGATGGTGCGCGGCGCGAGCAGGCTTTGCGGAAGACCGTTGGAAGCGGCGGTGAGCGAGGTTGCCATCGAATTGAGGCCGGCCAAGGTCGCTACCGACCATAAAGCAATGGCTGCGCCGACGGCCGGAACCGCGACCCAGCGCAGGCCGGGCCTCATCGAAGTCAATCCAGTTGCAGGACTGTCACCCCGGGTTTTCGCACTTACAAACGCCATTCAACCACTCTCAATCGGCCGATGCCGGCTAGCGGATTTCGCAGCCGTGACATTCACAGTTCGCCTGGTGCCCCCAGCACACTTCGCGTCTGTTGCCGATTGATTCAAAAGATGGACAAAGTTGGTTAACCAATCCCTCTACCGACCGCCGATTGGGCGACGGTCACACCGAAAAACGCCCTCCAAAACCTGCATAGTTGGCAAAACTGCCCTCCAATGATGACTTTGCTGCCCGTTTTTGTCGGCCGAGTCAAGAAAGCGAAATGACTAGACCTTGCTGGGCGGAGTTGGCCATGGCTGCCAAAACGAAGTCCGGCCGACCAGAATCGCGCGGCCGGCAGCCGCCGCCATCAAGCCCCGGCTATCGGTCAACGGCCACTTGTCGAACCGCCACTTGTCGACTGCCACGCGGGCGAATGAACGGTTAACGTCTGAGAATTTGGGATAGCGGCAAGATGTTTACTGCATAGCAGCTGAATGTCGCGAAGGCTGGAACGGGATATTCAAACACCTAGGCTACAGCCATGACTATGTGAGCCTGAATTTTGGCAGCAACCTCGCCGCTGCCATGCCTGTCTGCAATTGCGGCTGCGGCATAGTCGGTTGCAGCGTCCAGCCTTCCCGCCTCCCTGGCCTCGATTTCGTTGCGAAGCAGAGTGCCCTGGCAATAAGCAACGGCCGGAAGGCGAGGAGAGGAGGCACGGCTTTGTTCGGCCCTCGTCTCGATCACCACACCGGAAAAGCCTGCATCCTCCAATTCGCTACGGATCAGTGCCGTATCGTGGTAGCCATGCGGCGTGCGTGCCAGAAAGCGCGGCGGATCGTTCGGAAAAATCCTCGCGAGAGCATTCGTCACATCGTCCGCAAATACATTCTCTTCGATGCGATCCCATACGCTGAATAGAAAATGTCCTCCGGGCTTCAGGACTCGCCGGGCCTCGCGGTAGGCAGATGAGCGGTTGGGAAAGAACATCGCACCGAACTGACAACAAACGAGATCGAAGGTCGCATTTTCAAACGGCAGCGCCAGAGCATCCGCCTGACGCCATTTGATGCGATCGTCGGGAGCTTGCTGCGAAGCGGCGTAGTCGAGCATCGGCTGGTTGAGGTCGGTTACGACATAGCTTGCACCGGGGGACAGTTTTGGCACCAATGCGCGGGTGACAACCCCGGTGCCCGCGGCGGTTTCCAGAACGGCGCTTGGCGACAAGGACGCTGCTCGTCGTGCAAGATCTGCGGCGAACGGCTCGAAAATCAACGGCACCATATAGCGGTCGTAGTTTTCCGGAATTGAGCCAGCGAACACCTTGTCCGTTTCTAACATTGCTATCCCCGTCGCCCGTTTGATGGCTCGCCAGCATAGCATGGAATTGTTTGCCATTCGGTCGTATTCGACCGGGAGGCGGTTCGCTCCCGGAAGCTCTCAAACGCCGTGCTGCAATTACCTGCATATGTGCTAATGTATTGCAGCCATGCGCATTGGTGCGTGGCCAATATAATGGGAGGATGCGATGAAAACCATAAATCGCAGGTCTGCAATTGCGCTCGGCGTGACGGCGGCCGCGGTAACGCCTTTGTTCACGCTGGCGGCAGCTGCAAAGGTCAAGAAATACGGCCCGAAGGAAGGCAAGGAAATAGCCCCCGGCGTCAGGGTGGTTGAGGTCGGCACCGGCAATTCCGATATCCCCGCCTACAAGAGCATCTCAATTGTCGATGTGGTCTTTCAGCCGGGAGCAACTGCTCCTGCAATGGTAATGGACAACGACATGGTGTGCACCATTGCCGCCGGTGAATTCACGATCAAGAAAGCCGACAAGCAATTCAAGCTCAAGGAAGGTGACGTCTATACCTGCTCCAAGGGCAAGACCGACGAGGCAGCCAACACCAGCAAGGTGGTCGGCATCCACCGCATCGCCGTCTTGATACCTGCCTAGCGCATGCCAGCGAAACCGGCCCGCGTCCTCTTCGGAGACGCGGGCCTTTTGATGAGGTGCCTGGCCTAAGCGGCGCGCAAATTTTCCACGGGACGCAAATTCTGGTTCATGCGGAACAGGTTCAGCGGATCATAGCGCTGCTTGATCTCCAGAAGCCGCTGATGGTTTCCGCCATAGGCCGCTGCGACACGGTCGACTTCGTCGTCCGGCATGAAGTTGACGTAGACCGTGCCAGCGGCGAAGGGCCTCGTGCTTTCATAGATGCCGCGCGCCCAGTCGATGCAGGCGCTGTCCATTGCCGGTTCGCGCCAGCGCGCGTGAACATTCATGACGTAGTGCGCGCTGCGTTGCGGAAACGCCGTTGCATCCGCTGTCACACGGCCCGCGGCACCGCCGAGATGGGCGAAGAATATCTCGCATTCCGGCCCCGGAAGCCCAGGTATCGCGGCCGTGACGACCTCGATCGCGCTGTCGGACAGCTCGGTGAAGTCATGGCTCTTCCAGTAGTTTCGAGCACCTGGCGCCAGCAGCGGATCGAATGCCTGCTCCCAGCCGGTGAACGGGTTAGGACCGACAACATCGGCAATCGGTGTGCCGATGGCGCGAAGCCTTTGCGTCGCCTTCTCGCCCTCCTCGAGGTCGCCGCAATAGCACATAGCCAGGACCAGCACCTCCTTGCCATGCCATCGCGCCGGCAGGAACGGCAGCGGTGGCGCCTGCCGCATGACCACCCAGCAGGTCAGCTCATTGGGCGCTGCTTCGAGAGCCGCCCGGTACTCACGCAGCACGTTTTCGGCGTCGGCAAAAGGATGAACGACAAGTCCCGACAGGACCTGTGGACCGACCTGATGGAGCTTGAACTCGAAGGCCGTGACGACGCCGAAATTGCCGCCGCCACCGCGCAGCGCCCAGAACAGGTCCGGATTTTCCGTCTGGCTGGCGCGCAAAAGCTTGCCGTCTGCGGTGACCACGTCGGCGGAGAGAAGACTGTCGATGGTCATGCCGAATTTCCGCGTGATCCAGCCGAAGCCGCCGCCCAGGGTCAGGCCTGAGATGCCGGTGGTCGAGTTGATCCCGGTCGGCACTGCCAGTTCGAAAGCCTGTGTTTCCCTGTCCACATCGGCGAGCGTCGCTCCAGGTTCCACCCATGCCCGCCGCGTCGCCGGATCGACCCGCACCGACTTCATCGGCGACAGATCGATCATCAGGCCGCCATCGCAGACGGCGCTGCCGGCGATGTTGTGGCCGCCGCCGCGAACCGCGAGCAGAAGCTTGTTTTCCCTGGCAAAATTCACGGCAGCGATAACGTCGGCAGCGCCGGCGCAGCGCACGATCAGCCCGGGCCGCCGATCGATCATGGCATTCCAGATCGTCCGCGCTTCGTCGTAGGCGGCGTCGCCTTCACTCAGGACAGTGCCGCGCAGTTGCGCCGAAAGCGCCTCTAGGGCCGCGGCGTCGACGGTCGTCGTGCCGCGCTCAAGTGTGGTGAGGCTCATGCTGTCCATGGCTTTCCTCCCGATTTTGCTTATGAGCCGTTTCTCCCTCCGCCCGCTTTGCAAGTGTGCGCTTATATTAGAAATCACGCAAGTTTATGGATGACCGCAGACCGGTCTGCGGGCCTGCATTGGCGCCCCTGCATGGGCGCATTCGCAAGCCGGCGCCACGCTGGACATTTGGCTTCACGAAACGGCTCGGTGCTCTTCCCGAGCGGCCTCCCAGACCTCGCGCGCCGCGTCCGCGTTCAGTGCCGCGATTCCCAGGCCGACGATCAGATCCGGCCATGCCGATCGCCACAGGAAGGCCGTCACCAACCCGGCCAGTATGATCGCGATGTTGGCGACGGCGTCGTTGCGGGCCGAGAGGAATGCCGCCCTGGTAAGACTGCCGCTGTGACGGCGGTAGCGCGCCAGCATGTAGGCGCATGACAGGTTGACCGCCAAGGCCCCCAACCCTGCCAGCGTCAGCGCCGTTGGCTGCGGCGGCACCGGCATGTTGAACTTTTCCCACGCGGTCCACAGCGTCGCCAGGCCCGGCACCAAAAGGATAAGCGCCAGCGCCATTCCGACCCGCGATCGGGCACGCAGCGACCATCCCATGGCGAGCAGTATCAGGAGATTGACCGAGGCATCTTCCAGGAAATCGACGCTATCGGCGAACAGCGACACCGAGCCGATCGCCAGCGCCACGGCGAATTCAATGCCGAAATAACCGAGGTTCAACAGCGCGACGACAAGCACCACCCGGCGAAGGCCGTCCGACGTAATGGCTTGTTGCATGGCCTGTCCTGACGTGATGGTGTTGGTGCTCTTACCAGTTGTTTTTCCAGCGCAACAGCCGCACGGCATTGGCTGTCACCAGCACCGTCGCCCCGGTGTCGGCGAGGATGGCGGGCCACAGGCCGGTGATGCCGGCGATCGTCGTCACCAGGAACACCGCCTTCAGCCCCAATGCCATTGTAATGTTCTGTTTGATGTTGGCCATGGTTGCTTGGGACAGCCTGATCATAGCGGCGACGTCTCCGACGCGTCCATGCAGCACCGCTGCGTCAGCCGTTTCAAGAGCGACATCGGTGCCGCCACCCATGGCGATGCCGACATCGGCCGCCGCAAGTGCCGGCGCATCGTTGATGCCATCTCCGACCTTGGCGACCCTGAGCCCCTGCCGCTTCAACTCACCGACGATGCGCTGCTTGTCCTCGGGCAGCAATCCGGCGCGCGCCTCGATGCCGAGTTGCTTGCCGATTGCAACCGCGGTGCGCTTGTTGTCACCGGTCAACATGACTGTTTTGATACCAGCGTCAGTCAGCGCCTTCAGCCCGGCGAACGCGTCCGGCCGGGGTTCATCGCGCATGGCGATGAAGCCGGCAAGAGCGTCGTCGATTAGCAGCACCGACACCGATTTTCCTTCATCGTTGAAGGCCGCGATGCGTGCAACCTGGTCGGCCGGCAGCGGGCTTATCTCGCCGGCAGCGACCGTCGAGCCCAGAAACAGGCTTTTGCCGCCAATACGACCGATTACCCCTTTGCCACCGAGCGCCTTGGCATCAGCCGCAGGCGGCACGGGAACCTTGTCGAAACCGGCCCTTTGGAGGATGGCCAAAGCGAGGGGATGGCTTGAGCCGGTCTCAAGCGCTGCCGCGAGGGAAAGGACCTGACGTTCACTGGCGCCCACTGCAACGACATCGGTGACCTGTGATCGCCACGAGCGCCGCGACGGCGACCACGCCGGGCATGTACCAGCGCGAGAAACGGTCGATGAAGCGCTCGGTGGGCGCCTTGCTTTCCTGCGCCTCCTCGACCAGCTTGACGACCCGTGCAATCGTGTTGTCGGCGGCGCCCGCCGTGACCTTGACGCGCAGCACGCCGTCGCCGTTGATAGTGCCGGCGAAAACCTTGTCGCCAGCCACTTTACGAACCGGGACGCTTTCACCCGACACAGGCGATTCATCAATGGCGCTGTCACCCTCGGTGATCTCGCCATCAGCCGGCATCCGATCACCGGGCCGCACCAGAATGATGTCCCCCACGGACAGACTTTCGGCCGGCACCTCGCGGGTCGTCCCATGCACTTCGACTAGCGCAGTCTTGGGAACCAGTGTGGTGAGCGCCTGGATGCTGGAACGCGCCTTCCCGGCGGCCACCCCTTCCAGAAGCTCGCCGATTAGAAACAGGAAGACCACCGTCGCCGCTTCCTCGCCGGCGCCGATGATGACGGCACCGGTGGCCGCCACGGTCATCAGCATTTCGATTGTGAACGGAATGCCGGCGAGTGCGGCCATGACCGCTCGGCGCGTTATCGGCACGAGTCCAATCAGCATAGCGGCGATGAAGGCCCACGGGCCGGTCGCGGGCCAGGCGTAGTGAACCGCGAAAGCCACCGCCAGGGCGACGCCGCTGGCGATGGTCAGGCCGCCCTTGGCGCTGTTCCACCATGGCCCCGACATCGGCGCATCATCGTTGCCATGCAATCCCGCTAATTTCTTGTCGTGACTGTGCGTTCTGTGGTCGTGGTCGGCCAATTGATCGGAGGCCGGCGCTCCAGACTTGGCGGTCACCGGTGCAACAGCGTAGCCGAGGCCGGTGACTTTCCTCTCGATCGCGTCAAGATTGCTTTCGGGAGTATGAATGACCGTCAGAGTCCCTGCCGAAACGGACACGTTAACATCCTGCACGCCAGGCATCCGCCGCACAGCCGTATCGACTTTGCTGGCACAGCTGGCGCAATCCATGCCTTCCACGCGGAATTTTGTCTCTTGCCCGATCTCAGCTATCTCGCACCTCTTGTAACTTTGAACGCGACGCTACATCCTCTAGTGACTAGAGGAGCAAGCGAAAAATGCCAGCAGGTGTGACCATCGGTGAAGCAGCCCGACGCAGCGGCGTGAAGGTTCCAACCATCCGCTACTATGAACAGATCGATTTGCTTCCAGCCCCCGCCCGCAGCGAAGCCAATCGCCGGCATTATGAAGCGGCCGACTTGCGCCGGCTCGCCTTCATCAGGCACGCGCGAGAGCTTGGGTTCGAGATCGAGGCCATCAGGACGCTGCTGACGTTGCAGGATAATCCCAATCAGCCCTGTGGAACCGCCGACGCCATCGCCCAAGCCCGTCTGGCCGATGTCGTCCAGCGAATACGCAGCCTTACCGCATTGAAGATCGAGCTGGAGCTGATGGTTGAGGGCTGCCGGCAGGGGAAAGTCTGCGAATGCCGTGTGATCGAGGTGCTGTCAGATCACGATCAATGTGAGCATCCTCATCATTGATTTGCCAAAGCAGAGCCCCTACCAGCGCCGATGTCGCGGCATGCGGAGCTTGCAAAAGCCGCACTTTGCAGTCAACCTGAGCGGATGATGGCACGTCTGTCACCAAAACACCTTCTGACTATGCTGCTCGCGATCCTCGTGACCGCCGGGTTCAGTCTGTCAGCCGCCCAGGCTGCCGTCATGTCGGCGAGGATGGCGATCGACAGCCGCATGATGATGGCCGCAGATGCCGGCACCACAGACGCCGACATGGCCAAGATGGCCGATGCCAAGGGCGGCGACTGCAGCGCTTGCCTCAAGAGCTCAGCCGACAACGACAAACCGATGCAATGTGCGCCGACCTGCGTCGCACCGGTTCTGGCGGTGCTGCCGCAAGCTCTCCTTGTAACGGGACTGCCGCAGGCCGAGCTGCCGCCGGCGCTTCCCGCCGCGTTCCTGCATGGGCGAAGTCTGCTGCCCGAGCCATTCCCTCCAAGACCCAGCGCTCTCGTCTGACGCCGTTCTGCCGTTTCCGCGGTTGATTGACGGCGTTTGATCGCCCGCTTGCGTGTACTGCGCAACGGGCGCGGCAGCAATTCAATCGATGTCGCGACCTTCGCCGTCGATTACCGCAGGGGTCACAAGGGTGAATTCCGTTTCAAGTCCGTTCATAACGCGCCGCAAATTCCTGTTTGCGGCAGCGAGCATTGCCGCCTCCGCAGCGATCCGCCCTGCACTGGCTACCGACGAACACCGGATCAGGGTGGCGCCGGGCCAGGCACGGCTCGTCGGCCCCGATGGCCCGCGCACTCCGGTATGGGCCTATGATGGCACGGTCCCTGGCCCGACACTGCGCTTGCGCCAGGGGCAGCCCGCTCGCATTGTCGTCGAGAACGGACTGGGCGAAAACACCACGGTTCACTGGCACGGCATCCGGCTGCCGAACGCCATGGACGGAGTACCCGGCCTGACGCAGAAGCCCATCAGGCCCGGTGAAAACTTTATTTATGAATTCACCCCGCCCGATGCCGGCACCTTCTGGTATCACCCGCACGCCAACAGCCTGGTTCAGCTCGGCCGTGGCCTTGCCGGCGCGCTGATCGTCGAGGAGGCCGAGCCGATCGCCGTCGACCGCGACATTCTGTGGCTGCTGCAAGACTGGCGGCTTGCGGCCGATGGACAGATCGCCGCCGGCTTCGGCAGCGCGATGGATGCCGCCATGTCCGGCCGCGTCGGCGGTCTCGTGACCCTCAACGGCGCGCGCCCGGCGGACCAGAAGGTGCGGACCGGCGAGCGCCTCCGGCTGCGGCTGGCCAATGCATCGCTCGCCCGCATCATGGCCCTGAGCTTCGAAGGCCACCGGCCGGTTGTCATCGCCATCGACGGCCAGCCCTGCGATCCGCACGAGCCTGAAAGCGGCCGCCTGGTGCTGGCGCCTGCGATGCGCGTCGATGTCCTGCTCGACCTGCAGGGCGACCCCGGCAGCCGGCACGCGGTGATCGACGATTACTACGATGGCCTCGCCTACACCCTGACCACGCTCGCCTACGACGCCGGAGCGCCGCTGCGCGACCATCCTCTCGATGCGCCGCTTCGCTTGCCGGCCAATCCGCTGCCGGCCCCCGACCTGGCCAGGGCCGAACGGCATGAAATCGTCCTGCAGGGCGGCATGATGGGCGGCGGTAAGCTGGCCGGCGTCGGCGGCATGATGGGCATGGGAATGCCCGGCATGAACGGTACGGCCGCCTGGGCGATCAACGGCATGTCGATGACCGGCGACGGCCACGCCGGCATGGCGCCGCAGTTCACACTGAAACGCGGTGCCACCTGTCACCTCACCATGCGCAACGAAACCGCCTGGTGGCACCCCATGCACGTCCACGGCTTCAGCCTGTCGGTGCTTTCGCGCAATGGTTCGCCGGTGCCGCACCGGCAATGGCAGGACACGGTGCTGCTCGCCCCCAAGGATACGATCGAATGCGCCTTCGTTGCGGATAATCCGGGTGACTGGATGCTGCACTGCCATGTCGCCGATCACCAGATGGCCGGCCTGATGACCGCGTTCCGCGTGACCTGAAACTTTTTATCCAACCAAGGAGAACTGCAATGAAACTGACCTACCGCCTAGCCGCACTGTCGCTGCTGATCGCAACGCCCCTGCCCGCCTTCGCCGCAACGATCAACGCCGTCATGTACAAGAACCCGCAATGCAGCTGCTGCGAATCCTACGCCAACTATCTCGAGCACAACGGCTTCAAGGTCGACATCAAGCCGGTCAACAATCTCTCTCAGATCAGTAGCGATGCCGGCGTACCTGCCGACCTCGAAGGCTGCCACACGCTGATGGTCGACGGCTATGTCGTCGATGGCCTGGTGCCGGTCGAGATCGTCAAGAAGCTTTTGACCGAACGCCCGGCGATCACCGGCATAACGCTGGCCGGCATGCCGACAGGCGCTCCAGGCATGGGTGGTGAGAAGCAAGGCCCCTTCGTCGTCTACGCCTTCACCAAGGACGGCAAGGCGCCCACCGTCTACGCGACCGAGTGAGGCTGTTGTGAGCAAACTCGCCATGGTCCTGGTTGGCATGCTGCTGGTGGCATTTTCGCTGCCGGCATCAGCCGCCGAGCCACCGCAGAACTTCGTCGTTAACGAGGCGCCCGTCCCCGTACCGGAAATCAGCTTCGAGGACGGCAATGGCAAGCCGAAAACGCTTGCGGATTTCCACGGCAAGGTCGTGCTGCTCAACATCTGGGCGACGTGGTGCGCGCCCTGCCGCAAGGAGATGCCGACGCTCGATCGTCTGGAGGCCAAACTCGGCGGTCCGGATTTCGAGGTCGTCGCGCTGTCCATGGACCGTGCCGGTCCTGACGCCGTCAAAAAGTTCTATGGCGAGATCGGCGTCACACACCTCGCCCTCAACATCGATGTCTCGGGCAAGGCAATGTTTGCCATCGGCACCGTCGGCCTTCCGGCAACCCTGCTGATCAATCGCGATGGCAAGGAGATCGGCCGGCTGATTGGGCCGGCCGAATGGGACGCGCCCGACATGGTCGACTTCATCCGCAGCCGCATCGCCGCCGAGTGAGAAAGGAACAGATATGTCCGGGTTGAAGGCTCGCTGCGTCGCATCGGCTTTGAACGAATGGAGGTGTTTGCGGCTAGGCGTAATTGCCATTGCGGCGCTGACCGCGGGCTTTTCGTATCAGGCCCAAGCCCACTCACTCGACGAAATCGACGCCATGCTTGAGGGCGACGAGAAATATTTCCAGACGATCGACAAGCCGGCGCCTGAATTCACGCTGCGCACCGCCGAAGGGCGTGCCGTGCGAACGGCAGATCTGCGCGGCAAGGTGGTCGTCCTCCACTTCATCTACACATCGTGCCCGGATGTGTGCCCCCTGCATGCCGAGAAGATCGCCGAAGTCCAGAAAATGGTGAACGGTACGCAGATGAAAGGCCAGGTCAGCTTTGTGACCATCACCACCGACCCGACCAGGGACACGCCAGACGTGCTCGGCAAATACGGGCCGGCGCACGGGCTCGATCCCGTCAATTGGCTGTTCCTGACCACGACCCCGGATCAGCCGGAGGATGCGACCCGGAAGCTGGCGGAAGCCTTCGGCCACAAGTTCACGCTTACGGATGATGGTTATCAGATGCACGGCACCGTCACCCATGTGATCGACAAGGAGGGCCGCTGGCGGGCGAATTTCCATGGCCTGAATTTCGCCGCGGTCAATCTCGTCACCTTCGTCAATGCGCTCACCAATAATGTCGAGCGCCCGCACCATGAGCCGGAAACGGGATGGTGGGCGAAGATCAAGGGCTTGTTCTGAGGCACCATTCACACGCCGGCGGTCCGGCGAAAAAGAGGGAAGGAGAACCCTGTGATCCACAAGTCCAATCCATTGCGCGCAGCCGTCGGCAAAATGGCCCGTGCATTCGTCCTGGCCGGTGCGACGGTCTGGCTGGCGCTCGGTCTTCACGGTCAGGCGATCGCCGCGGGCGAGATGTCCCAGGACCAGTTCGACCAGCGCGTCCACGATTACATCCTGGCGCATCCCGAGGTCGTCATGGAGGCGCTGCAGAGCCTCGATGCCCGCCAGCGCGAGGCCGCGGCAAAAGAGGCGAAAGCCGCCCTGGCGGCCAGGGCCGACGAGATTTTCCGGGACCCGGCGAGCCCGGTCGGCGGCAACGCCGAAGGCGACGTCACCGTGGTCGAGTTCTTTGACTATAACTGCCCCTATTGCCGGCAAGTTGCGCCGATCATGGCGCAAGCCATGGCCGACGATCCGCAGCTCAAGATCGTCTACAAGGAATTCCCGATCCTCAGCACGGATTCCGTATTTGCTTCCAAGGCGGCTCTCGCCGCAGTGCGCCAGGGCAAGTACATGGCATTCCACAAGGCCTTGTATGCGGTGAAGACGCGGGTGACCGAAGCGGTCGTGCTGAAGGTCGCTGCCGACGTCGGGCTCGACGTGGCTAAAATGAAGACCGACATGCAGCGGCCCGATATCCAGGCGTCGATCGACCGGAATACGCAACTGGCCCAGGCGCTGAAGATCAGCGGAACGCCAAGCTTCGTCGTTGGCGAGCAGATTTTCCCCGGCGCGACCGACCTGGCAACGATGAAGAAACTGATCGAGCAGGCGAGGAACAGCAAATGAGCCGGATATGCTACCCAACCCGGCGGACGGTTGTTCTGGGCAGCGCCTTTGGCGTCGCTGCGGTCGTCGGCTTGCTCAAGAGGCCGGATTTGGCGATCGCCGCGGAGGATTCCGATCTGGTGCGCCGTTTCAAATATCTCAGCCAGAACGGCAACAGCACGTGTTCGGCCAAGTTCACGGAGTCCATCGCCACCATGCCGGCGATGTCGCGGATCACGGGCTCGTGCTGCAGCCCTATGGAGACGAAGCGCTATGCCGAGCAAGTGAGCGGCCTGGCCAAGTACCGGGAGATCGCGATGATCCCCAGCGATCCGTACGACATTCCGGCCGGCATCGCACAGAAGATGCTGCCCTACTACGATGTGAAACTCTCCGGCGACGAGCAGCAGGCCTATGACTATGCGATGGCCAATTCCAACGAGAAAGGCCCATGCTGCTGCCCATGCTGGCGCTGGAAAGTGTATGGCGGATTGGCGAAGTTCCTGATCCGCGAGCACGGTTTCACCGGCAAGCAGGTCGTCGACGTCTGGGATCTCTCGGACGGCTGCGGCGGGGGTTTGTAAGACGACCAGGACGTGGTGGACACTCCGGTTGGCAGGACACGGCGGCAGGGCGGCCGATCGGGTTTCCTCGTCGTCTTGACCGAATTCCCCGGCGAGCTAATTGCCTTCGCAGTCGCCGATGCTTACCGACGAAGGCGGGCCTTCACTGACCGTAAAGGTGATTGCAATGATGAATGGTCCAATGGGTACATGGATGATGGGCGGCATGGCGCTCGTCTGGGTCCTGGTGTTCGTCGCGCTCTTGCTCGCGATTGCAGCGCTGGTCAAATACCTGCGAACCTGAAGCCGTAGGGCGCCTACGACCATACGATAGCAAATTCCCAGCAGAAAGGGCCCATGTTGCCGCCGATTGCCGCCGTGGCATGTAAGGCGACAGGGCAGCACGAGGCCGCGTCACTCGTCAGGCAAAGCCTGGAACCGGCTTGGTCTTGCCGCTCAGTTGCGCGCCCAACGTCAGGGTCTGCGGAAAATTCCGGACGATCGCCGCCATCAAGGTGGCGCTGCCGGGACGAAGGGCAACTCCGGCAAGGGCCGCGGCGGCATAGACCCGCGTCGAAAACAGTCTTTTCCAGGCCGCCTCATAGCGTCTGGCGGCAGCCTCGCGCCCTGCCCGGCCACTTGGCGCGGATGCGAGTTCGCAAGCCAGCAGCCAGCCGGACTGAAGCGCCATCGAGATACCCTCGGCGATGACTGGGTGAGACTCTCCGGCTGCGTTGCCGACGCGGAAGATGTCCCCTTCGTAGCACGAGCGAATTCCCGGCCGGATCGGACCCGCGGCAAGCCACGGACCGTCGAGGCGCGCCGGTTCCAGGGCGTCTCTCACGCCCCGGCATGAGTCCACGACATGGCGGGAGACCGCATCGGCGGCCGACACATGTCCACGTTGTTTGCGTAACCGCGCGAGCATATCGCGGCGAATGCAGCACGAGACCGACAACTGGCCGTGATCCGCCGAGACCATGCCACCATAGCCGCCGGGAAAAGCCAGCAGAGGCATCAAATCCGGTGCGAGCGACGACCCGGTGAAATGCGCCTTGAAGCCGAGCAGGTCCGACGGGCGATTGGCCTTTGCGAGCTGGCTGGGCAACGGTCCCGGTTCCCAGGAGCCGTGTGCGGCGACAATCACCGGTGCACGCAACATGGTCGTTTCCTCCCCGGCTTGAATTCGCACCCGTTGCATCTGACCATCCCGGTGGATGGCGACGGCGCGGCAGGGCTGGAAGATTTCGACACCCGCCGAGCGTGCCGCCTGCAAAAGCAGGGAATCGAGAATGTCGCGGCCGAGCGCCCGGCCGAAGCCGTCTTTTGCACGCGGCTCGCTTCCTGCAAAAGGCATTGCCGCCTCGACGCAGGTCTCGCCGGAAAACAGGCCGACGCGGCGGATTTCGGGGCCGGCATTGGCGTACCAGGCATCGCCGATCTCCAGCCGGTCCAGCAGCGCAAGATTGCTTGCCGAGATATATTCGCCGCAGACCTTGCGGCGCGGAAATGCGGTCTTTTCCACAATGGCCACGACCCATCCGTGCCGGGCCAGCGTGAGCGCGGCGGATGTGCCCGCCGGGCCGGCGCCGATGACGATGGCGTCATGGGTCGACAATCGCGTCATGGCTCGTCACTGGCGCTGGCGCCGACGAAGATGTGGGAAAACAGGCCGGCGCGCCGTTCCTCGACCGGTTTGCCGTTGGCCGCAAGCCAGAGGCCGGAAAGCTCGCTGCCGCGAAAGCCGGCACGCACGCTTTGCGCCGCGTCGTTTCGTGTGACGTCATTGGCGCCGATTGCCGGCAGAAGACGGGTCGTGGCCAGCGGCAGTTTCGCCCGCAACGGCTCTGTCGCCAGCAGCAACGGGGCTTTCGGCCTGATAAGCGAAAACAGGCGCACGAGCTGCGCATCGTTGAGATGATGCAGGAACAGATTGACGGTGACGGCGTCGAACCGTGCGCCCTCGAACTTTCCTGTCCAGTCGAAGACATCGGCGGTGATCCCTTCAGCCTTCCATCCCAGCCTGTCAAAATCATCGCGCAATTGCGCGGTGACGAGGTCGACGCGGTCGAGCATTGCCAGTTCGACCCCAGGCCAATGCCTGGCCATGTGCCGCGCCACTGCCAGCATGAAGGAGCCATCGCCGGCGCCGATCTCCAGGATGCGGCGTGGCGGATTTGGCACAAACCTCTTGAGCAACGACGTCATGATCGGCACCTGAAACATCAGCATGTTGATGCGACGAAGGTCGCGGCGCGCGGTCAGCGCTCGCGGATCGTCGGCCGCAAGTCCGTCGAGGATTTCCGGCGCAAGCTGCCGATGCTCCAGGCTGCTCATGACACGGTTCGAAAGAGCATGGTTTCGGCCGTCAGCCCGGGCCCGAACGACATGCCGCAGCCGAGCAGGCCGGGTGGCGCCTTCAACATCTCTTTCATCACGAACATGACTGTCGCAGACGACATGTTCCCATACCGGCGCAAGACCTCACGCGATGGTTCCAGCGCGGTGGGTTCGAGTTTCAGGGCCCTTTCGACGGCGTCGAGCACCGAACGTCCCCCCGGGTGCACGGCCCAAAGGTCGATGTCTTCCGCCGATCGACCGCCGAGGATGGCGGCCTGGTTGCTCCGCAACGCTTCATGAATCGCTGCCGGCACCTGGCCGGAAAGAACCATTTCGAAGCCGTGGTCGCGAATGTTCCAACGCATCAGGTCCCGCCGTTCCCTCGCCACCAAGCAGTAAAAGCTATCGAGCTCGATGCCGGCCGGCTCGGCAGTGATGAGCGCAGCCGCGCAGCCATCGCCCCAGAGGCAGAACGACAGCAGTTTTTCCAGCTCGGTGGTTTCGCGCAGATGCATCGTGCAGAGCTCGATATTGACCAGCAGGACCTTGTCCTGCGGCTCGGAGCGGACGATGTGGCGGGCCAGCTTGAGGCCGTTGATCGCCGCATAACAACCCATGAAGCCGATCATCGTGCGTTCGACCCCGTCCGGCAGCCCGCAACGCGCAACCAGCTCGAGATCGATGCCCGGCGCCGAAAAACCGGTGCAGGTGGTGACGATGAGATGGGTGATGCGGGAAGCGTCGTCGCCAAGCTGCAATCCGTCGATGCCCTTTTGCGCCAGGACGGGTGCGGCATCGTCGAACATCGCCATTCTCATCGCCGTTCCGGGAAACGCGCCGCGGATAAAGGTCCCGGCCAGGTCGGCGGATGGTCCTTCGGGATCGGACGCCGGCGCAAAGCAGGAATAGCGGTGCTCGATGCCGGCAAGATCGGCCATGCGTTCGAATATCCTCCGGCGATCGGCCGCGAGCATGGAGGCCGCGAAACGCAGGTAGAATTGATGAACCTCGTGCTCCGGCACCGCTGTCGCGATCCGGTTGATATAGGCCTTGACGGGCATATTCTGTCTCCTCGGCGTCTGCACGGTGTAGCGTCGGGCCACCGCCGGAGGGGTTGCTCATCGGTACCCGGTGTCGAACGCCGGGTTTTGAGCACTGTTCGGTAAACGTTTCCGAGAACTGATTTCTTCCCGAAGGTTCAGTGTGCGCTGTTGGCAGGCAAACGGTTGGAGCGGGCGGGCGGTTGCGTCGGGCATCCAAAATCGCCACATCATGTTGACCTTCCATCCACTGGAAGGCCTATTTCCTCCGACAAAGGAGATTTCCGTCATGAACATCGGCGTCGCATCCGAAAAATCCGGCTTGCCGGCCAAGACGATCCGTTACTACGAGGATATCGGGCTCTTGCACCCGGCCCGAACCGACAACGGCTATCGCGATTACTCGACCGCCGATATTCACCGGCTGCGCTTCCTGCAGCGCTCGCGAAGCCTGGGGTTTTCGGTCGACGAATGCCGCCAGCTGCTGTCGCTGTACCAGGACAGGGAACGTGACAGCGCCGACGTGAAGGCGATCGCGAAAGCCAAGCTGGTGGAGATCGACAGGAAGATCGCAGAACTGGTCGGATTGCGCGGCTTGCTCCACCATCTGGTCAGTCACTGCCACGGCGACGAGCGGCCGGATTGCCCGATCATTGACGAGCTGGCAGGACAAGGCGTGGCCCAGTGAGGCTCGCAGCCGCTGTAACGGTGCTGTCGCTTGCCTGCGTCTCAGTCGTGCTCGCTGCCGCCCATTCGGGCCGTGATGGGGTCATCGAGGCTCGCCAGGCCTCGATGAAGGAAATGGCCGCGGCGGCAAAGGCGATCGCCGGGATGTTCGACGGCAAGCAGGCCTATGACGCCGTGGCTTTCAAGGCGGCGGCCGAGACCATCCGCGCCCGCACCGGCCCTGCCTTGATTGCCGAATTCCCCAGCGCGACGTTGGGTGCGCCTTCAGGCGCCAAGCCGGATATCGACTCCGCCCGCGCGGAGTTCGAAGCACTGGCTCGTCATATCGGGACGCTGGCCAGCGCCCTGGCCTCCGACGCCGAGCGGGCGCCGCCTCGCATCACCGACGATATGAGAATGGGTTCCGGCCTGGCAATGGGCGGTGGCAGCCTGCTTGGCAAGCGGCCGGCGGCGGAAGCCGATCCCGCTAAATTGCCGGCAGAGCACCTCCTGCATCTTATCTTGCAGGATTGCTCGAGCTGCCATTCCAAGTTCCGGCAAAGGACCATGTGAAAGCCCACCGATCCGCGAGATATATTGCTGCAGGACCGGATGGCTGCTTGGTCGGGTGCGGCGCTGGACTACAAGCCTTGGCTGATCGAGCGTGACCGCCTGTTCTCAGCCGTTGACACGATCGATGGCGATGGCGGCACAACGCGCGGCTTGCTGCTTTTCGTAACACTGTTCGGGACAGCGACAGGACGCGCATCGTTCCAGAGCGTGACAATAAAAGTCCAATGTCGGCAAAGTGGTGGGACCGGACGTTCTCAATGCGGCTTTAAGAGCGAAGCTGAACGGACGCGATCAGTTCGCGCTGTCACGCGAGACCAACATCACAGTCGGCGGGTCATCTGCGACGACGTCCAGACAGGTCGATCCAGTCACGCAGCGAAAGTGTTTCGCTCCCCGATAGCTGTCTTTAATCGCGGGTTGATGGAGTAGAAAGTCAGCACCTTCGACCTGATAGAGAAAATGCTCCCCAATCAGCCCTTGTCGGGTTATTGGCAGATCCTCGAGGTTCAAGACGTGCTCGTCGCACATTCTCATAACATAGCTGGCATGAAAGTGGACACGAAGCGCCTTGGTTTTATCGTGTGGCACGATGAACGTCGCCAAAATCGCGTCGCCGTCAGAGCGAAGGCTGATGAGGTCGCTGACGCTGCTTCTGATCGGCGTGTCTAAGGACAACGGTATATACAGAACCAAAGGGGGCCTCCGGCGGATGACGGTCGACGAGTGGTCGCAAGCAGTCAGTCCAGCTATCATCATACGACCTAGGCCGTCGACCTAATGTCCCGGCCCGGCGCTTAACTCGATGCGGCGCCATGCGGCCGGCGATATCCCACTGAGCGCTTGAACTCGCGCCCGAAATGACAGACGTCGCAGAAACCGCAGGCCTCGGCGACCTCGGCCAGCTTACGGTTGCTCCGCACCAGCAGCGATTGCATCTGCATCAGCCTCTCACGCATCAGCCACTGGTGCGGGCTTGTCCGCAGATTCTTTTGGAATAACCGCCGGATCTGCGAGGGGCCGAGGCCGGCAAACACGAAGCTGGTCCGCCGCCGTCCGAGCGCTTCCGGGTTCGCCGCGCATGCGACGGGCATTCTTTGTCGTCAGCTCCGCTGCAGCTGACCCGCCATGAAATTGCGCCAGCCGCCGAAATGCGAAATCTCCTCTGCATCGGTGAGGCCGGCACTTTCGACGAGGAAGCCTTTCGGCGAAGTTCCGTCATCGAGCAGAAGCGTGCCGATGCCGAGCGGCGGCGGGATCGCGGCGACGAAACGGCCGAAGGCTTGCGGCGACAGCCGCCAGACTTCGACCTCGATCGCTGTCCCCTTGCCGTTGCAGCTGCGCTCGAGCCCCGGTCGCGGCACCGACTGGCCGGCGAGCGCGTAAAGCCGGTAGAGCGGCGCCGTACTGGCAGCCCGGGCGAAAATCGCGCCGAGTTGCTGCAGCTGGCCGTTCAGCGCCATGCCCGACAGATGCGCGCCGACGACGGCCAGTTCGATCGTGCCTTCGTCCACGTCTACGCAAGGGTCGCCACGCTGCGGCAGCGGCCAGCCTGTAGCGCCCAGCGCAAGGCCGCTTGCCGCATGGACATCGCGCGCAAGCGACGCCGTCAAATGGTCCTTGCCCGCCGCGGCAAGCAAGGTGACGCTCGTCGGAAAACCGTCGCTACGAATTCCGGCCGGCACGGCTATGCCGCACATGTCGAGCAGGTTGACGAAGTTGGTGTAGGTGCCGAGCCGGCTGTTCGTGACGATCGGATCGGCGAGAACCGCCTCGACCGTGTAGTGGGTCGGCGCGGTCGGCACACAGAAGAGATCGACCGAGGTGATGACCGGCGCAAGCCTGGCCTTGTAGGCCTGCAAGGCATAGAGCCCGTTGAAGGCGTCCGCTGCGGAAAGCTTTCGCGCGCCGCCGATGATCTGCCGCGTCACCGGATGCATGGCGGCCTCGTTGGCGTCCATGAAGTCCTTGATCGCGGCATAACGCTCGGCCACCCAGGCGCCTTCGTAGAGCAGGTTGGCGGTGGCGTAGAAATCACCGAACGGGATTTCGACCAGCCTGCAGCCCAGCGTCTCCATCGAGGCAAGGGCGGCCTCGAAGCCCGCCTGCATCGCCTCGTCGCCGAAGAAGGTCCAGTCGGCCCTGGCCGGCACGCCAACCGTCAGCACCGGCGGGCACGCGGTAAGCGGTTGGACGCCGAGGTCACGCGAATAGGGATCGGCGTCGTCCTTTGCCGCCGCCGCCTCGAACACGTGGTAGGCGTCGTCGACGGTGAGCGCGAAGACCGAGACGCAGTCGAGCGTGCGGCAGGCCGGCACGACGCCGGTGGCCGACAGCGCGCCGACGCTCGGCTTCAGCCCGACGATGTTGTTGAGGCCTGCAGGTATGCGGCCCGAACCGGCCGTGTCGGTGCCGAGCGCGAACGAGACGATGCCACGCGCCGTCGCCACGGCCGAGCCGCATGAGGAGCCGCCCGGCACCAGCTTCGGGTCGATCGCATTCCTCGGGATTGGATAGGGCGTGCGCACGCCGACCAGGCCGGTGGCGAACTGGTCGAGATTGGTCTTGCCGACGACCAGCGCGCCGGCGGCCTTGAGCCGCGCGACGACTGTGGCATCTTTCGCCGGCAGATAAGCAAATTCGGCGCAGCCGGCCGTCGTCGGCATGCCCGCAACATCGATGTTGTCCTTGACCGCGAACGGTACGCCCCACAGCGGCTTTGCCACGGGATCGAAGAGGCCGAGCTTTTCCGCCTCGGCCAGCATCTCCGCCCTGCTCGCCAGATGGATGAAGATGCCGGGGTCATCGGCCGCTGCGAGCCGCGCATGGACCGTATCGATTATCTCGCCGATGCTGACGCCGGCCCGATAGGCAGCGTGCAGGCTCGCAATATCGAAATGGATCTCGCTCATTCGGCCTCGCCCAGAATGACTACCGGCAGGTTCCACTGAATGAGCACCACGCAGCCGTCTTTTGTCCATACCGAATGCTCGGTTCCGACCGGGTTCAGGATCACGCTGCCCGCGGCATGATCGCCATTCTCGTCGCTCTGTGTGCCTTCCAGCACGATGATCGTTTCCAGCCCCGCATGGCGATGGCGCGGCACGCTGGCGCCGGGCCGGTAGTTCAGGATCGCGACCGACGGTTCCGTCGGTCCGCCCTTGAGCAGCCAGTGCGCCGTAATGCCATCGCGGAAATGCCCGAACGCCAGATCGCGCCAGCCACCATTGAGGAGGCCGGCAAAGGCAAGGTTAGGCATTGGCAATCCCCTCGAGCACTTGGTCGGTTGTCGCCGTCCAGCCGACGATGGCGCCCTGCGCCCTGATCATGGCCAGGGCGGCCGCCTTGAACTCGGCAAAATAACTCTCGGTGGCATCCTCCGCCAGCAGGCATTCATAGCCGCGGTCGTTGGCCTCGCGCATCGTCGTCTGCACGCAGACCTCCGTCGTCACCCCGGCAAAGACGAGTTGCTGTGCGCCGAGCCGCTTCAGCTCGTCGCCGAAGCTGGTGGCATAGAACGCGCCCTTGCCCGGCTTTTCGATGACGATCTCGCCAGGCAGTGGGGCAAGTTCATCGAGGATCGCCGTTCCCGGCTCACCGACGATCAGCACGCGACCCATCGGCCCGACATCGCCGATCCGGATCGACGGGTTGCCGCGATTGCGCTTGGCTGGCGGCAGATCCGAAAGATCTGCCTTGTGGCACTCCATCGTATGGATGACCGGCAGCCCGGCCGCGCGAAAGCCCTCGATCAGCCTCTTCACCGTCGGCACGATCGCCGTGATGCGGCTGACGTCGTTGCCGAGGCTGGCGCCGAAGCCGCCGGGTTCGGCAAAGTCGCGTTGCATGTCGATGACGATCAGCGCCACCGCCTCAGGCCTGAAGGCAAGCGGAAACGGCAGCGCCTCGATCTCCGCCATCAGTGATGTCCCGCCATGTGCTCGCCGATCGTCTGCACGCTCGCCTGCGCGATCGGCGTCTC
The DNA here is from genome assembly GCF_055811495.1 of Mesorhizobium sp. WSM4830. NCBI lineage: Bacteria > Pseudomonadati > Pseudomonadota > Alphaproteobacteria > Hyphomicrobiales > Phyllobacteriaceae > Mesorhizobium > Mesorhizobium sp. WSM4830. The sequence goes on along the minus strand of NZ_JBVVQI010000012.1, from coordinate 134,389 downwards.
GTAGACCAGCGCGCCGTCCGACATGACGAAGATGCGGTCCGAGAGCTCGAGCAGCTCATCAAGGTCCTCCGACATTAGGAGCACTGCGGCGCCGGCATTGCGCGCCTTCATGATGCGGGCGCGGATTTCGGCGACGGCGGAGAAGTCGAGTCCGAAGCAGGGGTTCGACACGATGAGCAAATCGACCTCGCCGGTCAGTTCCCGCGCCAGCACCGCGCGCTGCACATTGCCGCCCGAGAGCGACGAAATCGGCGAAGCGAGGGATGCCGTCTTGACCTTGAACTGTTCGACTAGGCGGGCCGCGTAGTCCCTGATCGCACTCATCCTGATCCAGTTGACCGGCTTGCCGGCCTCGTTGAGGTCGAAGGTGCGGAAGGCCATGTTTTCCGCCACCGTCATCTTCGGCGCGCAGGCATTGCGCAACGGCTCCTCCGGAATGAAGCGGACATTGAGCGTGCGCGCCTCGCTGCGGCTGGCGCCATAGGGCGAGCCTTTCACCAGAACGTCGCCGCCATTGCGCGCCCGCTGTCCGGCTAGCACTTCGAGAAACTCCTTCTGGCCGTTGCCGGAGATGCCGGCAATGCCGACGATCTCGCCGGACTTTACATCGAGCTCGCCGATGTCGATGGTTTTCAAGCCGGTGCGGTCGGGCGCCTTCAGCGACTTTACCGTCAGCACCTGCCTGGCGCCGGCCGGCACCGGAGCGCGGCTGTCGAGCGCGGCGATCGGCTGGTCACCGATCATCATCGCCGCCATCTGCTTGTGCGAAAGCTCCGAGACTTTGCCGGTTCCGGTCAGCCTGCCCTTCCGCAGCACAGTGATGTCGTCAGCAAAGGCCGTCACCTCGTGGAATTTATGCGAGATCATCAGCACGGTAAGGTCGCCGGTCCTGGTCATGTCGCGCACCAGGCCAAGCACTTCCTGCGCCTCGCCGGGAGTGAGCACCGAAGTCGGCTCGTCGAGCACCAGGAAACTGCGGCCGAGATAGAGCTGCTTGATGATTTCGAGCTTCTGCTTCTCACCCGCGGCAAGCTCGGCAACCTTGACGTCGAGCGGCAGCTTGAACGGCATGCGCTGCATGAATTGCGCAAGCGCGGCGCGCTCCTTGCGCCAGTCGATGATGCCGGGCACCTTCTCGCGCGAAATGACCAGGTTCTCCGCACCGGTCAGCGACGGGACGAGCGTGAAATGCTGGTAGACCATGCCGAGCCCTAATGCCGAGGCGTCCTTGGGACTGGCGATTGCGACCTCGCGGCCTTCGACCAGCATGTCGCCGGCGGTCGGGTGGTAAAAACCCATCATGCATTTGACAAGCGTCGATTTGCCGGCGCCGTTTTCGCCGAGCAGCGCATGAAACGATCCCGCCGGCACCCTGATCGAGACGTCGTCCAGCGCGGTGAAGGCGCCGAAGCGCATGGTCATGCCGATGGTCTCGACGCCGACGGCTTTCTTGCCGATGCTTCCACTCAAGATCGTGTCCTCACGGCAGCTGCGCTACGAAGGATGCCGAATTCGACACCGCGCCGAACACGCCGCCCTGCATCTTGATCATCTTGATCGCAGCGAGATGGTTGCCGTAGTCGGTCGCGCCGCAGCAATCCTCCAGCATCACGCATTCGAAGCCGCGATCGTTGGCCTCGCGCATCGTCGTGTGGACACAGACATCGGTGGTGATACCGGTCAGCACGATGTTTTCGATGCCGCGCTGATGCAGGATCAGCTCCAGGTCGGTGGCGCAGAACGAGCCCTTGCCCGGCTTGTCGATGATCGGTTCGCCCGCCGCCGGATAGAGGTCGGGGATGATGTCCCAGCCGGCTTCGCCGCGCACCAGGATGCGACCGCAAGGTCCGGGGTCGCCGATGCCGGCATTGATGCGGCGCGAGCGCCAGCGCTTGTTGGCCGGCAGGTCGGCGAGATCGGGCCGGTGGCCCTCGCGCGTGTGGATGATGGTGTAGCCCTTGGCCCGCATGGCTGCGAGCACCGACTTGATCGGCTCGATCGGCGCCCGCACCAGCGAAAGATCGTAGCCCATATGATCGACATAGCCGCCCGGCCCGCAGAAATCGGTCTGCATGTCGATGATGATCAGCGCCGTATTGTCCGGCCGAAGCTCGCCATTATAGGGCCATGGATAAGGGTCGGCGTCGATGTAGCGCTGGGTGATCTCGGCTCTGGCGTTCATCGGAAAAACTCCAGTCATTTGGTGATCGACAATTCGCCCGGCGCGCCGGCAAGCGAGCGGCTCGGCGACGAGGTGGCGATCATGATGATGAGCGTGAGGATGTAAGGCGCGGCGTAAAAGAGATAGTAGCCCTGCGTCACCCCGACCGATTGCAGTGCCGGGCCTAACGCGCCGGCGCCGCCGAACAACAGTGCCGCCGCAAAGCAGCCAAGCGGATTCCAGCGCGCGAAGATGACCAGCGCCACCGCCATCAGCCCCTGTCCCGACGAAATGCGTTCGGTCCAGCTGCCGGGGTAGTAGAGCGACAGATAGGCGCCGCCGATGCCGGCGAGCGCGCCGCCCACGCCTGTCGCAAGCAGGCGCACGGTGTTGGGATTGAGGCCCATGGCGCGCGCCGCATCGGAGCTGTCGCCGACCACCCGCACGATCAGGCCGGCGCGCGTGTTGCGGAAGGCCCACCATAGAAACACGGCAAGTGCCGCACCAATCAGGAACAGCACGTTGACGTTGAGCGCCGCCTGCACCTGCGGGATATCCGACCAGCCACCGAAGGCGATAGCCGGCAGGTCTGGCGCCGAGGGCTGGATGAACGGCTTGCCGAAGAAGAAGGCGAGACCCGAGCCGAACAGCATCAGTGCGATACCGATGGCGATGTCGTTCACCCCGCGGAATTTGCAGATCCAGCCGTGGAACAGGCCGAAGCAAAGACCGGCACCTGCGGCGGCCAGCAGGCCGAGCCATGGCGAGCCGGTCATCACTGCGACGGCGTAGGCGGTCATGGCACCGAAGACCAGTGTGCCTTCGAGGCCGAGATTGATGCGGCCGGAGCGCTCGGTGATGGCTTCGCCGAGCGAGACGAAGATGAAGGGCGTCGAGACGCGGATGGCGCCGCCGAGAATGGCGAGCGGCACGCCCCACAGGCCGATCTCGGTCGCGTCCATCAGGAACCCCTCTTCCACAGATCGGGATTGAAGACCTTGAAGCGGCCGTAAAAGGTTTCGCTGAACAGGATGACCACGAACAGCATGCCTTGCAGCACCAGCACGGTGGCGTCGGGTAGGTCCATGCGGCGTTGGATCAGCCCGCCGGAAGCGCCGATGCCGCCGAGCAGGAAAGCGACCGGAATGATGGCGAGCGGATTGTGGCGGGCGAGGAAGGCGACGAGGATGCCGGTATAGCCATAGCCGGCGGCGAGCGAGGCGTTGGCGCTGCCTTGTACGGCGCCGACCTCCAGCATGCCGGCCAGCCCGGCGAAGCCGCCGGCCAACCCGGTGAAGCCGACGATCAGCGGCCCGACGGCAAGCCCTTGCACCTGGGCCGCCCTGACATTGCCGCCGGCGATGCGGGCGGCAAAGCCCCAGCGCGTCTTTTCGATCAGCAGCCAGGACAGGACGCAGGCGAGAATGCCGACGACCAGGCCCCAGTGCACGTCCATGCCTGGAATGTTGCCGATGCGGTAGGCGTCCACCAGCGGCTCGGTCGAGGGTTTGTTGAGCGAGGCCGGATCGCGCAGCGGCCCTTCGACCAGATGGTTCATCAGCGCGATGGCGATATAGGCCATCAGCAGGCTGGAGATGGTTTCGTTGACGGCGCGGTAGTGGCGGAGTGCGCCGACGGCACCGATCCAGATGCCGCCGGCGACCACGCCCGCCGCGCCCATCAGCAGGATGACCACAAAAGCCGGCGCGCCATTCGCCGCGACGCCGATGGCGGCGGCGGCAACGCCGCCCAGCACGATCGCGCCCTCGCCGCCAATGACGACGAGTCCGAGCCGTGCCGGCAGCGCCACGCAGAGCGCTGCCAGTAAAAGCGGTGCTGCCCGCGACAGCGAGTTCTGGATCGAGAACCACGAGCCGAAGCCGCCGCGCCACATCGTCTCGTAGAGTTGCAACGGCGATTTGCCGACCAGCGCGATGAACACGCTGAACAGCGCCATGCCGACGATCAGCGCCGCGAGCGGTATGACGAAGGCTTCCGCGCGCCGCGCCGCCCATTCGAGCGCCGCCGGATAATTCCTGGCGCCAAACAGCGCCGGTGCGCCCGCAGTGCTGACCGTGTCTGCCATGGCCCCGTCTCCGATCCGGTTCAGGCGGTCGAACCGACGACGCCCTCGACGAGGTAGTCCATGCTTTCGAGTTCGAGCGCGGTCTCGACGAAGGCCTGGCCCTCGGTCGCGACGACGACGCCCTTGTTGCTCTTCAGCGGACCCTTGATGACGGAAAAGCCGCCTTTCATCATTTCGGCCAGCGTGCCGTCGAACTGCTTGCGGGCGGCGGCGCCAACAGCGGGGCCGAGCGGGCTCATCTTGACGAAGCCGTCGGCCAGGCCGCCGCGCGTGAAATTGGGCAGCGGTGTGCCGGCCACCAGATCGTCGACGAACATCTTGTAGACCTTGGCCCAGTTCCATTCCGCGCCGGTCAGGTATTTTTCCGGCGCCAGCGGGCTCTGGTTGGCATGATAGCCGCAGACGAAGGCGCCACGTCCGGCCGCCGTCTCGACCACCACCTTGGGGCTGTCGACATGGCAAGTGATGACGTCGGCACCCTGGTCGACCAGCGCATTGGTGGCCTCCGCCTCCTTGACCGCCAGCGACCACTCGCCGGTGAAGATCACCTGGCAGGTGATGGTCGGGTCGACCGAGCGTGCGCCGAGCAGGAAGGAATTGATGTTGAGCAACACCTGCGGGATCGGCTTTGCCGCGACGAAGCCGAGCTTCTTGGTCTTGCTGGCGTGGCCGGCGACGACGCCGTTCAGATACTGGCCCATGCCGATATAGCCGAAATAGGAACCGGCATTCATCGGATGCTTGTCCTTGTTCCACATGCCGCCGCAATGGCGGAACTGCACGTCGGGAAATTTCGCGCACATGGCCAGCATGTGCGGATCGAAATAGCCGAACGAGGTCGGGAAGATCAGCGACGCACCGTCGAGATTGATCATCGATTCCATCGTCTTTTGGACGTCGACCGTCTCCGGCACGTTCTCCTCTTCGACGACGGAAATGCCTTCGATCGCCTTCAGCGTGGCGGCGCCTTCGGCGTGCGCCTGGTTGTAGCCGTAATCGTCCTTTGGCCCGACATAGATGAAGCCGACGGTGGCCGTCGCGGCGAAGGCCCTGCTGATCGGAAACGATGCCGACGCAAGGCCGAGCGCAGCTCCGGCGGCGGAAGTCTTGAGCAGGTCGCGGCGGCTAAGCATGAATTTCTCGGACATTGAATGCTCCCTCTGTGGGGCCTTTGGGGCCGGTTAACACCTCAATGAAAGAAGTGTATGCAATCAGCATGCCAGTTTCAGAAATTGGATTTATTCAGCAATATCAATGAGCATGCCGATGTGGACTGCACAAAGCCGGAGCAATTGCATACACTTTTTGCCTTCAAAATCGCCAATTTGACATGAAGGCTAAAACATAGGCATACAGAGCTGCGGAGGAATCGAAGCCGGTGAGTGGCTTACGGCTCTCGCGAAAAGACTGGACGGAGGAGACGTGTCGGGAAAGCGCAATTTGATCAGGTCGGGCACGACCGTCGATCAGATGGTGAGGGCGATCAGCGACCGGATCGTCACCGGCTTCCTGCGTCCCGGCGAAAAGCTCGACGAGGCCTCGCTCGCCGCCCGCTTCGACGTCTCACGCACGCCGATCAGGGAAGCGCTCAGCCGGCTCAGCGCCATGGGGCTGGTCGAAAGGCGACCGAACCGTGGCGCCACCGTCGCCGTGGTGACGCAGGAGCACCTCGCCTCGATGTTCGAAAGCATGGCCGAGCTTGAAGCGATCTGCGCGCGCTTCTCGGCCGAGCGCATGACGGCCGGCGAGCGCCGCACGCTGGAGGCCGAGCATCAGGCATCGGCGCGCTTGGTGCAGCTCGGGGCCGAAGAAGAGTATGAGCTTTTCAACACCGAGTTCCACACCCGGCTCTATCGCGGCGCCCACAGCAAGCACATTTATGAGTTGACCGTCATGACCCGCGGCCGCCTGGCGCCGTTCCGGCGCGCGCAATTCATGCTGCCCGGGCGGCTGGCCCAGTCCTGGCAGGAGCATGACGCCATCGTCACCGCAATCATGCGCGGCGACAGTGCGGCGGCCGGAACAGCCGCCAAGGATCATGTCTCGATCGTCAGCGAGGCGAGCGCCGTCTTTGCCATCGGCGATCGCCCCAAAGGCAAGGCCGAGCCGTTCCCGACATCGGCTTCCTGACGTCAATCGACCAACACGGCGACCACGGCGGCGCAGTCGCCGGCCTTGACCAGCCCCGGAAAATGCCGCGCCGCCAACAGACCGGACATTTTGGCCCGTATCTCCTGCGGAGCGCCGCCGGTGCGGCCGACGGAATGGATGCGTGCCAGTACCTGGTTTTCTGCCACCGGCTCGCCGAGATCGATCATGGTTTCGATCATCCCGTCGTCCTCGGCGAACGAGAAGCAATCGCCCGACGGCATATCGAGCCAGCGGGTCGGCTGCATCTCGACCGCGCCGGCGACGATGCCGGCATGGCGCAGCACGTTGAGCACGCCGCGACGCGCGATCCGCACCGTTTCCGCGCGCGAAGTCCCGCCGCCGCCGAGCTCGGTGGTGATGAACAGCTTGCCCATCTCTTCGGCGGCGGTGTCGAACATGCCGACCGCGTCGATCTCCAGCATCTTCATCGACCATGGTGCGGAGAACGCTTCGACCGCAGCGAATCCTTTCTCCTCCAACACCTTGTCGGGCCGGATGTGGGCGGCGCAGAACGGCACGAAGTCGAGCGTCTTGCCGCCGGAGTGGAAATCGAGCGCGATGTCTGTACGGGGCAGAAGTTCGCGCTGGAAATAGTCGGCGATCTTCTCGGTCACCGTGCCGTCGGGCCGGCCGGGAAAGCTGCGGTTGAGATTGCCCCTATCGATCGGCGAGGTGCGCGTGCCGGCGCGGAACGCCGGATAGTTCATCGCCGGCACGATGATGATCGTGCCGCTTACTTGCTTCGGGTCGAGCGTTCGGGCGAGATCGTAGAGCGCCAGCGGCCCCTCATACTCGTCGCCATGATTGCCGCCGGTCAGCAACGCGCTCGGCCCGTTGCCGTTGCGGATGACGCAGATCGGGATCATCACCGATCCCCAGGCAGAATCGTCGCGGCTGTAAGGCAGCCGCAGGAAACCGTGCTGCACGCCGTCGCGCTCGAAATCGACGGTCGGCGTGATCGGTGATGGACGAAGGCTGGACATCGGGCTCAACTCTTCACCACCAGCTTGCGCGGCACATTGGCCAGGCACTCGACGCCAGTCTCGGTGATCAGGATGGATTCGGTGATTTCCAGCCCCATCGTCTCCAGCCACAGGCCGGTCATGAAATGGAAGGTCATGCCGGGCTTCAGCTCGGTGCGGTCGCCGGGACGCAGGCTCATGGTGCGTTCGCCCCAATCCGGCGGATAGCTAAGCCCGATCGGATAGCCGGTGCGGTTGTCCTTGACGATGCCGTACCTCTTCAGCACCGCGAAGAAGGCATTGGCGATGTCCTCGCACGTGTTGCCGGGCTTGGCCGCGACAAGTCCCGCCTCCATGCCTTCCAGCGTCGCCTTTTCGGCGTCGAGGAACTCCTGCGTCGGTCTGCCGAGGAACACGGTCCGGGAAAGCGGGCAGTGATAGCGGTTGTAGCAGCCGGCAATCTCGAAGAAGGTGCCCTCGCCCGATTTCATCGGCCGGTCGTCCCAGGTCAGATGCGGCGCCGATGCGTCGGCGCCCGACGGCAGCAGCGGCACGATCGCCGGATAGTCGCCGCCGATTCCGTCGACGCCGCGCGTGCCGGCATCGTAGATCTCGGCGACCAGGTCGCATTTGCGCATGCCGACCTCGATCTTGTCGACGATGCGCTGGTGCATCGCTTCGACGATGCGGGCGGCTTTGCGCATGTAATCGATTTCGGTCGGGCTCTTCACCGCGCGCTGCCAGTTGACCAGTGCAGTGGCATCGACGAAGCGGGCATTGGGCAAATGCTTCTGCAGCGATGCGAACGCAGCGGCCGAGAACCAGTAATTGTCCATCTCGACACCGATGCTGAGCTTCCCCCAGCCGCGATCGGAGAGCACGCTGGACAGAAAATCCATCGGATGGCGCTCGGTCGACTGCACGTAGTTGTCGGCATAGCCGACGATGTTGTCGTGCGCCAGATAGGCGGTGCGCTTTGCGCCGTTGGCGTCCTGGCCGCGGCCGTACCACACCGGCTCGCCCGACGGCGGCACGATGACGGCCTGGTGCACATAGAACGACCAGCCGTCATAGCCGGTCAGCCAGGCCATGTTGGACGGATCGCTGACGATCAACAGATCGACGCCCTTGGCCTCCATCGACTTCCGCGTCTTGGCGAGGCGCTCCGCATATTCGCCGCGCGAGAATTTCAAACTGGGCTGCATTGTTCTTGGTCCTCGTTTGTTGGGCCTTGCGGCCAGCATCAGCTTTCGAAAATCGTACCGGTCTTGGCCGCACGCGCACGGTCGCGGGCGAGCGTGGCGATTGCCGTGTCCTGCACACCGGTGCCGGTCAGATCGGTGACGGTGATGTCGCTGTCCGAACGCCGGCCATGCCTTTCGCCGGCGATGATGTGGCCAAGCTCGGTGATCTCGGCATCGGCCGCCATCACGCCCGCCGCGATAGCATGGTGCAGTTCGCCCAGCCGCCGCGTCTGCTTGGCGCTATCGGCGACGTAGAGATCGGCCATGCGCAGGATCGCCGGCGCGATCTCGTTCTTGTGCTCGGCATCCGAGCCCATCGCGGTGATGTGCTGGCCGGCGGAGACGAAGCCGGCCTTGATCAGTGGCTCGGTCGACGGCGTCGTGGTGACGATGATGTCGGCATCGGCCGCAGCCTTTGCCGCGTCCGGTTCGGCGTGAACGGCGATGCCCAGTCTTTCGGACAATGCGTCCGCCGCGGCTTCGGCCTTGGCGGCATCCCTTGCCCAGATGCGAGCCTCGGTGATCGGCCGCACCAGCATCAGCGCCTCGAGCTGCAGTCCGGCCTGAACACCGGCGCCGAAGATCGCGGCAATGGAAGAGTCCGCCCGCGACAGATGTTTGGCGGCGACCGCGCCGGCGGCGGCCGTGCGGATGTCGGTGAGATAGCCATTGTCGAGCAGCAGCGCCTCGACCAGCCCGGTTTTCGCCGACAGCAACACCATCATGCCATTGACGCTGGGCAGGCCGAGCTTGGGATTATCGAAAAAGCCGGGGCTGATCTTGATCGCAAAACCATCGATGCCCGGCACATAGGCGGTCTTGACGTCGACCTCGCCGCGATGCTCTGGAATGTCCAGCCGCAGGATCGGCGGCATCGCCACCGGCAAGGTAGCGAGCGCCCGGAACGCGTTCTCGACGCAGGCGACGGCATCAAGATCGAGCTTCACGATGTTGCGCAATTCGGCTTCGGTGAGGATCGTCATACGGCTCATGCTGCGCTCTCCGCAATTGCTTCGCCGCAGATGATCTTGCGGTGCAGTGTCATATCGATGTTGCGGCCGGACAGAACGAGCACCGTCGGGCCATTCGCCTTGACCTTGCCGGCAAGCACGGCCGCGATGCCAACCGCGCCGGCGCCTTCGACGATCTCGCGCTCCTGCTCATAGGCAAGGCGGATGCCGGTGGCGATCTCGTCCTCGCCGAGCAGGATCACATCGTCGAGCAGGTCGCGGCACATGGAAAAGGTCAGCCGGTTGTCGAGGCCGATGCCGCCGCCAAGCGAGTCGGCCAGCGTCGGCAGTTCCTCGACCAGCACCGGGTGCCCGGCATCGAGGCTTGCCTTCATCGCCGCACCACGCGCCATCGAAACACCCACCACCTTCGTCGCCGGGCTGACGCCCTTGACGGCAGCGGCAACGCCAGCCGCCAGCCCGCCGCCGGAAAGCGGCACCAGCACAAGGGCGGCATCAGGAACCTGTTCGATAATCTCCAGCCCGAGCGTGCCTTGCCCGGCGACAATGGCGGGATGGTCGAAAGGCGGCAGCATGATCAGCCCGTCTTCGGCGACCAGCCGCTCGACCTCCTGCTGCGCATCGTCCTGGCTATTGCCGACGATGCGGATCTCGGCGCCGAGCCGGCGGATTTCGTCGAGCTTGTTCTGCGGCACCAGCCGCGACATGCAGATCGTCGCGTGGATACCTTGCAGTTGAGCGGCATAGGCCAGCGCCCGGCCGTGATTGCCTGTCGAGGCAGCGACGACGCCACGCGTCCTCTCCTCTTCTGTCAGCGAGGCGATAGCGTTCGAGGCACCACGCAGCTTGAAGGCGCCGGTGGTCTGCCGATGTTCGAGCTTGAGATAAACAGGCTCGCCCAAGTGCTGGGAAAGACTCCGGGAAGTGACGGTCGGCGTACGCTCGACCTTGCCCGCGATGCGCTCGCGCGCGGCGCAGATATCGGAGAGGCCTATCCTGGACGTGGTCATGGCTCTGCAATCAGTTCAACGGCAGCGTCATCAGACGGCCGAATTCAGGGCGCGACATCTCATCTCCGCAGAGCCGCAGGCAATTCCAGGCCGTCGCCTGGTTGCTGGTGACGACGGGGCGGCCGATAGCCTCTTCCGTACCGACAACTGCCGCCGCCGACCGCAGCGCCGTGCAGGACACGAACAGCGCGTCGGCCTGCGGGGCCGTCATCTCGCGGGCCAGATCGACCAAGGATTTCGGTGCAATCCGCGCCATCTCGCGGTCGTCCTTGAAGCCGAGGCAAGTGAAGCTGACGATTTCGAATCCATGCTCGGTGAAATAGGCCGCCATCGGCCGGCTGGTCTCGACCGTATAGGGAGTGAGGATGCTGATCGTCCTGGCGCCCAGCGCCTTCAGGCCGCGCACCGCGGCCATCGGCGGCGTGACCACCGGCACGCCGGGCTTGGCGGCCTGCACCGCCGCCTCGATTTCGGCATCGCCGATCACGACAGAAGCCGAGGTGCAGGAATAGCAGATCGCATCGAGCGGCTCGTCGGGCAGGATCAGGGCCGCAGCCGCCGTCAGTGACGGCTGCATCTTGCGCAAATTGTCCGGCGTCGTCGGGTTAGCGTAGGGAATACGCGCGACATAGACGCCGATATGATCGCTTGCCACCATGCGGTGAAAATCCGGTTCGCTCGTATGGTCGGTTGCGAGGACGATCAGGCCGACCCGCTTTTCCAGCGGACGCGCATCGAGCGCCGGCCGGGCCGAGTGGAGGCGAATATCGAGTGCAGCGCTCATCGTTCGATCCGCCCATAACGGTGTTCCAGCCAGCGCAGCAGCACCACCGAGAACAGGCTGATGGCGAGGAAGAAGGCGCCGACCAAGGTGATCGGTTCGATATACCGATAATAGGTATTGGCGACGCTCTTGGCCTGGTTCATCAGTTCCAGCACGGTGATCGCCGACAGCAGCGGCGTCTCTTTGAACATGGCGATGAAATAATTGGCAAGCGCCGGGATCATCGGCGGAATTGCCTGCGGAATGATGATGTGCGTCCAGGTCTGGGTGGCGTTCAGGTTGCAGGCCTTGGCCGCTTCCCACTGACCGCGCGGAACATTATCGATGCCGGCGCGGTAGACCTCGGCCGTGTAAGTGCCGTAATGCAGCCCGAGACCGATGACGCCCGCCACCAGCGGCGGCAACAGGACGCCGAAATCCGGCAGCACGTAGAAGATGAAATAGAGCTGCACCAACAGCGGCGTGCCACGGATGAACTCGGCAAGGAACCCGACAGTGCGTGACAGAGCCCTGTTCGGTGACCGGCGCGCCAACGCGATGCCCAGCCCAACGATGGCCGCCAGCACCGAGCCGAGCAGCGTCGCCAGGATGGTGATCTTCACCCCCTCGATCAGCGTCGGCAGGATCTGCCGGACAAAATCCCAATCCCATTCCATTATCAGGCCCGCTCCATCAGACGCGCACCCCGTCGAGGCCGCGCGCCATCCGGCGTTCCAGCGACCGCACGCCCCATGAGATGAGCAGCGCCAGCACGAAATAGATGACGAGGATGGTGCTGAACGGCACCAGTGTATTGCCGGTCTGCGAGCGCACCACCTGCGCCTGGAAGGTCAGGTCGGCGAGCGAGATCAGCGAAACGACGGCGGTGGCCTTGAGCAGCTCGATGGCGTTGTTGCCGAAGGTAGGCAGCATCACCAGAAGCGCCTGCGGCAGGATGATATGGCGCATGGCTTGCCAGCGGCCGAGATTGAGCGCGGTGCAGGCCTCATATTGTTCGCGGCCGATCGACTTGATGGCGCCGCGCACCACTTCCGCCGCATAGGCCCCGACATTCAGGCCCAGCGCCAGCACGCCGGCCTGCAGCGGCGTCAGCGAAATGCCGGCAAAAGGCAGCACGAAATAGGCCCAGAACAGCTGCACGAAGATCGAGGTGCCGCGGAAGAACTCGATATAGGCGGTGGCCAGCGCGCGTAGCACGAAAAACCGCGACAGCCGCCCCAGTCCGGCAAGAAAGGCCATGACCAAGGCAAGCACCGACCCCATCAACGTCAATTCGATGGTGACAAGCGCTCCTTGCAATATCAGGCCGAAATAGCCGGACCATTGGGTCATTGGTCGAAAGGGCTCCGCATTGAATATTTGGCGAGGCGATCACTTCAGGTTCCTTCTCCCCGTTCGCGGGGAGAAGATGCCGGCAGGCAGATGAGGGGCAGCGCGAACCAACCAGAGTGTGGCGACGCCCCTCATCCAGCCCTTCTGGCCACCTTCTCCCGTCAACGGAGAGAAGGAAAGAACGCGCCTACTTCGCCGAGCAGAGCTTGTCGCGGCTCGTCGACATCGCCGCCGCCGCCGAGAAGCCGTAGGGTTCGATGATCTTGGCGAACTCGCCGGACTTCTTCAGCTTCGCCAGCTCGACATCATAGGCGTCGCGCAGCGCTTCGTCGCCCTTCTTGAAGGCCGCGCCGTCGCAATAGACCGGCGCACCGACCACCGGCGCGATGACTTCGAGGTTCGGATCATTGGCTTTCTTGACCAGGTCGTTGATCGACAGCACGGGCAGCGAATAGGCATCGATGCGGCCGTCCTGCAGCATCTTCAGGCCGCTCTGGCCGTCCGGCACGACAATGACGCGCTCGCGCGGCACACCTGCGGTAAGCGCCAGCTTTTCCTCGGTGCCGCCACCCGGTGCGCCGATCGTCGCGCTGGTGTCCTTGGCGACGTCCTCGTAGCTCTTGAAGCCCTTCGGGTTGCCCTTCTTCACCAGCATCGCCTCGGCGTCGCACAGCACCGGTTCCGAATAGGCGACCGCAGCACAACGTTCCGGCTTCATGAACAGGCCAGCGGTGACGACGTCGAAACGGCCGGCCTGCAAGCCGGGGATCATGGCGCCATATTCCGAAATCGAGGCGACGATATCGTTGACGCCAAGGCGTTTGAAGATTTCACGGGCAACGTCAGGCGCCGCACCCGAAACCTTGCCGTCGGCAGCGACCGCCGTATAGGGCGGCTCGTTGGCGATGGCGACGCGGGCAAAGCCTTGCGCCTTGAGCTCTTCGAGCTTGCTGTCATCGGCAGAGCCGGGCGTCGAGGCGGCCAGCACCGCCGTCAGGGCGACACCGGCGACGCCGGCCAAAATGGCAAATTTCTTCATTGTTCCCAACTCCTTGTTTGTCTGTCTTCTTGGCTTGCTTGAGGCGTCGCCGCCTCGCATGGCAGTCAGACCCGATGTCCGGCCGCAATGATCTTCTTCAGGAAACCTTGCGTGCGCTCCTGTTTGGGATGGCGGAAAATCTCGTCGGGCTTGCCCTCCTCGACTATTCTGCCACGGTCGAAGAACAGCACCCGGTCGGCGAAGTCATGGGCGAAACCCATCTCGTGGGTGACCAGCAGCATGGTCATGTCGGTCTCGGCGGCGAGCTTGCGCATGACGTTGAGCACCTCGTCGACGAGTTCCGGGTCGAGCGCCGAGGTGACCTCGTCGAACAGCATGATCTTCGGCGACAGCGCCAGCGCGCGGGCAATCGCGACGCGCTGCTTCTGGCCGCCGGAAAGCTGCGCCGGCATCGCTTTGGCCTTGTCGACCATTCCCACCATGTCGAGCAGCTCCATCGCCCGCTTCTCGGCAGCGGCCCGCGGCACGCCTTTGGTCAGCATCGGTGCCAGCGTCACATTGTCGATGACGCATTTGTGCGGAAACAGATTGAACAGTTGGAAGACCATGCCGATCTTCTGGCGCATCTTTGCCAAATGCCGTTCATCGGCCGCCAGCAGCCGGCCGTTACGCTCCATGTGATACAGCTGCTCGCCGTCGACCTGGATGTGGCCGCTGTCGATACGCTCTAGCGTCATCAGGATGCGCAGGATCGTCGTCTTGCCCGAACCCGATGGGCCGATCAGCGCCAGCTTCTCGCCGGGCATGACTTGCATGGAGAGGCCGTCCAGCACCTTGAAGGTGCCGAAGCTTTTCGAAATGCCGTCGATCTTGATAATGGGCGCCGACAATGAATTTCCCGTGCTGGAGAAGCGATGCCTTTAACGATGCGGACCGCGGCAAATCATGTCAATCAAGAAAATAATATCATGACAATATTTCGGATTCCGCACAATTTCCCACCATTTGTCGCCTAGATCGCAAGCAGGAGATGCTCGGGATCGCCGAGCAGCAGCTTGGTGACAACGCCGAGACCGGCACGCAGTTCCCCCTCCGTGGTCGAGCCAAGCGAAATCCGCACAGCTGGATGCCAAGGCGTCTGCGAAATGCGAAACGACGTGCCGGGCGCAATCGCCACCCCCTGCAGGCGGGCCTGGGAAACAAAGCTTTCCTCGCCGCGATCATCCGGCAGTTGCAGCCAGACATGCAGCCCGTCGCGGTGAGCGCGATAGTCCACTCCGGCAAGCACCTCGGCGGCGATGTCCAGACGCCGCCGCAAAGCCAGGCGCTGCCATCGCACGAGTTCCATCGCGGTGCCGTCGGTCACCCATTTGGTGGCGATCTCGGCCACCAGCGGCGTCGCCATCCAGTTCGAGACGAGGTGGCGATTGGCGACCGCGGCGACATAACGATCGGGCGCCGCGAGATAGCCGATGCGCAGGCCCGGCACCACGATCTTGGTGAAGGAGGTGACGTAGAGCGTGCGCTCGGGCGCGAAGGCGGCGACCGGCGGCGGCCGGTCCTCGACCAGCGGGCCGAGGACGTCGTTTTCGATGATGGCGATGTCATGCCTGCGCGCAACGGCGGCAATCTGTTCGCGCCGGCCGGCATCCATCAGCGTGGCCGTCGGGTTGATCACCGACGGCTGGACAAACACGGCGCGGATGTCGGACAGCCGGCAGGCCTCGTCCAGCGCTTCCGGGATCAGCCCATTATCGTCGATCGGCAAACCCTCGAGGTTGAAGCCGAGATAACGCGCCAGCGGGATCAGCGTGTGGTGGCCGATCGCCTCGGTGGCGACGGTCGAGCCGGGCGGCGCCACGCTCATCAGCGCCACTGTCATCCCTGCGGTGGCGCCGTTGGTCAGGCTGATGTTCTGCGGCGACACGTCGAGGCCGCAGAGGCGTAGCCACTCGACACCCACCGCGCGGTGGCGCGGGAACACCATGTTCGGCCTGAACGACAGCGCCGAGCTCGACGGCAGGTTTTCGGCGAGCCAGCCCAGCGCCTGCCTCAGCCGTTCCAGATGCATCGGTTCGCAGACCGGCTTCAGGATGGAGAGGTCGATGACCTCGCCCAGCCGCTCCGGCAGATAGGGCGGCTCCGGTTCGCGGCGCTGTGTCTGCACGAAGCTGCCGCGGCCGACCTCGCCGGACACCAGCCCGCGGCGGAT
The DNA here is from genome assembly GCF_055811495.1 of Mesorhizobium sp. WSM4830. Lineage (NCBI taxonomy): Bacteria > Pseudomonadati > Pseudomonadota > Alphaproteobacteria > Hyphomicrobiales > Phyllobacteriaceae > Mesorhizobium > Mesorhizobium sp. WSM4830. Next base: position 118,476 of record NZ_JBVVQI010000012.1, on the reverse strand, counting down.
CAGCTCCTCATAGGCGCGGCTGACCGTCTGCACGGAAAGTTTGAGATCGTCGGCCAGCTGCCGATGCGTCGGCAAGCGAGCGCCATTGGCCAGGCGCCCGTCATGGATGGCGCGCGCGAACTGGTCGGCGAGCGATTGATAGGCCGGCCGCCGGATAAGAGCGGGATCTGGTCGCCAAAATGTCATGACTTATTAGAGATCGAAATCAGTGCAATTGACAATCGAAATAATGCGCCGTCATGGTGTCGGGCAGTGGAAGTGGACGATCATGGCTGCAGCGAAACTCGATCCGATCGATCTGAAAATCCTCGACGCCATCCAGCGCGACGGGCGCATCACCAAGCTGGCGCTGGCCGAGAAGGTCGGCCTGTCGCCGACGCCTTGCTGGATGCGGCTGCGTAAGCTGGAAAAGGCCGGCATCGTCTCGGGCTATCACGCCAGGATCGCCATGCGCTCCATCGCGCCGGTCGCCACCGTGCTGATGGAGGTGACGCTTGCCAGCCACCGCCAGGCCGATTTCGACCGTTTCGAGCGCGTCATCCGCGACATCCGCGAGATCGTCGCCTGCTGGTCTGTCGGTGGCGGCGTCGATTACCTGCTGAAAGTCATGGCGCGTGACATCGACGCCTATCAGCGGCTGGTCGACACCCTGCTCGAACACGAGATCGGCATAGACCGCTATTTCACCTACATCGTCACCAAGACGGTGAAGGAGGAGAGTGTGCTGCCAGTGGCGGATCTGTTGCCGGCGTCTTCGTGAGGCTGATCTCTCGGACCACAGGTCTAGGAGGTTGGCCGCTGACCCACGCGGCTTCGTCATCCTGGGGCGGAGCAAGGAGCGAAGCGACGCGGCGCAGACCCCAGGATCCATTGCGTGACATCAGGGCGCCGCGACGGTGCAGAATTCTGCTCCGCTGCATCCTTAGCAGAGGTTACGGCATGGGTCCTTGGGTCTGCGCTCGGCTTCGCCTCGCTCCGCCCAAGGATGACGAGGCTGAGGAGGTTCAGTCAATCTCGAAGGTTTGTGTTCTGCCGCACGACCAGAGAGATCGTCCGTTCCGGTAGACCTAAAGAGACAATCTCTCTACACGCAAGCGCCCAAACAGCCTCTCTGTCCGCCGCAGACGAATAATATTCCCGTATCACTCCGAACCGGGAGACCTTGAACATGTCCGCACATTTTGCCCGCTCGCACCGCCATGAGGCGCTTGATCGCCTCGCCGACCGACGGCTGCTGCGCGAACTCGCCTATGTCGATGGCCACTGGACGGCGAGCGAGACCGCGGAGAGTTTCGAGGTGACCGATCCGGCCACCGGATCCACCGTCGCTTTCGTTGCGGCGCTCGATGCACGGCAGACGACATTGGCGATCGATGCGGCATCGCGCGCCTTTCCTGCCTGGCGCGCATTGCTGCCGCAGGAACGGTCGAAAATCTTGCGAAAATGGTTCGATCTGATCGTCGCCGCCAAAAATGACCTGGCCCTGCTGATGACGCTCGAACAGGGCAAGCCGCTGAAGGAATCGCTCGGCGAGATCGACTACGCCGCCTCTTTTGTCGAGTGGTATGCCGAGGAAGCCAAACGCCTCAACGCCGAAAGCGTCACCAGTCATCTGCCTGATACCGAGATGATGGTGCGGCGCGAGCCGCTCGGCGTCGTCGGCGTCGTCACGCCGTGGAATTTTCCCGCGGCCATGCTGACCCGCAAGGCGGCGGCCGCCCTCGCCGCCGGCTGCACCATCGTCGCGCACCCCTCGTCGGAAACGCCGCTGTCGGCACTGGCGCTAGCCGAACTTGGCGAGCGCGCTGGCGTGCCGGCTGGCGTGTTCAACGTTCTCACCGGCAAGGCTTCGACCATCGTTGGGCGGATGTGCGAAGACCCGCGCGTTCGCGCCATGAGCTTCACCGGCTCGACCGAGATCGGCAAATTGATCGCCGCGCAAAGTGCGCCGACGATGAAGCGTCTGGTGATGGAGCTTGGCGGTCATGCGCCGCTGATCGTCTTCGCCGACGCGGATCTCGACAAGGCTGTGACCATCGCCGTCGACGCCAAATTCGCCACCTCCGGCCAGGACTGCCTCGCCGCCAACCGCATCTATGTCCAGCGTCCGATATACGATCGGTTCTGCGCTGCTTTCGCTAAACGCGTCGAGGCATTGCGGGCCGGCAATGGCCTCGCTGACGACACTGAAATCGGGCCGCTGATGCACGAGCGCGCCGTCAAGAAGGTCGAGGAGCAGGTGGCCGATGCGCTCGCCAAAGGCGCGCGTTGCCTGACTGGCGGCAAGCGCCATGCGGCCGGGCCGCTGTTCTATCAGCCGACCCTGCTGGCCGATGTTGACGACGATGCCCTGATCATGCGCGATGAGACCTTCGGTCCGGTCGCAGCGGTGACGCCCTTCGACGGCGAAGACGAAGTGATCGCCCGCGCCAACGCCACGGAATACGGCCTCGTCGCCTATGTCGTCACTGAAAACGGCGGCCGCCAATTGCGCATGGGCCGCGCGCTCGATTATGGCATGGTCGCCATCAACCGGGTCAAGATCACCGGCGCGCCGGTCCCGTTCGGCGGCGTCAAGCAGTCCGGCATCGGCCGGGAGGGCTCGCGTCACGGGCTCGAAGCCTTTACCGATCTCAAATATCTCTGCCTCGACGTGGCGTGAGCCGCGCCCGACACATTTTCCTCAGGAGTAAAAAATGCTCGACCAGTCAAACGAACTCGCCGCCTGGGATCGCGATCACTTCTTCCATCCCTCGACCCATATGGGAACGCACGCGCGTGGCGAGAGCCCGACGCGTGTGATTGCCGGTGGTGAAGGCGTTACCATCTGGGACAATAACGGCAGGAAGAGCATCGATGCCTTCGCCGGGCTCTATTGCGTCAATGTCGGTTATGGCCGCCAGAAGATCGCCGACGCCATCGCCGCACAGGCCAAGAATCTCGCCTATTACCACGCCTATGTCGGGCACGGCACCGAGGCGTCGATCACGCTCTCCAAGATGATCATCGACCGCGCGCCGCAAGGCATGTCGAGGGTCTATTTCGGGCTCTCCGGTTCCGACGCTAACGAAACCAACATCAAGCTGATCTGGTACTACAACAACGTGCTCGGCCGGCCCGAGAAGAAGAAGATCATCTCGCGCTGGCGCGGCTATCACGGCTCCGGCATCATGACCGGATCGCTGACCGGCCTCGACCTGTTCCACAATGCCTTCGACCTGCCGCGTGCGCCGGTGCTGCACACCGAGGCACCCTACTATTTCCGCCGAGCCGACCGCTCGCTGAGCGAGGGGCAATTTTCGCAATACTGTGCCGACAAGCTCGAGGAGATGATCCTGGCCGAAGGGCCGGAAACCGTCGCCGCCTTCATCGGCGAGCCGATCCTCGGCACCGGCGGCATCGTGCCGCCGCCAGCCGGCTACTGGGAAAAGATCCAGGCGGTGCTGAAGAAGTACGGCGTGCTGCTGGTCGCCGACGAGGTCGTCACCGGCTTCGGCCGATTGGGTACCATGTTCGGCTCCGACCATTACGACATCAAGCCCGACCTGATCACGATCGCCAAGGGCCTGACCTCGGCCTATGCGCCGCTCTCCGGCGTCATCGTCTCCGACAAGGTGTGGCAGGTGCTCGTCCAAGGCTCCGACAAGCTCGGCTCGCTCGGCCATGGCTGGACCTATTCGGCGCATCCGATCTGCGTTGCCGCCGGCGTCGCCAATTTGGAACTGATCGACGAGATGGACCTGGTCAGGAACGCCGGCGAGACCGGCGCCTATTTCCGCGCCGAGCTGACGAAAGCCGTCGGTGGCCACAAAAACGTCGGCGAGGTCCGCGGCGACGGCATGCTCGCGGCAATCGAGTTCGTCGCCGACCGGGACGACCGTGTCTTCTTCGACGCCTCGCAAAAGATCGGACCGCAGGTCGCGACCGCCCTTGCGGCAAGCGGCGTCATCGGCCGCGCCATGCCGCAGGGCGACATTCTCGGTTTTGCGCCGCCGCTCTGCCTGACGCGGCAAGAGGCCGACGTCGTTGTCTCCAAGACGGCCGATGCGGTGAAGAGCGTGTTTGCCAATATCTGAAGAACCGACATGAATGCCATGACGAAGACCATCCCCGCCACCATGGCCGCCGTGCAATTGATCGGGCACGGTGGGCCGGAAAAGCTCGTCTACCGCACCGACGTCAAAGTACCCTCGCCCGCCCCTGGTGAGGTGCTGGTCAAGGTCACCGCTTGCGGTATGAACAACACCGATGTCTGGGTGCGCCAGGGCGCCTACGGCACTGAGGAGGATGCAGCCGCCGTGTCGACATGGCGGCGGCAAGGCAACACACTGACCTTCCCGCGTATCCAGGGCACCGACACGGTCGGCAACATCGTCGCCGTTGGCGACGGCGTGTCGCCGGCCCGCATCGGCGAACGGGTGATGGTCGATTTCTCCATCTACAATCGTGACGACGATTCATTGGCCGACATCGACTATATGGGCCACGGCCGCGACGGCGGCTATGCCGAATACCAGGCCGTGCCGGCCGAGAATGCCCATGTCGTCAGCACCGACCTGACCGACGTCGAACTTGCCACATTCTGCTGCGCCTATCTCACCGGCGAGCAGATGCTGGAACGCGCCGCATTGAAAGCCGGCGAGCGTGTGCTGGTCACCGGCGCCTCGGGCGGCGTCGGCTCAGGCATCGTGCAGCTGGCGCGGGCACGCGGCGCCATTCCCTATGCCATTGCCGGCAAGGGCAAGGAACAGGCGGTGCGGGATATCGGCGCCGAGGCGGTGATCACCCGTGGCGTTGCCGATCTGCCGGCCGCCGTCAGCGCTGCGACCGAGGGCCAGCCGATCGACGTGGTGGCCGATCTGGTCGGCGGCGCGATCTTCAACGACCTCCTGCGCATCTTGAGGCCGGAAGGCCGCTACACCACGGCTGGTGCAATTGCCGGCCCGGTCGTGCAGCTGGATCTGCGCACCATGTACCTGAAACAGCTGCAACTGCATGGCTCGAGCCAGGGCACGCGGGCGGACTTCCGCCGCATCGTGCGCTACATCGAGGAGAAGAAGATCCGGCCGCTGGTCGGCGGCGTCTACAAGCTGTCCGATTTCCATCGCGCCCAGGCCGATTTCGTGGCCAAGGACTTCGTCGGCAAGCTGGTCGTCGTGCCGGATGCGGTCGGCGTCGCTAAATAGCGCGATCAGCTCTGTGATCCAACCTGTTTGGCGGCGGCTTCCAGCGACCGTTCAAACGCGTCGATCACCTGGTCGACCTGCGGCTCGGTGATGATCAGCGGCGGGCAGAAAGCCAGCGCATCGCCCATATTGCGGGAAATGACGCCGTTCTGCTGCATGAACCCGTTGACGAGCCCGCCCAAGGCACCGACCGTGTTCCACGGCGCCTTGTTCGCCTTGTCGCCGACCAGTTCGACCGCCGCAATCAGGCCGATGCCGCGCACCTCGCCGACAAGCGGGTGCGAAGCGAGATCGCGCAGCCGCTTCTGCATGTGCGCACCGACGGTGCGCGCATTGCCGACGAGATCGCGCTCCTCGATCAGCTTCAGGTTCTCGAGCGCGACCGCAGCCGCGACGGGATGGCCGCCGCCGGTGAAACCGTGGCCGAAGGTGCCGATACGATTGCTTTCATCGGCGATCGGCTCGAATACCTTTTCGTTGATCAGCAGGGCTGAGATCGGCAAATAGGAGGAAGAGATCTGCTTTGACAGCACCATGATGTCGGGCCTGATACCGAAGGCCTGCGAGCCGAACATCTCACCTGTTCGGCCAAAGCCGCAGATCACCTCGTCAGCGACAAGCAGGATATCGTATCTCGACAGCACCGCCTGTATCTTCTCCCAGTAGCCGGAAGGCGGAACGATAACGCCGCCGGCGCCCATGATCGGTTCGCCGAAAAAGGCGGCGATGGTTTCCGGTCCTTCGGCGAGGATCAGTCTTTCCAGCTCGTCGGCAAGCCGTGTCGAAAAAAGCTCTTCGCTTTCACCCGGCAGCGCCTCGCGCCAATGGTGCGGCGTCGAGGTATGCAGCACATTGGCAATCGGCAGATCGAACGAAATGTGGTTGTTGGGCAGTCCGGTCAGGCTTGCCGAGGCGATGGTGACGCCGTGATAACCCTTCTTGCGGCTGATGATCTTCTTGCGCGCCGGCTGGCCGAGCGCATTCGACCGGTACCAGATCATCTTCATGGCCGTATCGTTGGCCTCTGAGCCGGAATTGGTGAAATACGCCTTGCTCATCGGCACCGGCGCCATCTGCACCAGTCTCTCGGCGAGATCGATCAGCGGCGAATGCGATTTGGAGCCGAAATCGTGATAGTAAGGCAGCTTCGACATTTGCCGTACCGCCGCATCGACCAGCCGCTTCTCCGAAAAACCGACCGCGACGCTCCAAAGCCCGGCCATCGCCTCGATATAGCGGTTGCCGGCAAGGTCCTCGACATAGATGCCGTCGCCCTTCTCGATGACGAGCGGCCCCGACTCCTGATGTTTGCGGGCATTCGTATAGCCATGCATGTGAAAGCTTATGTCGCGGGCTTCGGGAGAATTCGGTCGTGCGTCCATTGGGGGCTCCTGTGCTGCACGCGGGTCCGCATCGGAAGGTTCGCGTGCATTATGCGTTTGATGCATCTTTCCCGAACGATATAGTGTCAAGGGCTTTCGACAGGGCCAGCGGATGGATGGACACATGCAGAACTTCGGCTTGACCTGACCGTGGACCATGTCGACTGCATTGTCGCCGGCGCCGGCGTTGTGGGCTTGGCGATTGCGCGAGAGATGGCGCAGCGCGGTATCGACACGCTGGTCCTGGAAGCCGAGAGCGCTATCGGCACCGGAATAAGTTCGCGCAACTCCGAGGTCATCCATGCCGGCCTCCACTATCCGGTTGGATCGCTGAAGGCCCAGCTCTGCGTGGCGGGCCGGGAAAGACTCTATCGCTATTGCGAGGAGCGGGCGATCCCACACGCGCGCTGCGGCAAGCTCATCGTCGCGACGAATGCCGAACAGGAGCCGGTGCTCGCCTCCATCCGGGCCAATGCACGCGCTTGCGGCGCCGGCGAGCTGGTGCCGTTGCGCGAAGCCGAGGCGCGTGCGCTGGAGCCCAGCCTTAAGTGCACGGCGGCGCTGCTGTCGCCGGCCACCGGGATCATTGACAGCCACGCCCTTATGCTTGCGCTGTTGGGCGACGCAGAGGAGCACGGGGCGGCACTCAGCATCAACACCCGCGTCGCCTCCGGCCGCATCGAAGCGGGCCGCGTCGTGCTCGAGACGGTGGACGCTGCCGGCGGCGAACGCTTCGAGATCGCCGCCACGCGCTTCGTCAACGCTGCCGGGCTTGGCGCCGCAGCACTTGCCGGTTCGCTCGACGGGCTCGATCAGCAATTTGTGCCAAAGCTCCATTATGCCAAGGGCAATTATTTTTCGGTGGTCGGCCGGGCGCCCTTCTCGCGATTGGTCTATCCGGTGCCCGAACCCGGCGGGCTCGGTGTTCATCTGACGCTCGATCTCGACGGCGTCACCCGCTTCGGGCCGGACGTCGAATGGATTGATCAACTCGAATATCGCGTCGATCCAGCTCGTGGCGCGCGTTTCTACAGCGAGATCCGCAAATACTGGCCGGATCTGGCCGATGGCAGCCTGCAGCCCGCTTACAGCGGCATCCGGCCAAAACTGTCTGGTCCCGGTGAGGCCAATGCCGACTTCGTCATCCAGGACGTGGCGGTGCACGGCGTGGATAGCCTGGTCAACCTGTTCGGCATCGAAAGCCCCGGCCTGACCTCCTGCCTGGCCATTGCCGACCATGTCGCGCAGTGTCTCGCGCCGAAGTTGTAGCGTGCGGCGCCCGCGCCACGATCTGCACTGTATCAAAGCGCATTGCGTGAACTTTCAGTGGCAAGTCGCCTATGAGGCACATCGCGCACTTGCAGCCCGCTTCGCGCTCTGATTCCCTGCACTCTGGGCTGTCCTGATTCGCACTGCCCGGTTCAAAGTTTTCGCAGTGCGCCCGGGACAAGCTTCCAGCGACCACTCGGCGTATCCAGGGAGAACGGCAATGAACACCGCGGCGAGGCCGGTAATCTCGGAGATGAGGCCCAAGATCACGGTTGTCGGGGTCGGCGGCGGCGGCGGCAACGCCGTCAACAACATGATCGCCGAAGGCCTGCAGGGCGCGGAATTCATCGTCGCCAACACCGACGCCCAGGCCCTTGCCATGTCGAAGGCAACGAGGCTGATCCAGTTGGGCGCTCATATCACCGAAGGTCTGGGCGCCGGGTCCCTGCCCGAGGTCGGCCGTGCCGCGGCCGTGGAATCCATCGACGAGATCATGGATCACCTTGCTGGAACGCATATGTGCTTCGTGACCGCCGGCATGGGAGGCGGAACCGGCACCGGTGCCGCGCCTGTTATAGCGCAGGCAGCACGGGCAGCCGGAATACTGACCGTCGCCGTCGTTACCAAGCCATTTGTCTTCGAAGGCAGGCGCCGCATGTACGCTGCCGATGAGGGCATCGAGCGCCTGCGCGAAAGCGCTGATACCGTCATCGTCATCCCCAACCAGAACCTGTTCAGGATCGCCGACGCCAGAACCACGTTCGCCGACGCCTTCGCCATGGCCGATCGGGTTCTCTATGCGGGCGTCGGCTGCATTACCGATCTGATCGTCAAGGAAGGCTTGATCAATCTCGACTTCGCCGATGTAAAGTCGGTGATGCGCGACATGGGCCGCGCCATGATGGGAACCGGCGAGGCCGCCGGAGAAGGCCGCGCCAAGAAGGCGGCGGAAGCGGCAATCGCCAACCCGCTGCTCGACGAAGCTTCGATGATGGGCGCCAAGGGCGTCCTTGTCTCGATATCGGGCGGCATGGACATGACGCTGTTCGAGGTCGACGAAGCTGCTACCCGCATCCGCGAGGAGGTCGACAACGATGCCGACATCATCGTCGGCGCCATCTTCGACAAGGCACTCGCCGGAAAATTCAGGGTGTCGGTCGTGGCGACCGGCCTGCGGCGTGGCCTGGAGATTCCGCTGCTGGCGGAACCGGAAGTTCGCATGAACTGAACGCGTATCGCGTGCGGCTCGCTCAGCTGATTGCCAGCCTTTCCTCACCAGGGCCGCGCGCGGTCGATGACCTCCATGGCGCGTACAGCAAAACGGCCGGCCAGTGGTGCCACATCCGCCGCATCGGCCGCAACCGCGCTGCCGGCCAGCACGCGGTCGGCGATGCCGACGAAGATCACCGCAAAGCGGAACATGGCAAACACCAGATGGAACTGCTGCAGCGGCGCCGTCGGCACGGCGTGAGCGAAGTAATGATCGAGGAATTCGCGCTGTGTGGGAATGCCGAGTGCTGCCTGATCGAGGCCGAGGATGCCGCCATATTCGTCAGGCGAGGAATGCCAGGGCATCGAGGAGAAGCCGAGATCGGCAAGCGGATGGCCGAGCGTCGATAACTCCCAGTCGAGTATGCCGATCACCTCGGGCCGCGCAGGATGGAAGATAAGATTGCCGAGACGGAAATCGCCATGCGCGATCGAGACTCGGCCGTCATCTGGCGGAAGATGTCGCGGCAGCCATTCGGCGACGGCTTCGAGCGCGGCAATGCGTTCGCTCGGCGATTCCCGCAACTGTCTGGTCCAGCGCGCGATCTGTCGTTCAAAATAGTTCCCGGGACGGCCATAGTCGCCGAGCCCGACCTCTTCCGGCCGGACTGCGTGCAGCTTTGCCAGCGCCTCGGCCATGCCGAAATAGATGCCGCGCCGCTCGTTCGGCGCCAGTCCGGGCAACGCGCCATCGTGGAACACCCGGCCGTAGAGCCGCTGCATCAGATAGAACGGTGTGCCGAGCGGCTCGTCGCCGTCGTGAAAGAGCACCGGCCGCGGCACCGGCACGTCTGTTGCCGCTAGCGCCTCGATCACCCTGTATTCGCGATCGACGGCATGAGCGCCGCGCAGGATCGGTCCCGGGGGTTTCTTGCGCAGCACCATGCGGCGGCCGCCATAGTCGAGGAAATAGGTCGGGTTGGATTGGCCGCCGACGATCCGCTCAAGCGACATCTGGCCATCGCCAAAATGCGCTCTCAGAAAATCCTCCAGGCGTACTGGATCGAAATCCATCCTCATTGCCGGCTCAGCGGTTCCCGCCGCGACCTGTTTCGTCTTGCGTGCCGGCTTCGACATGCCAGCGCCAGAAGCCTGTACCTTCCTCGTTGAGGACACGGTTGAGCACCATCTTGTGGACCTCGTCGGCGCCGTCGACCAGGCGAGCCTGGCGGGCGTAGCGGTAGATCCATTCGAGTACAGTGTCTTTCGAATAGCCGCGGGCGCCGTTGATCTGGATCGCCACGTCGGCGGCGTCGTGCAGCACGTTGGCGACCTGGATCTTGGCCATGGAGACCTCCTTGCGGGCAAAGCCGCCGCGGTCGAGCTCCCAGGCCGCCTTCATCACCAGCAGCCGCCCGATCTCGATGCGCATGGCAAGGTCGCCGAGCATCAGCTGGATACTCTCGCGGTCGGCCAAAAGCTGCCCGAAGCCGCTACGCTCGGCGGCATAGGCGCGCGCGATCTCGATGCAGTGCTTGGCAAGGCCGAGCCAGCGCATGCAATGGGTGAGCCGCGCCGGACCGAGCCGGACCTGGGTAACCCTGAGGCCGCTGCCTTCGCCGGCAAGCACGTCCTCGACCGGGACTTCCAGGCCGTCGAACTCCAGCTCGCAATGGCCGCCATGTTCTTCCGGCCCCATGATCTCGATGCGCCGCACGATCCGCCAGCCCGGCTGGTCCTTATGGAACAGCAAGGCCGAAAGGCCGTGACGCGGATCGTCCGAAGTGCGCGCTATGAGAATGAAATGGCTCGCCTCTTGCGCGCCGGTGATGAACCATTTGCGGCCTTTGACGACATACCTGTCGCCGCGCCGTTCGGCTCTGGTCAGGATCATCGACGGGTCGGAGCCGCCCCCCGGATGCGGTTCCGTCATTGCGAAAGCCGAGCGCACCTTGCCCTCGACGATCGGCTTCAGCCATCTTTGCTTCTGCTCCGGCGTCCCCAGCCGTTCCAGCACCATCATGTTGCCGTCATCGGGGGCCGCGGAATTGAATACGACCGGACCGAAGATCGAGCGGTTCATCTCTTCATAGCAGACCGCCATATCCACCTTCGAGAGGCCGGCCCCGCCGGTCTCGGGCTTCAGCTGCAGGCACCACAGGCCGGCTGCTTTCGCCTTGCCCCGCAACGTTTCGAGCAGCGGCAGCGCAATATTGCCATGGCCGTCATAGGAAGCCTTGTCTGCCTCGAGCGGCAGGATCTCGCGCTCGACGAAGTCGGCGATCCGGCTGCGGAAGGCCTCGGTGCGGACGGAAATGTCGAAATTCATGGCGCTCACAAGGATGAGACGAGTTGCCGCCATCGACTCCGATGGTCGCGCCGGTAGTGTAACTGCCGTCGTTGGATGGGAGCAACAGCAGTGCACCGGCCGTTCCTTGCGCACGTCAAAGCGCCGGTTCGATATGGATCGATGCCGGCGCGCTGCCGATGCCGGTCGAATTCCAGGATCAAAGAGTACTCAGGTTTCGTATGGCTAACGTCCGCGACAATGCTCAGGCCAATTCGATGACAGCACAGCCATAGCCGTCCAGCGTCAACACTCCGGAGACAGGCTCTTCGCTATCGAGCAGGTTGCTGCCGGAGGGAACGCCGGTTACCGCAACGGGCGTGTCTTTGATGTTTTGCACGAACAGCAGCCGGCGTTCGTCATTCTCGCGCATCGTGACCTCGACGCCTTCCGGCAGATCCGGAACCAGAGGCTCCACATTCGCGTCCACGAAAGTGCGCGTAGCGAGCTGAGCTGTCAGCTCCGGGGTTAGATAAGTGCCGACATAGAGCACACGGCCCTTGCCGACGGCGCGGGAGGTAATTGCAGGCGTTCCTGCCGCGTAGCGGTTCGACCAAACCCCTACAATTTCGACTTCCGGTTCGACTGCGAGGTTCTCATAGAAATAACCGGCATCGAACTCGTGATTTCCGACGGTGAAACGACGGATACGGCGGCTGGATTCGGCCGGTCTGTCGGGAGGAATGACGAGCCCGCCGGAGCGCGACATGGTATTGAACAGGCCATTAGCCCCAGGTGCCGCCAGCCGCCCGAAATCCTCGACGCGAACGCCGGTCAGCTTCGACAGCGACCGGCCTGGCGGCGTCTCGCAGATGACGTGGTTGTTTTCGTCGCGGGTTCCCGTGCGCGCGCCGATGATGACGGTACCGCCATTTTCGGCAAAGAGTTGCAGCCGCTCGGTCCAGCTGTCCTTCCAGATCACCCAATGCGGCACGTAGAACACCTTGAGCTTCGACAGATCGTCTTCCGGGTGGATGAAGCCGCAGGCGATGCCGCGGTCATAGCAATACTGATGCAGCAAGGTTGCATCATCCTGCGGACTTGGCAGGCCGATGGGGAAGGTCTTGTGGGCTTCCTGATTGTCGAAGTCCGAGCCGGCGATGCCGACATCCATCCGCACATAGGTGCCCAGGATCTTGTTTTTCAGCGCCGTCAACTCGGTGGCGAACTGCCTGGCTTCGTCATAGCGGCGGCGAGCGACATCATCGTGGTCGATGATGCCCATCCAGTATATCTCCGCACCGAAATGCGCGGGGCGCCAGCGGAAGAACATGATACCATCGGCGCCACGCGCAACCGACGACATCGCCATGCGCCGCATTTCGCCCGGCTCCGGCGTCAGCGTGCAGAAGCCCGGCTGGGCGCCAAAACCCGACTGTTGTTCCGGCACTATGTAGTTGCCGGAAAATCCCCTGCAGATGTCGAGATGCAGTGCCTGGATCTTGGCGTGGTTGCCGAGGCGAAAGAACTCGTCATAGAGGAACGGATAGATGTCGTAGCCGACGAAGTCGAGATCGGTGGAGAATTGGCCGCGAAAGTCGATGTCACGCAATCCGCCGAGATTGTGGAAGATGAACCAACTGGCATTCGCTTCTCTCAGGATCTCGACCTGGTCGTGCTGGAACCGTGCTGTCGAAAAGGCGAGAAAACGGTGGTAGTCCTGGAGGTGACCGGGACCGGGAAAGGACGGTGAGAATTCCAGCGGGAAGACAATTTCGCTGAAATCGCCGTAAGCCGTCGCCCAGAAGTCGCCACCCCAGGCGAAATTCAGCCTATCTATCGTCTGGTAGGTTTCCTGGAGATAAGCCTGGAATTCCTTCAATGCCGACGGCGAATAGGATTCCGGCATGCTGGTGTTGAGTTCGTTGTCGGTCTGCCAGCCAATGACATTTGCGTTGTCGCGGTAGTGGTCCGCCATCGCCTTGGTGATCTTGCGGCTATAGTCGCGAAACACCGGGCTGCTGGTGTCGGCATACTGGCGTGAGCCGTGGCTCATCGACCGGCCATTTCCATCACGCCGCAGGATTTCCGGATGTTTTGCCGTCAGCCAGCGCGGCGGAGTGGCGGTCGGCGTGCACAAGATCGTGCTGACGCCGTGACGCGCCAGCCCCTCGATTGCGCGGTCGAACAGGCTGAAATCGAAGATGCCTTCACGCGGTTCGAAAATGTGCCAGGCGAATTCGCCGAGGCGGGCGACGTTGAAGCCGGCCTCGGCCATGCGCCGGGCGTCGTTGTCCCAGTAACTCTCGTCCACATGTTCGGGGTAGTGCGGCGCGCCGACCAGAAAGCGGTCGGTCTGGATCGTGCGCCAGACCGACAGGGCGCGGCCTTTTGAAGTCTTGTTCACGAAGGATACTCCTGCAGATCAGTCGGTGATGGTGGACTTGCGGGCACTGATCGTCCGCTCATCGACAGAGGAAAAGAGATAGACGTCACGCGGCTCGACCTTAAAGCCGATGGTCGCATCGGCAGCGACGGCACTCGCATGGCCGATCTGGACGGTGACGTTGCCGCTGCCGCTTTCGGAACTGACGCATTGCAGCGGGCCGGCGTCGGCATAGAGGATGGTCTCGCGGCCGAGATGCTCGACCAGCCGTACCCGTCCGGCAAAACTCGCCGTCTCTTCCGCGGCCAAGCTGATGCTCTCCGGCCGGATCCCCATCGTCAGCCTGTCCCCGACCTGTACCGATGCAGCTTCCGTCAATTCGACAGTCAAGGGAGAAAGACCGGCGGCCGACAGCGTGGCGACGCCGCCGGAGACAGCGGCGACCGCCACTTCGAAAAAATTCATCCGGGGTGCGCCGAGGAAGCCGGCGACGAAGAGATTGGCCGGGTTGCGATAGAGTTCGAGCGGAGCGCCCACCTGCTCGACCGAGCCGCGATTGAGCACGACGATACGGCTCGCCATTGTCATCGCCTCGGTCTGGTCGTGCGTGACATAGACCATGGTGGCGCCGAGCCTGGCGTGCAGATCGGAAAGCTCGACGCGCATCTGCGTGCGCAGCGCTGCGTCAAGGTTGGATAGCGGTTCGTCGAACAGGAACACGTCGGGCGAGCGGGTTATCGCACGGCCGATGGCCACACGCTGACGCTGGCCGCCGGAAAGCTGTTTCGGCCGCTTGTCGAGCTGGTCGGTAATGCGAAGGATCTTGGCGGCTCGCAGCACGGCGGCGTCGATCTCGGCCTTGGGGCGATGCGCCATGCGCAGGCCGAAACCCATGTTCTCGGCGACCGTCATATGCGGGTAAAGCGCATAGGACTGGAAGACCATGGCAATGCCGCGCTCACCCGGCTCGGTGGTGGTGACATCACGGCCGTTGATGAGAATCTTACCGGTCGAGACGGTTTCAAGCCCGGCGACGATCTTCAACAGCGTTGACTTGCCACAGCCGGACGGCCCGACGGTGACAATGAACTCGCCCTGTTCGACGCTGAGATCGATGCCGCGCAGCGCGTGGTAGCTGCCATAATTCTTTTGTATCTGCCGGAGTTCAAGACTGGTCATGGAGCCCTGCTTGCGAAATCAGTTTCGGATCGGGTGGGCGACGCCTTGAAGCCATGGTCGCTCATCCCTTGACCGCTCCCATGGTGAGGCCGGTGATGAAGTGCTTCTGCATTAGGAAGAACATGGCAACCGGCGGCATAGCCACGACGATTGTGCCAGCCGAGATCAGGTTCCAGGCCGAGACCCATTCGCCGCGCAGATTGGCGAGGCCGGCGGTGACCGGTTTGACGGTATCGCTGATGGTAAGCACGACCGCCCAGAAATAATCGTTCCAGATAAAGGTGAAGAGCAGGATGGCAAGCGCCGCGAGAGCCGGCCGCACCAATGGGACCACGATATGTACCAATGTCTGGAACGGCGTCGCGCCCTCGGCCCTGGCTGCCTGAAACAGTTCTCCCGGCAAGGCGGCGATAAAGTTGCGCATGAACAGTGTCGCAAACCCGGTCTGGAAGGCGATGTGGAAGATGATCAGGGCCGCCATCGTGTCGTAGAGGTTGAGCCGCACCATGAGATCGCGCACCGGGATCATCATGATCTGGTGCGGCAGGAAGTTTCCGCCGACGAACAGGGCGAAGACGAGCATGTTGCCGCGAAACCGGTAACGGGCGAGCACGAACCCGGCGAGAGTGCTCAAGATGAGAACGCCGATCACCGAGGGGATGGTGATGGTCAGGCTGTTGAGGAAGTAGCGGGCCATCGGCGTCTGGGTGAAGACCGCTATGTAGTTGTCGACCAGGCCGAATTGCGTCGGCCAGCCCCACAGATTGCCGCCCATGACATCCTGCGTGGAGCGGAACGAGGTGAGAATGATGGCAAAGAGCGGTGCCAGCCAGACAATCAGGATTCCGGTCACCAGCACGACATAGAGGCGACGCCGCCAAATAGCAGTTTCGGGAAACGGGCGAGGAAACATCAGCCGCCCCTTTCATCGGCGCGGATCATCCGCGTCAGGTACCAGGCGATGAAGACCGCCATGATCACGAACAGCACCGAAGCAATGGCCGCGCCATAGCCGAAGCGGTAGGAAAAGATGGACTGCTCGAACATCTGATAGGCAAGCACCTCGGACGAACCGAAGGGGCCGCCGCTGGTCATCACCGAGACCATGTCGAAGGAACGCAGGGCGCCGACGACGGTGACGGCGATGGCGATAAAGGTGACCTGCGTCAGCTGCGGCAACACGATGTGGCGCAGCATGTTCCAGCCCCTGGCGCCGTCGACCCGCCCGGCGCCGATCAGGTCCTCGCTGAGATTGTTGAGGCCGGCGAGATAGAGCACCATGCAGAAGGCGATCTGCGGCCACAACGCTGCGATCACGACGGCGAAGGTGACGAAGTTTTCATCCGACAGCACTGCCGGGGCGGTCGCGCCGAAGGTGCGGAAGATCAGCGCGAGAAGCCCGAATTCCGGCGTATAGACCCAGGTGAAGACAACGCCGACGGCAACAGAAGCCAGCACCAGCGGAATGAAGAACAGCGATTTGAGCAGGCGCATACCTCGGATTTTCTGGTTGACGAGCAGCGCGATGGCGAGGCCGAGCGGCGGCGCCAGCATGAACATCACCAACCAGATCAGATTGTTCTTCAGCGAAACATAGAACTGCGGGTCGGCGAACAGTTCGCGGTAGTTGCCGAGGCCGATCCAGACCATCGGGCTGAAGCCGTCCCATTCGTGCAGGCTGATCCATAGGCTCTCGACCGCAGATGCCAGAATGACGACGGAAAACAGCACAGCGGCGGGCAGGATCAGAAGTGTCGGTGTCAGCCACCAGCAATGGCGGCGCCAAAGCTTCGTCATTTTGGGAGACCCCATTCACCGGAACGCATTGGGGAGCGGGCAAGATCCCCGCTCCCCTCCGCTGGGAGACGCTAGATCTTGAAGATCCGGCGACGAGTTCCCTCGAGACGCTGGAGAATGGCATCCCGGCGCTCCGGCTTGGCCATGAATTCCTGGAAGCCGACCAGGCCGGCCTGGGCCATGTCGGGATCGGTATCGCGGTCGTAATATTGCGACGTGCCGGCCACCGTCTTCAGGCTTTCCACAGCTGCGTTGACCAGCGGGTCCTTGCTGGCTGGAAGGTCGTTGCGCGGCGGAACGTTGCCGCCAGGTTCCAGATAGGGGCCGAAATTTTCCGGCTGGTAGAAGAAGGCGAGGAACTCGCGGGCACCCGCCTTGTTCTTGGCGTTGGCCGGGATGTGGACCGAATTGACCGAGAATTCTTCGTAGCGGTCGAGGGCGCCCTCAATCTTCGGGAAAGGGGCGAATGTCAGCTGCTCGAGATCCTGCTCAGGGAAAGTAGCTTTCACGAAGGCGCCGAGGTTCATCATGCCGGCCTTCTTCTGGGCGAGGAAGGCGCCGGCCTCCTGCCAGCCGAACGACGTCTGATCCGGCGTGAAGAAACCCTGCTTGATCAGTTCCTCCCAGTGGTCGAAAACAGCCTTCAGCGCCGGGTCGGTGTAAGCCATCTTGCCGTTCATCAAGGCAAAGTGCTTGTCGAGACCGTTGATCCGCAGGTTCATCTGGTCGAACCATCCGGCCGCCGGCCAGAGTTCCTTGGTGCCGATGCTGACGGGAATAAGGCCGGCAGCCTTGGACTTCTCGCCGTAAGCCAGGAATTCGTCCCAGGTCGCCGGCACCGTCAGTCCGTGCTCGGCAAAGACGTCCTTGCGATAGAACATGCCCCACATCGTGCCGCCGGTCGGCAGGCCATACTGCTTGCCGTCGACGGTGACGGCACCGGTCGTGGCACCCAGCACGTCCTTGTACTTTTCCTTCTCGAACAGATCCGAAATGTCGTCGAACAGGCCGCGGGTGACGAAGGCGCGCATGCGGTTTCCGGAGAACCAGAAGCAGACATCCGGCGCGCCGGCTACAAGGTAGTTGCGGATCGCGGTCTTGTGGGCCTCGTGATCCATATTGTTGATCACAACCTTGGTGCCGGACTGCTTCTCGAAGTCGGCGGCGATGCGCCGCAAAATCCGCAGGGCATCGGCATTGTTTTCGTCTGAAATGATGGTGACTTCGCTCGACTGGCTGAGTGCCGGCATCGGGAAGCCCGCGAGCGCTGCGGCGGAAATGCCGCCCGCTCCCTTCAGGAAATTGCGCCGCGTCGACGGCTTTTCAATCCACTTGAACGTCATTGTTACTCCTCCCTGTTGTCAATTCTCTACTGGCACTCCGGCCGGCGCGGTTGTTCTTCTCAACGGCGCGGCTCACCTCCCGGGCGAGAGAATATGCTTGCCCGTCCCTTCAGAGCGCGGTGACATTGCTAACCGGATTAATTTCGCTGACCCCCGGTTCGGGTGTTGAACAGTCGGGCAAACTTATGCATATGTCTTCTCGAGAGGCAATAATTAATTTACAAAATTAAGAAAGCGGATCCGTGAAGCTCAAGGGTGACCCGAGCACGACTCGGGCGATGAACCGCAGACTGATCCTCAATCTCTTGCGGCAGGAGGGTCCGCGCAGCCGGGCCGACATAGCGTCCGTTACCGGCCTTAGTCCGGCAGCGGTCACCTTCGTTGTGGCCGACCTCATCGAGGAGGGCCTGCTGATCGAAGGCAAGACAGTCGTGGGCTCGGCTGGGCGCCGCCCTATCCCGGTGGATATCAACTATGCCAACGGCCTTGCCATAGGTTTCAAGCTGATGGTCGGATCGGTCGAGTGCGTGGTCACCGACCTTGCGACCAATCCGTTGGGCTCTCTGCGCGTCAAGCTCTCGGACAGCGATCCCGACCATATCATAGCGACCTTGGCCAAGGCGGTACCGGAGCTGATTTCCATTGTCGATCGGCCCGCTGCCAAGCTTGCCGGGATCGGCGTTTCAATGCCTGGCGTCATCGACAACCAGAAGGCTGTGTGTATCCGCAGCAATCGCTACAACTGGGACAACGTTCCCCTTGGCCCGATGCTGGCCGAACTGGTAGACGTCCCCGTGTGGCTTGAGGACGACACCAATGCCTATGCCATTGCCCAGCAACTCTTCGGCCTGGGACGCCAGCACCGCAATATGGCTGTGCTGGCGATCGGCGTCGGAATCGGCTGTGCGCTCGTCTTCGAAGGCAAACTCTATCGCGGCGCGAACGGTGCCGCCGGCAAGTTCGGCCACAGCTCTTATGAGGAGAACGGCCGCCTTTGCGAGTGCGGAAAACGCGGCTGCCTGATGGCCTATTACGCCGAGCCGGCGATCCTGCGCACCTGGCGCGAAGCCACCGGGCACGACGAAGCGGACAGCAAAGTGAGCCTTATGGCAGCCTTGGCAGACCGCGAACCGCGAGCCGTCGCCATTCTCGAAGAAGCCGGACATGGCATCGGCTGGCATCTCGCCAATCTTGTCAACATCACCGACCCGGAGGTCATTGTCGTCGGCGGTGAAGCCGTGTCGTTTGGTGATGCGCTGTTTGGCCCAATGCGGCTGACGCTTGGGAAAAATACCTTTCGCGCGGCACCACCAATGCTGCTGGACTGGGAGGACAATTCCTGGGCAAGGGGAGCGGCTGCTCTCGTAACGCAGAAGCTCTTTGATTTCGAAACATCTGCCGGCAACGCCGCTCCGCTTTCAAAGCCGGCCCTATGGTCGGCATAGGGCGAGTGAAATAGACAGCCCTGCGCCTCAGGCCGCCCGAACGCTGCGCGCTCCACGCGCCCAGGCCGGCAGCCAATCGCCATGCGCAACCAGCAAATCATCGACCAGAGACCATATCTGGTCGAGGTCGAGCTCGGCCGCCGTGTGCGGGTCCATCATCGCCGCGTGATAGATGTGCTCGCGGTTCTCGGTCATCAGCGCCTGGACCGTCAGCTCCTGGACGTTGATATTGGTGCGGATCAGCGCGGTGAGCTGCACCGGCAGGTCGCCGATGAACGTGGGTTGAATGCCGGAGGCGTCGACGAGGCATGGTACCTCGGCCGCGCAATTATATGGCAATGACGTGATGCAGCCATTGTTGCGGACGTTGCCGTAGATCACCGACGGCTCGCCGGTCCAGACCGAGTTCATGATCGAGGACGCATATTCCTTCGACTGCTCCACTTCGATCTTGTCAGCCGAGCGATAGGCTTCCGCTTGCCCCTTCCAGCGTTCGATCTGCTCGATGCAGCGCTTCGGGTATTCGTCGAGCGGGATACCAAATTTCTCGATCAGATCTTCGCGCCCGTCCTTGATGAAATAGGGTGTGTATTCCGCGAAATGTTCGGAGCTCTCGGTGACGAAGTAACCTAGGCGCTTCAGCATCTCGTAGCGCACTCTGTTCGGGCAGCGCGGGTTCCACCCCGGCTTCGGCGCCCGCCCTTCGCTGTAGGCGCGCAGCAGATCCGGATAGAGGTTGCGGTAGGAGTCGTCCGGCTGGCGATGCTCGAACTTCAGGTAGAAGGCCATGTGGTTGATGCCGGCCGAGCGGTAGCGAATCTCCTCGTAGGGAATGTCGAGATCATGCGCCAGTTCCATCGCCGTGCCCTGCACCGAATGGCAGAGGCCGACCTGCTTGATGTCGGGATATTTCTCCGCGATCGCCCAGGTGTTGATCGCCATCGGGTTGACATATTGCAGCATGATCGCCTGCGGGCAGACCGCGCGCATGTCCTCGCAGATCTTCCAGAGATGCGGCACGGTTCTCAAGCCTCGCATGATGCCGCCGACACCGAGCGTATCGGCTATGGTCTGCCGCAGCCCGTATTTCTTCGGAACTTCGAAATCGGTCACCGTGCAGGGCTCGTAGCCGCCGATCTGGAAGGCGACGACGACGAAATCGGCGCCCGCCAGCGCCTTGCGCTGGTCCGAATAGGTTTCGGCTTTGGCCTTTACGCCAAGCGTCGAGATCAGCTTGCCGACGACGATTGCGCTTTCCTCGAGCCGTTGCGGATTAATGTCCATCAGCGCGATCATCGCGCCGGATAAAGCCGGACGCTGCAATATGTCGCCGACGATGTTCCTCATGAACACCGTCGAGCCAGCTCCGATGAAAGCGACCTTGGGATTTCTTGCCACAACAACCTCCGGCATAAGCAATCAGGCTACCTCGAAAGCGGCTTTGACCAGCCGTTCGGTGTAAGCGGTTTTGGGATGGGACAGGACTTCGTCGACCGGCCCCTCTTCGACGATCTTGCCGTGCTGCATGACGATGACGCGGTGGCACAGCGCCCGCACGACCTTGAGGTCGTGCGAGATGAAGATGTAGCTCAGGCCCCGTTCGCGCTGCAGCTTGCGCAGCAATTCGATGATCTGCGCCTGGACCGAGAGATCCAGCGCCGATGTCGGCTCGTCGAGCACGATGAATTCCGGTTCGAGCGCGACGGCGCGGGCAATCGCAATACGCTGGCGCTGGCCGCCGGAAAACTCGTGCGGGAAGCGCGACAGGATATCGCCGGGCATGCCGGCGCTGATCAGCGCCTCGCGCACCCGCTCGATCCGATCGTTCCTGGTGGCGCCGATGCGGTTGACGACCAGCCCTTCCTCGATGATCTGGCCGATCGTCATGCGCGGGTTGAGCGACGAGAACGGATCCTGGAAGACGACCTGCATGCGCGACCGCAACGGCCGCATTTGCGCGCGCGAACAGCCATGGATCGGCTGGCCATCGAAATAGATCTCGCCGCTGTCTGTGGTGTTGAGCCTGAGCAACGCCTCGCCGAAGGTGGTCTTGCCCGATCCGGATTCGCCGACGAGACCCAGCGTCTCGTGCCGCCGAAGGGTCAGGCTGAGGCTGTCGACGGCGACGAGTTCGCGCAGGTCCGGCCTCATGAACGTGCCGTGCCGCAGCATGAAGGAGACGCGCACATCCTTGGCTTCAAGAATGACGTCGGCGCCTTCCGGCAACGAATTTGCCTGGCCGCGCGGCTCGGAGGCAAGCAGATGACAGGTGTAGGGATGCTGCGGATCGGCGAACAGCTTCTCCGTCACATTGTGCTCGCGCATCTCGCCATGCTGCATGACGTAGACATAGTCGGAGAACTGCCGCACCACAGTCAGGTCGTGCGTGATCAGGATCACCGCCATGCGCAGTTTCTTCTGCAGGTTGCGGATGAGATTGAGGATCTGTGCCTGAACCGTGACGTCGAGCGCCGTCGTCGGCTCGTCGGCGATCAGCACATCGGGATCGTTGGCCAGCGCCATGGCGATCATCACACGCTGGCGTTGGCCGCCGGAAAGCTGGTGCGGATACTGTTTCAGCCGCGCCTGGGGTTCAGGAATCTGCACCTGCTGCAGCAGCTCGAGCGCCCTTGCTTCGGCCTGCCTGCGGCTCATCTTGCGATGCACCCGGATCGCCTCGACGATCTGGCTGCCGATCGTGTAGATCGGATTCAGCGAACTCATCGGTTCCTGGAAGATCATCGAGATGCGGTCGCCGCGCAGTTTGCGCCGCGCGCGCTCGGAAAATTTCAGGATGTTCGCCCCGTTGTATTCGACAGTCGATTTCGGCGACACGACTGCGCGCTTCGACAACAGTCCCATGACGGTGCGCGCCGTCACCGACTTGCCCGATCCGGATTCGCCGACGATGGCGATCGTCTCGCCGCGATAGAGCTGGAAGGAGATGTCCTTGACCGCTTCCACCATGCCGTGCTCGACCTTGAAATCGACGGCGATGTTGCGGGCATCGATGACCGGGTCTTCCGAACGGCCGTCATGGTCGAGCCGGACAGGCGGTGCGAAGGATTTGACGAGCGCGTGTTGCATCATGTCACGTCAATACGGATCGACCGCATCGCGCAGTCCATCGCCAAGCGCGTTGAACGCAAAGACGGTGACAAGCACGAAGCCGACCGGCGAGAGGATCCAGGGATAGGTGCCGATGACCGAATAGGTCGCCGTGTCCTGCAGCATCAGCCCCCAGGAGATCAGCGGCGGCTTCACCGCAAAACCGAGAAAACCGAGGAAGGATTCCAGCAGGACCACACTGGGGATCGCCAACGTGACGGCAACGATCACGTGGCTCATCACGTTTGGAAAAATATGCTGCATGATGATGCGGCCATCCGTGGCGCCGACCGCCATCGCCGCACGAACGTAATCGATCCGCGCCAGCGCCAAGGTCTTGCCGCGCACCTCGCGCGACATCTGCGCCCAGCCGAGTGCCGACATGACAACGATCACGAAGGCCAGAAAGACATTCGTCGGCGCCGTCACCGGAACCAGCGACGTCAGCGCCAGATAAAGCGGCAATTGTGGAAATGCGAGCACCAGTTCGACGAAGCGCTGGACCCAGACATCGAATGTGCCGCCGAAATAGCCCGACACCATGCCGACCGTCGTGCCGATCACGGTGACGATGAAGACCACGGTCAATGCGATCATCAACGAGATGCGCGAACCATAGATCGCACGCGCCAGCACATCGCGGCCGAATTTGTCGGTGCCAAGGAAGTGCACCGGCTGGCCGTCGGTCGAGCCGAAGAAGTGCCGGTTCGCGGGAAGCAGCCCGAGCAGTCTGTACTCCGCTCCCTTGACGAAGAAGCCGAGCAGCCGCGGATGGTCGTAGTCCGGCCCGACGACGGGTTGGAAGGTAACCGGGTCGAGGTCTTCCGAATCCGCCAGGGCATAGACGCGTGGCTGGAAGACGAAGTTGCCGTCCTTGTCATGGAAGCTCATCATCTGCGGCGGGGCAAAGCCGACATCGGTCACCTTGGGATCCATCGGTGCGAAGAAGTCGGCAAACACCGCCAGCAGCACCAGAAACGCGACCAGGATGAGCCCGGCCATACCGGTCCAGGACCGTTTCAGGCGGCGCCAGACGAGTGCGATGTAGCTCTCATTGCCGCGCGGCTTGATCTTGGCCGATTCCTCGGCAAGTGGCGGCAGCGAGGGCTCGAACGCAAGCATCTCAGGACCCTGCATATTGGCGCACACGTGGGTCGAGCATGACGAGCAGCATGTCGGCGATGATGTTGCCGACGATCAGCGTTGCCGACAGCACCATCATGAAGGTCGCCGTGACATAGACGTCGCCGACCGCCATCGAGCCAACGATCGCCGGGCCGACGGTCGGCAGGGCAAAGATGATCGCAGTCTCGATCTCGCCGGTCAGCATATAGGGCAGCACCACACCCTGATACATGACCAGCGGATGCAGCGCATTGGGCACCGCATGACGCATCACGACCGCACCGCCGCTGAGGCCCTTGGCGCGAGCGGTTTCGACATATTGCGCGTTCAGGGTGTCGAGCAGATTGCCACGCATCACCCGCATGTTGTAGGCGAGCCCGCCGAAGGTGGCGATGGCGACAACCGGCCAGACATGCCGGACGAGATCGACGAACTTCGCCCAGGACCACGGAGCCCCGCCAAATTGCGGCGAAAAGAAGCTGCCGATCTCGGAGACGTTGAACTGGAAGACCAGCAGATAAACGATGATCAGCGCCATCAGGAAGCGCGGTACCGTCATTCCGAGGAAGGAAATCGCCGACAGCGTACTGTCGATCCAGCTGTACTGCCGGGTCGCCGCCCAGATGCCGAAACCGATGCCCAGCACCGAAGCCAACAGGTGGCAGACAAGCGCAAGCAGCAGCGTGCGCGGCAGCCGCTCGCCCACCACGTCGGCGACGGGCTTGTTGTAGTATAGGCTGTAGCCGA
Source organism: Mesorhizobium sp. WSM4830 (assembly GCF_055811495.1). Taxonomy (NCBI): domain Bacteria; kingdom Pseudomonadati; phylum Pseudomonadota; class Alphaproteobacteria; order Hyphomicrobiales; family Phyllobacteriaceae; genus Mesorhizobium; species Mesorhizobium sp. WSM4830. Next base: position 94,013 of record NZ_JBVVQI010000012.1, on the reverse strand, counting down.
AGTCGCCGCGGGTGACGATGCCGGCGATCCAGTTCAGGTATTGGAGCGGAACCGGCTTATCGAGGCCATGCTCCACGCTATAAGCCTTCGCCTGGGCATCGGCCTCGGCAAAGGAGGCTCCACCCTGGTTGATGAGCTGCAAGCGGATGTAGTCGGCATAGTTGCCCGGCGGTGCCTGGATGATCGCGAAGGTAACCACGCTCAAAATGGCGAGAACCGGTATCGCGGATGCTATGCGCATAAGCAGAAATCGCAGCATCGGCCGTTTCCCTCCTCGCTCGGTTTCAGTTATCCCCTCGCCGCTGGCTTTGTCCCGGCCGCGCCAGCAGCGCGGCCGGGAATTTTCAAGTCAGGGGAGGAAACTCAGTTCGTCGGACCCTTGTCCCCGGGCTTTCCGGGAAGCTGTTCGGGGAACAGTTCATATTTCTGCTGCTTGTCGACAGCGACCCAGACCCTTTCGCGAATGATCGAATCTTCGGCCCAGTTGAACATGAAGATCGGCGTTCCCTGCGGGATATTGGAGAAGCGGTTGTTGATGATCAGCGCGCCGGGATATTCGGTCAGCCCGACGGTATAGACGTGTTGCGTCGAGATCTTCTGGAACTGCTTCATCAGGCTGGCGCGCTCGTCGTTGTCCTGCGCCGAGACGAACTTGTTGACGATGTCGACGAGGTCCTTCTCGAACGGCATCAGATCGACCTGGCCGTTTTCCGGAGCGCGATGGTTCCAGCTTGTGCGTGGGCCGATCGGCGCCAGTTGCTCGGTGTTCTGTACGACCGAGGTGAGCTCCTCATCATTGCGCCTGACCATCCAATCGAAACGGCCGGAATACATGGACGCGTCGCGCTGGACGCCGTTCAACCCGTTCAGGACAACGCGAAGACCTAGCCTCTCCATCTGGCCGACGACGCCCTCCGCGAGGCTCTTGTCGGTGGTGTAGTCGTTGTTGACGAGCATCACGATCTCGACATTCTTGCCGCCGGCGGTGCCGGCAGGAAAATTGACGAAGCCGTCACCGTCGGTGTCCTTCAGGCCTGCCTTGGCGAGTTCCGCCTTGGCGCCTTCGAGATCGAAAGGATAGTAGACAGTCGACTTCCGGTCGTAGAAGCTCGTACCCGAGGAGAAGCCGCCCGGATAGATGGCGGTGAACGGACCCTTGACCAGCGAGTCGCCGAGCGCCTTGCGGTCGAGCGCCATGGTAACGCCCTTGCGGAAATCCTCGTTGCGGTTCAGCTCGCGAACCGCCTGCCCACGCTCGTCGGGATTGCCCCAGCCGTTGGCGGAGAAGTTCATCCGCAGATTATAGCCGATCAGCCGTGGACCGAAGGCAAGTCGAGCCGGCGCGTCCTTTTGCGCCGCCCGCTTCAGCGAGGCGACGAAATTCTCTGGCTGCTCCAGATTGGAGATGTCGGCCGCCCCCGACACCGCCTGAACGTCGCGGTCGGCCCAGGTTGATAATTTGTAGTGCAGCTCGTTGAGATACGGCAGCTGGTTGCCCTTCTCGTCGACCTTCCAATAGTACGGATTACGGCGCATGACGATGATGTCGTCGGGGCGGTATGCCACCGGCACCCAGGCACCCATCACGGGCATGTTCATATATTCCGGCGGGAACGCGTTCTTGAACTGCTCGTAGGTGTTCTTCGAATATTTCGGATGCTGCGGCTTGAGGATATGCGACGGTCCGGGGCAGAACTTGCCGTAAGCCATGGCGTAGAGGTGTTGCTTCGGAAAGGCGTCCTTGAAGGTCCACTCGACGGTGTAGTCGTCGATCTTCTTCAGCATCGTGCCAACGCCGAAGGTCTCCTGCGTCGCGCCGTTCAGCGGCGACACATTAGGGTCGATCACCTCGTCGTCCCAGTAGAACATCACATCGTCGGCGTTGAACGGAACGCCGTCCGACCATTTCGCACCCTCGACCAGATGCATCGTCAGCGTGTGGCCGTCCTTCGACCAGTCCCAGCTCTTGGCGAGGTTAGGCAGCGGCTCCGTGTCCTTGGCCTCGACCTGGAAAAGCGGTGCGGTGCGCGTCAGGCATTCGGAAAGGCCGATGTCGATGCCGCCCCAGCCTTGCGTCTGGCCCGCGCCGTAGTTCCAGCCCTCCGGCCGGCCGCCGATGACATGGCGCATCGTATCGCCGTAGACGCCGACGCCGTCCGGCATGTTGCCGGTCTTGAAGACCAGCGGCTCCTTCGGCAGCCGGTCCTTGACCGGCGGCAGCTTGCCTGCCTTGACGTATTTGTCGGTGACCCAATCGGGTTCGTGGTAGTCTGGAAGTGCCTTGAACTCCAGGATCGAGTCGCGCGCGACGTATTTGATCTTTCCCTCGGCGGGAAATTGCGCGGGCACCGGCGGCACGGTCGGCTCGGATGCATACGCGTTCAGCGCCGAGGCCGAGACGCTAAGCGCCAGCCCGGCGAGAATGCCAATGTTTCGAAAATTCCTCATCGTCTCTCCTCCCTCTTGTTCAGGAGCGCGTTGACGCTGCTCCATCTCTCCTCGAACAATGTACAGACGGGTGCGGAAAATCCTCCCGAAAGCTCGCCGCGATCCGTCCTGGCGAAATTCAGACGGCCTGCTTGAGAGCCGTTTTTTCCGCACGTAGTTCCTCGATCGAACGGACGTCGCGCCGCGCCGCGCCCGCCCATTCGCGGGTCTTGACCCTGGATTTCGAAAGCCGTTCCTTCGCGGCCGGCACCGCATCGGCATATTGAGGCAGCCAGCGGGCCTGGGCGACGACCATTTCGTCCACCATTTGCCAAACCTCTTCCGGCGTCGAAACCGCGCCGACCAGCGGGTCGTGCAGGACCGCGAGCTTAAGCAGGTCGATATCGCCGGAGATTGCCGCATGAACCGACATGCGCTGGACGTTGATCGAGGAAATGCAAGTGGCAGCGCAGGCCTCCGGCAGCGTAATGCCGGCCGCCATGTTGATACCGAAGCGATCGACGAAGCCGGGCGACTCGATGATCGCGTCCTGCGGCAGGTTGGTGATGATGCCGTTGTTCTTGACGTTGAAATGGCCGCGATAAACGCGGTTCGTCTCAAGCGCTTCGAGAATGTGGCTGGCATGCTCGTTGGAGCGCTTGGCGGGGTCTATCGGCCTGGCGGCGGACTCCAGAAATTGCGGGAACTCGGTTTCGAACCAGTTGCGTGTTTCGGTCGAATAACGAAGGTAGCCGCCGGTCTCGCCGTGGATCCAGTCGGACATATCGATCCAGCGGGTGATTTCGTCCGGCCGCTTGCGATACCAGGGCAGGTATTCGGAAAGGTGGCCGTTGCTTTCAGTCGAATAGACGCCGAAGCGCTTCAGGACGTCGATGCGCAGCTTTTCCTGCTGCGAATAGACCGGATGCGCCTCGAAGGCGGCAACAAGCTCGTCCTTGCCGATCTTGCGGCCGTTGAGACGCAGGTCGATGAACCAGGTCTGGTGATTGATGCCGGAGCAGACGTAGTCGAGCTCGGTGCGCGACTTGGCGCCGAGCACTTCGGCGATCTGGTCGGCGCCATGCTGGACGCCGTGGCAGAGGCCGACGGTATCGACCCTGCCATATTCGATCGCCGCCCAGGTGTTCATGGCCATCGGATTGGCGTAGTTCAGGAATTTCGCCCCAGGCTCGGCGACTTCGAGGATATCCTTGCAGAAATCGAGGATCACCGGAATGTTGCGCTGGCCATAGAGGATGCCGCCGGCGCAGATCGTGTCGCCGACGCACTGGTCGATGCCATACTTCAACGGAATGCGGATGTCGTCCGCATAGGCTTCGAGACCGCCGACGCGAACGCAGCTGATGATGTAGCGGGCACCCTCGAGGGCAGGACGGCGGTCGGTCGTTGCCGTAACCTTGGTCGGCAGCCTGTTGAATTCGACGACCCTGTCGAGGATCGACTTGATCATCTGGAGGTTGCGCTCGCTGAGATCGGTCAATGCGAACTCGACATCCCTGAATTCAGGAACGCACAAAATGTCGGTGAAGAGCTTCTTGGTGAACCCGACGCTTCCCGCACCGATGATAGCGATCTTGAAACTCATCAGTCCTCACCTCGACCTGATCGAACGCTAGGGCAAAGGCGGCGAAAAGAAGCCTGGCCCGCCTGCCACGCTATGCAGGCTGGAATCCGGCACTTCCTCCCATCCGCTCTTTGACCGCGGTTTCTTTTGCTTTTCTCTAGGGATTATGCGCCTTATTCGGCACGCGACCAGAGAAGGATTATGCTTTTAGGGGTAATTTTGTGCTGCGGAACTTGATCGACATCGGGCCGGCGGGCAGGACGGTATCGCTGCCGCGCGGGCGCCAGCGCTTACACACCATGCCGACAAGCACCGGCTATGAAGTGCGCGAGAACGAGGTCTACGACTGGGATGGGCGCAAGCGCGGCCAGACGCCGTTTACCGTGCTCCAGCATACGATCAGCGGCGCCGGCCGATTGCGCTACGAGAACCGGAACTACCGCATGCAAAAGGGCGACACCTTGCTGGTTCTCGTGCCGCACAACCACCGTTACTGGCTGGCCAAGGACGAGCGCTGGGAGTTCTTCTGGATATCGATGAACGGCGAGGAGGCACTGCGCATCCACAAGTCGATCCTTGCCGCCGTCGGTCCGGTGCTGCGGCTGCAGCCCTCGACGATCGATCATCTGGCTGATTGCAGTGTGCGCCTGATCACGGGCGCGGTCTCGCCGGGAGCCGCCTCGGCCGTCGCCTATGAAGCAGCCATGGCGCTCTACGATGATGTCTTCGGCTCGCATGCCGTGACCGACGACGAGAGCGCCATGCAGCCGGTCATCGATCACATCAAGGCCAATCTCGACAGGCCGCTCCGCGTCGCAGATCTCGCCGAGATCAGCGGCCTGAGCCGCGCGCATTTCTCGCGCTGCTTCGCCGAGAGCGAGGGACTTCCGCCCGCCGAATTCGTGCTGCAGCAGCGACTGCAGCGCGCGGCGAAGTTGCTGACGAAGGCCGATTTCCTGCCGGTCAAGGAAGTCGCCATCATGTGCGGCTTCGAGGATGCCAATTATTTTTCGAAGGTCTTCCGCCGCCTCTACGGCATCAACCCGACGCAGTTCCGCACCAACGGAATGTATGCCAGCCTGGGAACCGCCCGATAGCCCGATAGATTGGCGCCGCGCTTGGCATCGGGTGCGGGAACGCTTTTGCTTCTCCTCGGTTTAGGACAAGAGAGCCTGCTCGCCGCTGCCGCACCCCGCTCTGGCGGAGATCAGGCCACAGATGTCAGGGGAGTGGTCGATGAGCAATCCCGATCCGAACAACCCGAATCCACTGCCGGACAATCCCAATCCGGAGCCGGCCCGGCCGCCTGCCCCGCCGGAGACTCCGCCGGGAGAACCTCCAGGCATACCCCCGCCCTCGCCGGATCCAATTCCGACGCCGGACCAGGAGCCGATCGGAGTTCCTCCTGGCACGCCTTCCGAAATTCCTTCGAAACCAACTTTTCCCGGGCCGACCGCCTGAAGGGCGGTCGGAGTGGAGGATGGCAAGGGTGATTTCGGCGAAGCGCTCGAAACGGGTCTTGCCATGGAACGTTTTGCGCTGGCGCTCATTCACCCTTCCATCATGGAAACCGGCGGCGGGCCCTGCAACCAAAGGAGGTTAAAATGAAAGTCGGCAACTGCATGACAAAGGACGTCGAGATCGCCAGTCCGCAGCAAACCCTGCGCGATGCGGCAGAAATGATGGGTCGCCTCGACGCCGGCGCAATGCCGGTGGGCGAGAACGATCGGCTTGTCGGCATGGTAACCGATCGCGACATCGCAATCCGCGGCGTCGCCCAAGGCAAGACACCTGACGCCAAGGTACGGGAAGTGATGAGCACCGAGGTCAGGTATTGCTTCGAAGACGAAGACGCAGAGGACGTTCTGCGCAACATGGCTGACCTGAAAGTGCGCCGGTTGCCGGTGCTAAACCGCGACAAGCGCCTGGTCGGCATCGTTTCGCTGGGCGACCTCGCCACCAACAGCGAGACGGTGACAGCCGGTGAAGCGCTAAGCGGCATCTCGCAACCCGGCGGCGAGCATTCGCAAACGATACACTGACGGCGCACCGTCGGCCGGCCTTTGCCACGACCGAACCGCCGGCTGGATAGACGTCGGCCTGCCGGCGAAACTGTTCAGAGGCGAACTGGACTGCAAACCCGACGAGGAGCAAGCCATGATTACTATGAAGGCCGTCCGTATCCACGATTTTGGCGGACCGGAGGTTCTTTCGCTGGACGCGGTTCCGCTGCCCCAGCCGCATGACGACGAGGTCACGCTCAAGGTCTACGCGGCAAGCGTCAATCCCGTCGACTACAAGGTTCGCGAGGGCTCTTCGGGCGCGGATCTGCCCGTCACGCTCGGCCGCGACGTATCCGGCGTGGTGGAACTGTGCGGCACGCGGGCCCATACGCTGAAGAAGGGCGATCCGCTATATGCCATGCTCGGCAACGACCGCGGCGGCAACGCCGAATACGTCGTCGTCAAGGCAACGGAGGCGGCGGCGAAGCCGCAACGCTTAAGCCACGCCGAAGCCGCCGCCGTGCCGCTTGCGGGCCTCACCGCGTGGCAAGGCCTGTTCGATCACGGCGGCCTCAAATCCGGGCAGCGGGTCCTCATCCATGGTGGCGCCGGCGGCGTCGGTCATCTGGCGGTGCAGTTTGCAAAGGCCGCGGGCGCCTTCGTCGCGACGACCGTTTCCGCGCAGGATTTCAATTTCGTCCGCGCGCTTGGCGCCGACCAGGCGGTCGATTACAAGAACCAGCGCTTCGAGGAAGTTGTCGAGGACGTCGACCTCGTCTTCGACCTGGTAGGGGGTGAAACACAGGACCGCTCGTGGGACGTGCTCAAGCCTGGCGGGACGCTCGTCTCAACGCTTTCCGAACCATCGGCGGAGAAGGCCCGCCTGCATCGGGCTCGCGGCGTTTCCTATTTGACCAAGCCGAACGCGGCGCAGCTTGCCGAGATCAGCCGCCTCATCGACGCCGGGAAGGTCAGGCCGTTCGTGCAGGCAATCTATCCTCTCGAGGACGTCGCCAAGGCCGAGGAACGGCTCGAAAAGCAGCACACGCGCGGCAAGATCGTGCTTCAGGTAGCCGCCTAGCGGACGCAGGCCGTTTTCTGCTGTCCAGAAGCCCGGCGGCCGAGAGTTTGACACAGGACGGCGCGCCGGGCCTGGCCGGCTTAGACTGGTGCCGGCTGAAGCAGCATGCGCCGGGTTTGCCGGGATGCGCAAATCAAACAAATCAAGGAGATGCAACGGAGTGTGAGGCACGTCGCGACGACATCGTCGCGCGGGCCGCTGTCAGTTACGGCGAAGCGAAGGGCACAGCGTTTACCGACAGGGGGGCTAGGTTTGTACCGGCCGCAAGCCGCAAAAAAACCGCTTCAAACCGTCGGACACCGGCGATAGGTTCGAACCATGCCTCAGTCCGCCAATCCGACCTCCATTGCCCGTCACGATCAGATGTTTCCAGCGCTGGCTGAGGCGGACCTGGACCGCATGGGCCGTTTCGGCGAAGCCGTGTCCTACGCTGCAGGCGAACAGATCGTCAAAGCCGGCGAGCCGGCGCCCGGTCTGATCGTGGTCCTGTCCGGCAAGGTGGATATCATCCAGGGCGGCAGCTTCGGCCGGCGCGAAACGATCGTCACGCACGGTGCGGGCAATTTCGTCGGCGAGTTGGCGCAGCTTTCAGCCAGGCCCTCACTGGTGGATGTGGAGGCGGTCGAGCCGGTCGAGGCGCTCGTCATCCCATCACAAAGGCTGCGAGAGCTGATGGTGCAGGAAGCAAACCTCGGCGAGCGCATCATGCGGGCGCTGATCCTGCGCCGCGTCGGCCTGCTCGAGAGCGGCACAGCCGGACCGATCATTGTCGGACCGGTCGACAGCGGCGACGTATTGCGGCTGCAAGGTTTTCTGGCCCGAAGCGGTCAGCCGCACCGGGTTCTCGATTCGGCTACCGATCCCTGCGCCAGGACCCTGATCGAACGCTTCCACGTCGATATCCACCATTTGCCGATCGTGCTCTGTCCGAACGGCAAGCTGCTGCTCAATCCCGGAGAAAACGAGCTTGCCCGCTGCATCGGCCTGCTGAGGCCGATCGACTCCGGCAAGCTGTACGACGTGGCCATTGTCGGCGCCGGACCGGCTGGCCTCGCGGCGGCCGTCTATGCGGCTTCCGAAGGGCTGTCGACGATCGTGCTCGATTGCCGTGCCTTTGGCGGACAGGCGGGCGCCTCCTCGCGTATCGAGAACTATCTCGGCTTCCCGACCGGCATTTCGGGAATGGCGCTGATGGCGCGCGCTTACAACCAGGCGCAGAAATTCGGCGTCGAGATGGTGATCCCAGACGAGGCGAAGCTGCTGGGCAGCGCAACCGACACGTCCGGTGCCCACTACACGCTCGCCGTCGGCGGCGGGGAGACCGTGCGGGCACGGTCGGTGGTGATAGCCAGCGGAGCGCGCTATCGCCGTCTTGACATGGCAAACCTGGCGCAATTCGAGGGAACCTCCGTGCATTACTGGGCTTCACCGATCGAAGCGCGGCTTTGCACCGGGCAAGAGGTAGCCCTGGTCGGCGCCGGTAATTCGGCTGGCCAGGCTGCCGTCTATCTGGCGGCGCATGTGAAGAAGGTATGGCTGCTGGCGCGCGGCAGCAGCCTGGATGCGGGCATGTCGCGCTATCTCGTAGAGCGCGTCAGGGCACAGCCGAACATCGAAGTGCTGGCTGAGACGCAGATCACGGCGCTGGAAGGCGACGACGGCAATCTTGGCAAAGTGCGCTGGCGCAACCGCGACACCGAGACTTTGCGTCCGATCCGCCACCTCTTCCTGTTCATTGGCGCCGACCCGAACACCGACTGGCTGGCGCAATGCGGTTTGGCCTTGGACGCGAAGGGCTTCGTTCGCACCGGGCCGGATATTGGCCAGGAACGTGGTGCGCTGGAGACGAACCGCGGCGGCGTATTCGCCATCGGCGACGTGCGCTCCGGCTCGATCAAGCGCGTCGCCGCTGCTGTCGGCGAAGGCGCCCAGGTGGTTGCGGCGCTGCATCAATATCTCGCGCGAAACGGTAGTCTCGCCGTGGCGCCGCAACTGATCAGGAGCGTATGATGGCAGACGAATGCAGGCACGCCGGGGATATTCGCGACGTGACGCCGAGCGCGCTCGGTTGCGAGGAATGCCTGAAGAGCGGTTCGCAATGGGTGCATCTGCGGCTCTGCCGCACATGCGGCCATGTCGGCTGCTGCGACGACTCGCCCAACCGTCATGCCACCAAGCATTTTCGGGCAACCGGCCATCCTGTCATCGAAGGCTACGATCCGCCGGAAGGTTGGGGATGGTGCTACATCGACGAAATCTTCCTCGACCTTGGCGACCGCACCACGCCGCAAAACGGTCCGATACCGCGCTTCATTTGAGCTTTTTTGCCAGCGGGCCGCTACTCCAAGGCTGCTTCGGCTTGAGTGGGCGTACCACGTCCCTCTGGTGCTGCCGATGAACGCTCGCGCATATGCCTGACGGTCTGAAGGACACGATCGGCAAGAGATGCAAGTGCACCCTGTGCCGTGCGCGTCCCGATGACGGATTCCAGCGTAACCGCCTGCGTCGAGAATTTGTGTTTGAACGACTCTGCGCCACAGAGGAAATCGACAGTGCTCAAGCCGTGATCGATTGACCACTTCACGTAATCCATCAACAGGATCACACCCGGCGACGCTCGGCCGAAATCCGGGTCGAACGTCGTCACGAAGGCCATCATCACGTCGTGCTGGACGAAGTTGATCGACACCGCGACCATTACGCCATTGCATTCGAGGACGAAGATATGCAGCACGCCGGCGCGCGCCAACGCGCCGACGAGCGCGGCGAGTACCGGCACGCCCTCTTCGAAGAGGTCTGACTCACGCATGCGCTCGGTCAGCCATTTCCGCTTCAAGGCCGCGAGGCGTTCCAGTACCGGTTGCAGCGGCTCGTCGGGCGCAAGCAGGCGAAATCTCACCTCTCCGGCTTCTTCCAGCGCTTTGATGCCGCGCCGATAGTTCTGGCGCGTCTTTTTCGACTGGTCCGCCAACCATGCCGCTCCGCTTTCCCATTGTCCGGCAACGCGATAGCTGACTTCCGTTCGGTGAAAGTGACGGAGCCTGATGCCGGCGGAAGCTCCCGGCGTGAAAATTTTGCGGGCCGCCGCATCCGGCGAGAGACGACTGATCAAGGCCAGATCGAAGCCACCTGCATCGCAGAGTTGGGTCCACAGCTCCTGCAGCGCCGACAACGAGCATTCCGGAGCGACGAGAATATCCCCATAGTCGGTATAGCTGCCGGCCGCCCATTCGAGAAACCGCAGCCCCCTGCGCCTGCCGATCGCCAGCGGAACGACAGCAACGAGTCTCTCGCCCTTCCAGACCAGGCCGATCCGCAACGCGCGCTGGTCACGGCGTTGTACGGTACTCCACCATGCCGAAATCCAGGCATGGCTTTGAAAGATCAGCCCGTCGGTACGATGCCAAAGCTCCATCCAAGCGGCTTCGACCGCAGCCAGGCGATCCGCCGAACGGACGATTTCCAGGCGCTCCGCGCCTAGGACGTCGATGGAAACAGCGGTGTTCATGAAGGAGAACTGTCCTGTGGCTGCGCGACCACATTGGGCCGTCTGTGAAACAGTCGCATGACATGCCTTGCCATCTTCTTGAGCGGCAGGATGTAGAGCCCAAAGAGCGACTGGTAATCGCGCACGTCGCGGTCGACTAGGCCAAATTTCAGGTCTTCATCCGGCTCCGGGACAAACTGCGTTCCGAACAGGCGATCCCAGAACGAAAAAAGCAGGCCGAAATTCTTATCGTAGTGACGTAGGTCGATGCTGTGATGCACCTGGTGCCAGTGCGGACACAGGATGATGTTGTTCAACGGGCCGAACGAGATCTTGAGATGCGTATGGCGAACAAAATCCATCATCAGGATGTTGCGGATGACATAGACGTTGATGCCGAAGATAGCGACCTCTACCGGATCGAGTGCAATCAGGCTCCAGATGCCGAAGCAGATGCCCGGGATGACGCCATCCCACATACGGTTCATCAGATCGTCTAGCGGATGAACCCGGTCCTTGGTGATCCCCACCATCACTTCGGCCGAATGATGTACCTTGTGCAATTCCCACAGGAACGGGAAGCGGTGCTGGGCGACGTGGTAGAGGTAGTATGAAATATCATAGGCGACCAGCATGGTTGCGGTGAAGATGACGATCGTCACCGGTCCCGCCGGGCCGCCGAGAAGCGGCGCGTGGATGTTAAGGAGCCAGCCAATTGCCTCGCGTGTGCCATAGCCCACCGCGACGACGAAGGTGACGCCGGCAGGAATGAGCAGGAAAGGCATCATCGCTCGTTTCGTGATCCAGAACAGGGCGTCGGCTCGCGCCGACGGGTGCAGGATGACTTCCTGTGGGAAGGCGAAGTCGAAAAAGTCCCTGAGGGACTTATGTTCGGCAGTTCGCCAGTAGGCGATCACCGCGCTGCCCAGAGCGGTTAGGAGAAGCAGGCCGAGCGTGGTCAGATTGACGTTCGAAAGCTTTTCCACAATCGCTCGGACAAATTCGGAAAACATCGTTGCAGCGGCTCCTGGTCGTAAGAAGGCAGTCTGGGGTCGTAAGAAGGCGATCTGGCGAATAGCAAAGCACAAAATTCCCGCCAAACTCGCAACGCCGCCTGCAACCAGTGGCTGTTGCGGACGCAGCGGGCAAAGCAGGCTGGATGGTGCGAGACTAACAGATCAACGGTAACGAAACCGCTAAATGTCCAAACGTAATTAATGTCGAATACGGCTGGAACTCGCCCGGCAACTCTACGTTGGCGGCGGTTTTTGCCGTTGCGGCGGGTGAATTGGGGCAAGATGGATATCGATCCCGGCTTCGCCCACTTCACCGTGCCAGGCGAGGCGTTCGGCTTGCTGCCTGGTGCCAAAACGCAGCGAAACCCAACCGCCTTGGCCCGGCATGTCACCGCCGGCGCCGATATCGAGCGCAGCATCAGGAAAGCGGATGGCCAACAGTGCCTCGTCGCCGCGCAATACCGTGACCGTCTTTTCGTGCCGGTCGGCATGGAGGCCGGCGGCCAGTTGGAAGACGATCTCGGACTGGCGCCTGCCGCCAAGCAGTTGGTCGGTGATGAGGATGCCATCGGCCCGGCGCGCCAAAGTGCGCTGATGCACGACGCCGAAGCGGCTTCGATAGCCGTCATGCCGGGCGCTCAGCCTCCAGTGCATCCCCGGCTTGCTCTCCGCCAGCGCTGCGACTGCCTTGTGCGACCAGTTGAAATTTCCAGCGATGGTGCTCTGGCTCTTGCCCTCGATGTTCAGCGTGTTGTGCGCCGGTGTGGAGCGGAACCAGTCGCGCCATGCGCCTCCCGAACCGTAGAGCCAGGTGCCGGGATCGACCAGCACCGGCTCACCGTCGATGCACAGGGTGAGCGACAGCGCGTCGGCATGGCCGTGCGCCGCTATCGAGAGATAGCCGAGCGGTCCATGATCGAACGTCAGTTCGACATTGCGGCCATTCATTGCTCCGCGCCAGACGGAGAGCCCGCCTTGCGTGAATGTCTGCAAGCCATGCACCGCGGGCGTCGGGCCCGACGGCGCACCAAAGAAAAGCGAACGAAAATCGTCGGGCTCCGGCGCGTTGCCCGGCGTCCCCAGTAAGCCGTGGATGGCGGCCGCGACGGATCGGACATAGTTCGGCTCGTCGCCCAGCTTCAGCACATGGCCCTCATCGTCGTCGCCGAAGCGGGCGGCTTTCTGTGGCAGCCAGCCGACGAAATTGGCGAAGGCGCCCAGACGCGCTTCGACGGCCGAGGGAAACGGCGTTCCTGCCTGGCGTGCCGCTGCGGCGCACAGCAAGATGAGTTCGGCGCTGAAAGCTGCATAGGTCGGCGTTTGCTCGGCACCGGCGCCGTCGGCAAGAATCTGCTTCTGCGTCTCATTCAAGAGGGCGCCGCGGGCGATTTCGGATCCGGCCCCGAGCGCCAGGCCGACCAGATATTCGCCAGCCAACTCTGCGACGAGATGATTGTTGGCGGAGGAATATCGCGACGGAAACCGCGGCAGCCAATAGGCGCTTGCCGCGAGTATCTCACCGGCTTTCCGCAGCGTCGCCGGGTCAAGCCGGTCACCGACAAGGTCAAGGGTGACGATCAGGCTGATGGCTCGCAGCGCTACTTCGATGCCGGAAGCCCAGCCAATGCCTCGGAACGGCGGATTGGCGGAATGCCAGCTGCCGATTGCCGCCTCGATGGCACTCCGGGATCGATTGTCCTCGCTGAGGAGCAGATGTGCAGCCAGTACTGGCAATTGCTGCAGCCGGTTGATCTCCCAGACATATTTTATATCGCCAAGGTCGCCGCCATCGCGAAAATCAATATCGAAAGTATGAGCCTCGGGGCCAGGCCAAAGCCTGCCGGTCATCGGATCAAGACGCCAAAGCTCAGCAGGAAACAAAAGATCGGGCTCACGCTTTGGCCATGTCCGCCCGAGTGCCGAAAACCGGCCGTGAAGCATCTCTTGCGCGGCCGCCGCTATGGCTTGCCGTTGAGCGTCGGTCGCTGCCAGCGCAGCATGGCGAAATCCGGGCAGCACCGGGTGCAACTGCGGCGATGGATAGCGCTCCCACCCATCATCGCGGCGGCGCGACGCGATCCTTCGACGTTGCTCGCCCAGCCGGTGCAGCACCTCGGCCGGTCCCATGCTGCGCAATCGGTTGATGTACCAGCCGATTCTCATGCACGCCCCGTCAACGTTTCGGTCCTTGTATACCATGCCGTCGAAAAGCTGCGGGCCGGCAATCTTCTTTCCCGTTCGTTGCGGTTAATATCTCCCGCGAGCATGCGGAGGGAGCGATGCAAAAAGCGGTGTATGTTGTTGCCTGGGTGCTCGCCTTGCTTGTCGCTGCCGACGCAGCGCCCATCCCTCTCAAGCGCGGCGTTGGCGTGCATCAGTGGCTCAACTGGTCGCCGGTGGACAAAGATGGAACCTACGTTTGGCCGCCCTATCGCAGCGAAAAGGAGTGGCTTGCGGAAAGCAGGCCGCTCACCGACTGGCCGGCCGGGGAGGTGTTTGCCCACATCCGATCGATGGGCTTCGACTTCGTCCGGCTGAGCGTCGATCCCGGCCCGCTGCTTGCCAGCGGGGACGCCAAGCGGCAGCAGGCGCTGGACATACTTGCCGCCGCCGTCGAGCGGATCACGTCGACCGGCCTCAAGGTGGTTTTCGACCTGCATGGCGTCACTCAGGTTCCCGACTACAGCATGGAGATGATCTATGGCGGCGCCGACAGCGAGGGTGTCGCCCGCTATCGTCAAATGGTTGTGGCGGTCGCCGCCATGCTGGTCAAGATAGGCACCGACAAAGTCGCCCTCGAACCTTACAACGAGCCCGCATACTACCCTTGCGATGCGAGCGGCAGCGATGACTGGCAGCGGATCATGGCAGGGACCGTCCACGACATTCGAGCGGTCAGCAGCGAACTTACCATCGTTGCAACCGGCGCCTGCGGCGGCAGCATTGCCGGATTGGTCAACCTCAGCCCCAGCTTTGATGACCCAAACCTCTATTACAGCTTCCATATGTATGAGCCGCACAGCTTCACCCACCAGCGGCCCGATGACACAATCAGCTTTGCTTCGGGACTTCCCTGGCCGGCCGACAGCAGTACACCCGAAGTGGTGACCGAAACCCTTAGAGCGCGGATGGAAGCTGCCGGCTTGAGCCGGGTCGAGCAGATGATGAACATGGCCACCGCGCGCCAAGCAATCGCGAAATATTTCGAGCAGAACTGGGGCCAGAGCCAACTGGAGGCGAGCTTTCGCCAGGCTGTCGACTGGGCTGAAGGCCATGGCATTCCCAGCCGGCGGCTTTTCATGGGCGAATTCGGCGCTATCCTCATGTCCGCGGACGGCCGCATGGGCGCCTTTGAGGCCGACCGTTCTCGCTATCTCAAGGCAGTGCGCCGAGAGGCCGAACGCTTCGCGATCCCATGGTCTGTCTGGGAGTTCTCCAATCCCTATGGGATGAGCCTCATCCCGCCCGATGGTCCCCCGGTTCCCGACCCCGAGATGCTGCAGGTATTGGGCCTGCCATAGGTGCCGTCACTCGCCCTCACCAGCGAACAACCGGTCGCAACCCCTGACCGCCAGGCTCGATCGAGGAACGGCCTGGGGCAGCTTTCTCCCGGTCGGGTTGTATTGGCACGAAGTGTTTAACACATTTGTTGTACTGAAGTGAGGAATGCGCGCCTAGGGGGAACAATGTGTGGAATTGCCGGATGGATCGGTCGAAGGGCTAAAAATCCACAAGAGCGGGCCGCCAGAATGTCAAACGCATTGCGGCATCGCGGGCCCGATGCCGAAGGCACCGAGATACTGGACCTGAATACCGGCGAGCAACAATTGGCATTGGTCCATCGCCGCCTGGCGATCATTGACTTGGCGCCTGAGTCGAACCAGCCGATGCAGATTGAGGACGGTCGTCTCAAAATAACTTTCAACGGCGAGATATATAACTACATCGAGCTGCGCCAGGAACTGATCGGCCTTGGCCATCATTTTCGAACGCGCTCCGATACCGAGGTGCTGCTCCGAGCCTACGATCAGTGGCACTTGTCCATGTTCGACCGGCTGAGCGGCATGTTCGCCTTTGCACTCTGGGATGCTCAGAGGCAGGAATTGATCCTCGCCCGGGATCCCTTCGGGGAAAAGCCGCTTTACCTCATGCAAAGCGAAAAATTGCTGCTGTTTGCCTCGGAGATCAACGCATTGTTGTCGTCGCAGCAAGATGCGCAGCAACTCGATCTGGATGCTGTGCACGAGTATCTGAACTGGCGTTATGTGCCGGGACCACGCACGCTTTTTAAACAGATCCGCAAGCTCAATCCCGGAAGCTATGCCGTCTGGTCGCAAGGGGTAGTCAAGGAAACGCGCTATTATACGCCTCCGGACCAGGCGGCCCTGACCGAGCGGATCGACGAAAAAACCGCCAAGCGGCGATTTCTGGAACTGCTCGACCATTCCGTCGAGATCAGGATGCGCAGCGATGCACCTTTTGGTGCCTTTCTCTCAGGAGGGCTCGACTCCTCGGCTATCGTCGCGCTGATGGCCAGGCACAGCGCCACACCTATTCGCACGTTTTCCGTCGGGTTCGACGACGCAGCCTATAGCGAACTTGCATTCGCCCGGCGCGTTGCCGATCATTTCAAGACCGATCATTGCGAACTTGTCATCCAGCCAGGCGATCTGATGGATCACCTGCCGGCGATGGTTCGCCAACGCGGCGCACCTGTTTCGCAAAGCAGCGATATTCCAATTTACCTGATGTCGGAGCGCGCCTCCCAGGACGTCAAGATGGTGCTCAGCGGAGAAGGAGCCGACGAGATTCTCGGCGGCTATCCCAAGCATCGCGCGGAATCACTGGCCGGGATCTACCAGTCGCTTGTTCCAGCCTCGCTGCACGATTATGTCCTTTCCCCTTTGGTACGCGCCATGCCGGGCGCGTCGGCCAAGGTCGATACGTTTGCCCGCACCGCGGGCGAAAGGGACTTTGCCGCCCGGATGGTCTCCTGGTTTGGAGCCGTTTCGGCGCAGCAGGGCGCTTGCCTGATCGGTGCGTCCGCAAATCGCCGTTATGAGCGCAACGACTTTCCGTTCTCGTCAAGCGCCACGGCTTCCCATCTTCGCCGCGTGCTGTTTTTCGATCAGACATCGTGGCTGCCTGACAATCTCCTGGAACGAGGCGATCACATGATGATGGCCGGTTCGATCGAAGGGAGAATGCCGTTCCTCGATCGCGACCTAGTTTCGTTCGTCAGCAAATTGCCCGATCGCTACAGGCTGGGTTGGTTGCACAGCAAGCAGATCCTGCGCGACAGCATGGCCAATATCCTCCCGGAGGAAATTCTCAGCCGCCGCAAGGTCGGGTTCAAGGTACCGGTCGCCGAATGGTTTCGCGGATCGATGAGGAACTACGTGCATGACCATCTTTGCTCGCCTCACTCCGTCATTCGCAGCTATCTGAGTCCGAAACAGCTTGATCAAATCGTCTCGGAACACACCACGCGTGCTGCCGACCACGAAAAGCTGATATGGGCGCTGTTGAATTTGGAGATATTCCACCGCGAATTCAGGCTCGAAGCGCCGCCGCGATCGTCGGCCTCAGCGCTTGACCGGTTGACGGCTTGACGCCGCCGACCGCCAGACATCGCAGATTGCGCCGACAAACGGGGCGAGCTCAAGCCGTTCCCGATGCACGGCCATGGCACCGGCACCAAGCCTTGCCCTCAGTGCCGGGTTCTCCGCGAGGCGGCTCAGCGCCTCGGTCAACGCAGTAACATCGCCTGGCGGCACCAGCAGCCCGGATTGCCCGTCGGTGATTATGTCTTCGACCGCGCCAACCGGGGTCGCCACCACCGCCAAACCGGCTGCCATGCCTTCGATCACCGACATCGGCAGATTTTCGGCGAAGGAGGGAAGAACCAGAATATCGGCCGACGAGATCAGCGATGCGACATCGTCAGGTCCCACCCAACCCGGAAAGGCGATCCTGTCTGCAATCCCCAGCGCGGCTGACTTTGCCCGTGCCGCCTCGACTTCGCCATCGCCGGCAATCGTGGCGCGCCAATTCTTGACAGAGCTCATGCTGTGCAGTGCCTCCAGCAATTGCGGTACGCCTTTGCGGTCGCCGATGCGGCCCAGGAACAGGATATGCACATGGTCGCCGCCGCCGACATGCGCCAGCGACGGGACTTCGGTCGCATTGGGCACGATCACGATATTGCCGGCTGCGCCCGGCGCCCGGCTGGCGACGAAATCGCGCCAAAGCCTGCCCAAAACGATCACCCGATCGGCATGCTCGAACAGGGCTTTGATACGGCGGCTTATGAAACCGCGGTCGGCTTTCCAGAATGTCTGATACTGCGCCCCGTGCAGATGCAGGACATAAGGTATCGACAGCAGCCGTGCGCAGGAGGCGATCACCATCTTGCGGTAGGTGCTGCCGGAAACTGAGATGTTGATATGAATGACATCGGCGCGTCCAGCCAGACGTGCTTTAAGCATCCGTAAGCAAAAGCCGAGCATATAGAAGATCGAAAGTCCGACATGCCCCGGGCCACGGCTGGCAAGGAAGCACACATCGATGTCGGCGATTTCTTGCCGTTCGAACTCCTGCTTCAACGCCCCCATGATGCGGTCGATGCCGCCTTGCCCCGAAACGCCCGACGGCGTCGCGACCAGGACATGTATTTTTCGATCGGATATGAGGCGCTGCAACATGATGGTACTCTAAATAACACAGACCGGGTAACTGCAAAGCAAACGTTCCCGATAAGGTTTACGGTAAATCTTTTAGTTCAAACTGAATCTGTTCACCCTTCGCCGTCGTCGCGCTGGATTTTCCGCCAGTCGGCGGCTAGTCGAAGGTGAGTTTTCCAGGGACACGCCCTTGCTGCTCCGTTCCACGCTCATTTATGCTCCGGCGATCCTGCTGACGCGAATTTCGGCGCTGCTCCTGCTGGTCGTCGTGACGCGTTTGATCGACCAGACCGAGTACGGCCTGCTCACCCTGGTGGTGACCGTCGGTGAAATGACCGACATTGCCGTCACCAACTGGCTGCGCATCGCCTTGCTCAGGCTGGGCGGCAAGGGCGAAGTCAGCCGCGGCAGCCTGATGCTAGCCGGGCAGGTGTTGCTTGCCACGACGGCACTGGCGCTGGTCATATCGGTAGGCGCGTCTGCGGTGATCGTGCCTGAACGCTGGGTCGAGTTCGCGATCGCGGTCTGCGGCTATCTGGTCGCCGGGTCCATCAGCCGCTTCGCCTTGACCGTGCTGCAGATGCAGCAGCGCCATTCGGTCTATTCGATGCTAGAAGCCCTGCGTGCCCTGCTGCAACTCGCATTGCCGATCGGCGCCATCCTTGTCTTTCAGGATAGCTTTCTGACGGTATCGCTCGGCTCGAGCCTCGGCGCCTTGATTGCCGGCATCGTGGCGGGCACCATGGCATCGCGACGGCTCGTTACCGGTCCGCCGCGCTTCACCCACAGGGACTTCTTTGCGCTCGGTGTGCCGCTGATCATCATGGCGCTGGTAGGCTTCGGGCTCAACAGCGCGGAGCGTCTGTTCCTCAAGATCTATTACGACGCCAGCGCTGTGGCGATCTTCGCCGCAGCCTATGCGCTGGCCCGCCAGCCGATCGACATGGTCGCCAACGCCATCAACATGGGCGCCTTTCCCGAGGTGGTCAGCCGGTTCGACGAGGATGGGCCCGCGGCGTCGGGCCGGCTGCTGTCGCAACTGATGGCGCTGATGATGCGGCTTTGCCTGCCGATTGCAGCGATGCTGGTCGCGCTCAGCAGCGATATCACCGAGCTCATGCTGCCTTCGCAATATCACGGCCGCTTCGGCCTGCTGTTTCCGATCATTGCCTTCAGCGTGCTGTGCGCCAACCTCACCAGCTTCGTCTACGGCGTCGTGGTGCACGCGCACAAGCGGCCGTGGCTGCTGATCATCGCCAATCTCTTCGGCTCGGTGGCAACAATCGCATTATCCCTGCTGTTGATCCCCCCGATGGCGGAGATCGGCGCCGCTTTGGCGCTTGCGGGCGGCTCGGTGGTGGGCTCCATAACCTGCATCATCATCAGCGAGCGGCTTACGCCGGTGCCGGTGCCGTGGCGCGACATCGGTGTTTCGGTGATCATCTCGCTCAGCACGGGGGTGGCCGCCAAGCTTGCCAGCATGGTGGCCGGCGACGTGCCGGCAATCTTCTCTCTTATCGCCGGCGGCACTGCCGGCGCTGCGGTTTTCTTCGGGCTGACCTCGTTGTTCCACCCCGTGGCAGCGACGCAATTCGTCGCGCAGCTGCGGGCGCGGCTACGGATCGCGTAAAGCGAAGTCCAGGGCCAACGCCTGTTTTGTGGGGGAATGCGAAACTATAAACCGGCGTTTCGGCGCCAGCGACGCTCCCAGAACTCCCGGCACAGCAGTCCCGCATAGGCAGTGTTCGTGTCGTAGTAGCGGCGCCACAAGCGTCGCGGCTCCTGGACGACGCGGAACAGCCACTCCAGTCCGGCCGCTTGTATCAGCTTCGGCGCACGGGCAACCTTGCCGCCATAGACGTCGAAACTGCCGCCCACGCCCATCACGAAGCTTGAGGCGAGTTCATCGCGGTAGCGTTTGAGAAAGCGTTCCTTGCGCGGTGTCGGCATGGCCACCAGCAGGCAGTCGGCATCCGAGGCGTTGATCGCCGCGACGATTCCGGCCTCGTCCTCCGGCTTGAAATAGCCGTTGCGCATTCCCGCTATGCAGAGGCTCGGATGGTCCCTGGCAAGTCTCGATACAACCGCGTCGAGAACGTGCTGTTCGGCCCCCAGCAGATACGGCCTGAATCCACGCTTCGCGCAGAGGCTCAGCAGATTGATCATGATGTCGACGCCCGCCACCCGCTCGGGCAGCGCGACGCCGCACAGACGTGCACCCCAAAGCACGCCAATGCCGTCGACATTGACCACGTCCGCCCCGGCCACGTCCTCGCGCAATTCGGCATTCTGGCGCATGGTCACCAGCTTGGCGACGTTCACGACCACATGATGCAGCGGCCGTCGCAGCGTCATCGCCTCGTCGGCGATAGCCAGCGTCTCTGCCATAGTCAGCGCATGGATAGGTGCGCCAAGGAACTCCCGGCGCCGTGACGCCAATAGGGTATGCTGCGCCCATGCCGGGGCGTGCGCGTTCATGCAGCCTGCTCCCTTGCAAGCGTCACTTGTGCGACCTCTGGTTTCTTGCCTTCGATGCGGGCGTCGGGCTTGCGTGCCTTGCGCCACGTCCACAGACCCCGCGTATCGACGAGCTTCTTGTCCTTGAGCGCTTCGGGGTCGACCAGATTGAATTGCCGATGATCGACCAGGAGGACGACGATATCGGACCTGTCGATGGCCGAAAGTGCGTCGGTGAACACGATGCCCCTGCCCTCGAGCTCATGCGGCAGCGAATTTGTGTTGGGTTCAGCCGCAATGATCTTCACATTGGGGATATCGGACAGAAGCTTCACCACCTCGACGGCCGGGCTCTCGCGCAAGTCGTCGATGTTGGCTTTGAAGCTGAGGCCAAGACAGGCGATCGTCTGTTTGCGGGAGGGGTCGAGCAAGGCCTCGATATCCCTGACCACCGACATGGGCCGCTCGGAATTGATCCGGCGTGCCGAAGCCATCAGCCGCGTGCTGTTGGGTGCGGCGTCGATAATAAAATATGGATCGACCGCAATGCAGTGACCGCCAACGCCCGGGCTCGGCTGGAGGATGTTCACGCGAGGGTGTCGATTGGCGAGATCGATCACTTCCCATACATTGAGCGACAGGTCCTGACACACGGCGGCAAGCTCGTTGGCAAAGGCGATGTTGACGTCGCGGAACGCGTTCTCCGTCAGTTTCACCAGCTCGGCACTTTCGGCCGTTGTCATGAACAGGTCGCCGGTGACGAAGGTCGAATAGAGTGCCGCGGTCCGTTCGGACGATTTGCGGGACAATCCGCCGATCGAGCGATCGTTGTTGATCAGCTCGGTCAGCACCTTTCCCGGCAGCACGCGCTCGGGCGAATAGGCGACCAGCACATCGGCGTCTTCGCCATGCTGGACAGGAAATTTGAGATCAGGCCGCAGCTCGGCAAGCAGCCCGGTCATGATACGCGTAGTTCCCACCGGCGATGTCGATTCCAACACCACAAGGTCTCCCCGCTTCAGCACCGGGGCGATGCTTCGTGCCGCCGCGAGCACGTAGGTCACGTCCGGCTTATGGTCGTGGGTCATCGGGGTCGGCACGGCGATGATATAGGCGTCCGCCGGCTGTGGCGTGCTGTAGGCCATGAGCTTGCCGTTCGCCACGACCTTCTGGATCAGGCCGTCGAGGTCCGGCTCGACGATGTGGATTTCACCGCGGTTGACCTTCTCGACCACCGCTCCGTTGACATCGACGCCAATGACATTGAGCCCGCGGCTGGCGAAAATGGCGCAGGTCGGCAGGCCGATATAGCCCATGCCGATTACGGAAACGGTCTTGATTTCAGCCATGATGCAGCAGTTCCTCAACAATCCGGTTACTGGCCCGGCCATCGCCATATGGGTTGTGTCGTTCCGCCATGCCGCGATAGGCAGCCTGATCGTCGAGCAGGCGATTGGCGTTGAACAGGATTTTCTCGACATCGGTGCCGACAAGACGGGCGGTGCCGGCCACGACCCCCTCGGGTCGCTCGGTATTTTCGCGCATCACCAGCACCGGCTTGCCGAGCGACGGCGCTTCTTCCTGCACGCCGCCGCTATCGGTAAGCACCAGATAGCTCTGCTTCTGCAGGTACAGGAAGGGCAGATAGTCCTGCGGCTCGACCAGATGGATGTTCGGCACGCCTTCCAGCTCTGCGTTGACCACCGAGCGCACATTGGGGTTTGGATGGACAGGGTAGACGATCTGCACGTCTCCGCGCGCCGCCAATCCCTTCAACGCCGTACAGATGCGCTGGATACCGCCGTCGAAATTCTCGCGGCGATGGCCGGTGACGAGGATCATTTTCTTGGAAGGATCGAGGAACGGGAAGCGGGCAGCGAGCTTCGCGTTCATCAGCCTGTCGGCATCGATCGCGCTTGAAAAGTGCAACAGCGTGTCGATCACCGTGTTACCGGTCACGAAGATGGTGCTTTCGGCCTTTCCTTCGGCGATGAGGTTGTCGCGAGCCTGAACGGTCGGCGCAAAATGCCAGGTGGCGATGTCGCCGGCAATCTTGCGGTTCAGTTCTTCAGGAAACGGCGAGTTGATGTTGTGGCTGCGCAATCCTGCTTCGACATGAGCGACCGGGATACGCTTGTAGAAGGCAGCCAGAGCCGCGGCCATTGCCGTGGTGGTGTCGCCCTGTACCATGACGATATCGGGCTTCGCCTTGTCCAGCACCTCGGCCATGCCCAGGAGCACGCGCGAGGTCACATCGAACAGCGACTGGCCGGGTTGCATGATGTTGAGATCGTGATGCACAGGCAGGCCGGTCAGCTCGACAACCTGGTCGACCATTTCACGATGCTGGGCGGTGATGCATATTTCGGTGATGAAGCCTGAATGAGCAAGGGCCGCACGCGCCACTGGAAAGCATTTGAGTGCCTCCGGCCTCGTGCCGAACACGATCAGCAGTTTCTGCCTGGACGGCAGTTTTGGACGTGAAAGGACGTTCATTGCTGATCCTGGTCGCCTGCAGCCTTCGGGACATGCCGACTATTGCCCGCAAGAGCCATAATAGCGCCGGGAAGCGCCTTCGTGATCTCAATTCTTAATATATGATTAATAACCAAGGCCGCGTTCTCCCGGCTTAACTCTTGTGAAAGGTTGGGCTGACAAGTGTTCTATGGCAGTAGTCTTGAAAAAGAATATATTGGATTGGCTAATATTTTAATCATCGGCCACGCCGACGCATCCCGGCGCTGGGAAAATGAGCTTCTGGCGCGGTTGAGTGTGGCTGGACATGCGGTTTCGAGTTGCCGCGCGCCGGCGCCTGAACCCAATGCGCGCATGATGGATAATGTGCTGGCGCTCGAGGGCCGGCGCTTCGGCCCCTCATTGGCGAGCCGTTCCGAGCCGTTGCCGTCCGGCGACACCGGCCCAGTCGATCTTATAGTCGATCTCACCGCTACCGCCGCACGACGGGGCACGCCTGTCCTGACGCTCGAATTTTGCGGCCACAGCAGCCTTGCCGCGGGCATGACCGAGATGCTGGCGAGCGGGCGTTTGCCAGAACTCACCGCGCGCCTCGACGGCGTTGCCGTCGCCAGGGCGCGGCCGATGATCAGCGATCGGCTCTGGCTGTCCCGAACCAGCAACGACCTGCTCGCCGGCGCCATCTCCCTGATTGCCCAATGTGTCGCCCGATTCTCCACGGGCAAACTTGCGCCGATTGCCGAGAGCCCGGCGCCGCCCCTGCAGAAAGGCGGATTTATCAGGTACTATCTGCCCTTTTTCGGCAGGGGGTTGGTCGACCGCGCCGTGCAAAAACTGCGACGTGGCCGGCGCCCCTTCTATTGGCAGGTTGCTTACCGGCTGATCGATGGTCCAGGCGTCGCCGAAACCGGACAGCTGGATGGCAAGCCCTTCACCGTGCTTGCCGATGACGGACAGCGATTCTACGCCGATCCGTTCGTTCTCGAACGCGATGGCCGCCACTATCTTTTTGTCGAGGAGTTTCCTTACGCCACCGGCCGCGGGGTGATTTCTGTCGCGGAACTTGGCACCGACGGCACTTTCGGCGTCCCGAAAATGGTGCTGGAGGAAGCGCATCACCTGTCATATCCGCAGGTGTTCGCTCACTCCGGTGAGATATTCATGATCCCTGAAAGCGCTACGGCGCGCGAACTGGTGCTCTACCGTGCCGTGCAGTTTCCGGATCGCTGGGTACGCGATACGGTGCTGATCGCGGACAGGGACTTCAACGACGCCACGCTGCTCGAATCCGACGGCCGCTTCTGGCTGTTGGGGACTGAGCGGTTCGGTCACGGTAGCGCGTCCGACACAATGGCCGTCTATTCCGCCCCGGCATTGCGTGGGCCGTGGGCTGCGCACGCGCTCAATCCGGTCGCCGTCGATCACTCGGCCACTCGGCCTGGCGGCGCCTTTATCCGCCGGGAGGGCTCGCTGCTGCCGGTGCAAAACGGCTCGAGAGCCTATGGTGGCGGCCTCGGCTTGATGCGGCTGGATCGGCTTGACGATTTCGACGTCCGTTTCGAACTGCCCCGCCCAATCGACCCCGGGCCGGCATGGGCTCGGTCCGGCATTCACACGCTCAACCGCGCGGGCCGTGTCGAGGTCGTGGACAGCGCCGGCTGAGCGGATCCGAGGCCCGTGCTTAACGGATCTCAGTCGGCTTCAATGCAGCGACCGAAGACTGGTCCCTGTAGGCAAGCAGCAACACCACGATGATCGTCATGTCCGGCGTTTTTGACGAAAGCGCGTTGTTCGACAGCGCGGCAAGCAAGAACGTTATGGTGCCGATCCATGCGGGCAGCGGCGCCCCGCGCAGCAGCCGGAAGACAAACCAGAATATCAGCGCTGTAAACAGCAGGGCTATGGGCAGGCCGAAGAGCAAGATAATTACCACAGGCGCGCTTTCGATGTAGGGCAGATGCAGCTTCTGCCTGACGATCGCCAGCAGGTCGTCAACGTTCATGCCGAACAGGATGTCGTTCCAGCTGACCAGTCCGAATACCTGGTAAATGGTCACCCGGGCCATGAAGTTTTCGTCGAAGATGGTGTTGCTGAACCGATTCAGCAGACCGCCCGCAAACAGTACAGCTACGAGCACCGCGCCACCGGCGACGGTGAACATCAGTACGAAAAATTTGGCCTGCCGCTCGTATTTGAGCGATAGGCCTGGCCAGGGCACGAACAGTAGCAGAATGAGAATTTCCGCCGTGGCGAGCATCAGCGCAGCGCGAGCGCCTGACGCAGCGCAACCGATGAACAACAGGAAGATCGCCATCACCCGCATCCAGATGCGCCAGTGCGTCAGCGGCACGAATCCAATGCTTGTGGCGCAGAGCGCGCCCAGTGCCAGCGGATGGGACGACAGGCCAGTTGGCCTGAATTGCAGTTCGTTCAAGCCATAGGGCAACAACCGATGTTGAGTCACCGCCTCGATGGTGCCGATGACAGCGCTCAGGACCGCCATTCCAAGCACGACGTCTCCCAACGCCCGCCGCACCTCTGCATTCAATGCCAGCATCAACAGGCCTGTGGCGCCGGCCACCAGATAGGTATCGATGATGAAGCCGGAGGAGCCCGCACGGCCGGTAACGAACAGATAAGGCACCAGCGCGAACATCAGCACCGAATAGCGGATCAACGCCTTGAATATTCCAATTTCATCGCCGTGCAGCAGAAACGGTCGGCTGAAAAGAACGATAGGAAGCAGCAGGATGATCGCATAGGTGCCGAAATGCAGCTTTTCGTAGAACGAGCCTCCCTGGGCCGTATAGTCGACGACCATGTTCATCACCTGCGGCGACACCGTAAAGCGAAGCAGGAGCGCGAACGCCGCGCACAGGAAAAACAGCAGCGACAGCGCGTTCTGACGGCGCGCTCGACTGGACAACACTCGTTCCGAAGCGGCAGCGGGATAGCTCATGGCCCATCCAAATGGCGATATTCGAACGGCATTCTGGGCAACGAAATCCCTTCAACGTCCGCCGGACGGACGGGGTGTATGAACAGTAAAATGGGCCAACTTGGAAAATAAGATGTTAACGATGTTTCTGTAGAGCAGGCCAAGCGTAATGATTTAACAAGGGTTGTCACCATGTCTGCCGGTTCCGGCACACCCCCTATCTCCGCGACGGCTTCCAACAACAGTGCATTCGAGCGTATCGCCAATGCACGGCGCAGGGCATTGCTGCAACAGCATGGCCCAGTCGCGGCGCTAAGCTCCGCGCCGGTGACGCCGCAACCTCCAGAGCCTGTCGCGACTGTGACCCTGGACAAGATCGGCGATTTCCTCGAGCTCGATTTTCGACGCCTGTTCGTCTGGCTGCGGGCCGGCCTCGCCCTGGCCTTCATGCTGGCGGTAATCGGGGGCATTGTCGGTGGCGCGTATGCATTGCTGAGCAAGCAGCGTTACACCGTCACGACCGAGGTTCTCATCAACCCATCCAATTTGCAGGTTGTGGAAAACGACCTCTACTCGCAACCGGGCCAGGTCGACAGCCAACTGCTCAGCACGCGCAGCAAGCAGCGCATCCTGACCTCGGGCAACGTGCTTTCCCGTGTGGTGGACGAACTGAATCTGACTCACGATCCGGAGTTTTTCGATCCGGACCGGAGCACATCCTCATCTGGCGCTGTGGCGAAGCCCGACCCGAGGCTTATCGCCTTGAAGAACCTGGCGGACCGGGTAGACGCGATCGCGGACCCGACATCGTTTGTCACAACCCTCTCGGTATCTGCGGAAACCACCGCCAAGGCGATCCTGATCTCGCAGGCCATAGTCAAAAACTTCCAGGAAGAACTGGCCAAGGCCGAAGCTGCCGGCGCCAGCCGTGCCGCGGCTGCCCTTGACAGCCGGCTTGGCCAACTCAAGAGCGACGTGCAGACTGCCGAAGAGAAGGTCGAGAGCTACAGGCGCAGCCACAACCTGTCGTCCAGCAATGGCCAGCTCGTCAGTTCGCAGACGCTGACGCAGCTCAACGGCGAAATCGTCGATGCGCAATCGCGCGTAATCGCCGCACAGGCAAGCTACGACGCCCTGGTTGCCTCCGGTATCAATGGGGCCAATCCCGACCCCACGGTTTCGGAAGCGCTCGCGGCGCTACGCGACAAGTCAAACGGCCTGCGGCAGCAGATCGACTCACAGTCGATGACCTTCGGCCCGCGTCACCCGACGATTGTCAGGCTCAGGACAGAACTCGAGACCGTCAACTCGCAACTCCGGGCCGAGTTCTCTCGCACCGTCGGCACGGCAAAGGCCAGCCTGGACAAGGCCAGGGCCTCGTTGGCTTCTCTCAACGCCAGGATGAACGATCTGAAGAGCAACGTTTTCACCGACAGCGAGTCCGAAGTCGCCCTACGTGAGCTTGAACGCGATGCCGCCTCCAAGAGAGCGGTCTATGAGAGCTTCCTGTCCCGTGCGCGCCAAATCAGCGAGCGCGAGCAGATCGACACCACAAACGTACAGGTGATTTCGACCGCGGTGCCGCCACCAGGGCGCTCATGGCCACCGCGCCCTGCCTTGGTGGCAGGCGCAGGAGCGTTCGCAGGCTTTGCCCTGGGCATGCTGCTGGCCATCGGCATGGGCATCATCCGCGACATGCGCCGGCCGCCGAACCAATCAGGCCTTGCCGCCAGCCGAGCCTGAAGCAAGGCATGGCGAAGCGCATCGTTTTCCACATCGCCAGCCTGAGGGGCGGCGGCGCCGAACGTGTTTTCGTCCTTATGGCAAATGAACTGGCGTCGCGTGGCCACGAGGTCACGCTTTTTACCTGGAACTCGGAAGGCCCTAACGCCGCGCTGCGTTCCGCTGCCGTGCACCTGGTCGACTTCGGCCTTCTCTTGCGCGGCGAGGGTTACGCCAAGTCGGCGACGCTGAAAGGCATCGTGCGGAGCGCAAATTTGTTCCACCGCCTTGATCCCGATGCGGTCTATAGTGCCCCGGAATTCGCCAATTTGGTGATGGCGCTGTCACTCATGTTGGCCAGAAGCCGGGCAAAATTCTTTCCAAGCTTCCACGCCGCCACCTCCCTGCCTGCCAGCGGCCTCGGCGCGAGGCTGGCGATCTGGCTTTCCGCGCTGGTTGCAGCGCGTGCAACCAAAGCCATCGCCGTTTCGGCGGGTGTCGGCCGTGACATCATCGCCCGCGGCTTCCCCGAATCCAAGGTCGTCGTCATCAACAACCCGCTGCCGCCGGCTGAAGCACCGCAGGGGAATTCCTATGCCTGGCAGGCAGCGTTGGCGGCGATGGGCGATGGCCCGGTCATCGCCACCGCCGGACGCCTGGTGCCGGTCAAGGACCACCGGACTTTGCTGCGGGCCTTCGCTGCCCTGCGCGTCGGCCGCCCTGCCCGGCTTGTCATCTTCGGCGAAGGTCCGCTGGCTGCCGAATTGCACGCCTATGCCGAGCAGATCGGCATCGGCGGGGACGTACTCTTTGCCGGCTACGTCAACGATCCCGCAACCTGTTATGCCGCAGCCGATCTGTTCGTCCTTACATCCACCAGCGAAGGCTTTGGCAATGTCTTGGTCGAGGCGATGGCCGCAGGTGTCCCCATAATCTCCACCGATGCTCCGCATGGCCCGCGCGAAATACTCGGTGACGGCCGTTTCGGCACCTTGGTGCCGGTCGGTGACGGCGCAGCCCTGGCGGAGGCGATGGCCGAGATGCTGGACCATCCCACCCCTGCTGCCGTGCTGAAAAAAAGGGCGGTGGATTTCACAGTCGATAAGATCGGCGATCGGTACGAAGCGTTGCTCTGATTGTCGCGCACTGCCAGCACATCGGCGTTGGATGCGATCGACGTGGTCGGGTTTTGATCGCCGTAATCTCTTCACGGGCTGGAGCGCGACGAATTCATCGTGAGGCGTTCCCTCGTTCCTTGAGTTGTTGGGCGAAGAAATCCTTGACCGAATCGAGAACCGCGTCCCGTTCGTGAGATACGCCTGGCAGCAAATCGAAGCGCACGCGCGCACCCGCCTCCTCGAACGATCGACACAATGCCATGAGGCGTTCCGGCCGTGTTAGCCCCGCATCGTTGGCGCCCGGCATCCAATGGGTGCTGCCTTGGACATGAGTGATTTCCCAAGTCTCCAGGTCAGCGTCGCCGACGATCATCTGGACAGGCACTTTTGCCAGCGCTACGGCATCGAAGGTGATGCCGAACTTCTCCGGCAGATCGCGAATGCCCACCCACCAGTCATGCGTCGGATCGAGCAAGGTCACCGAGCCTGGCGCGCCGATTGAGGCCGCCCAGAGCCTGTCGGGATGCAGGATAGCAAAACGATGCGTGAAATGCCCGCCGCCGGAAAATCCGAACATGGCAAAACGGCTCCAATCCTGACTGTATTTGGCGCTGACCTCCTCAATCATCGCGAGCAGCACCTGATCGTAGCGTATGTTGCCCTCGAGCATATATTTGTACCCGCTGCGGGCATCATCGCCGAGAACGCCGATGGGAAACAGCGGACACAAAACGGCGCAGCCGTTCCAGCGTCCGAACTCGGAAAACGCGTCGCGGAATCCAAGAAAAGAGGTGCGGCCGGTGCCATGGATGGCGGCCATCAGATCGACTTTGGCGCCTTCCCCAACCGCGGGAGGCACATACAGGCAATAGTGAAAGCGCGGGTCTGATTTGGAAGCAAAGATGGCGGTCGCGCCAAGGTCATAGGTAGCGCGACCGCGATCCGCGACAGGCCCCCTGGCAACGCTTGTCAAATCGATAACTCCTTAATAGGCGCGGCATTCCGGCAACAATATACCGGTCGGCCGACCTCGTGAACTGGAGACGCCTCCAGGCAGCCGCGAGGAGGACCTCGTCGTGCATCGGAAGCAGGGCGCCCGGCGGGACGATCGGAGGCAAAAAGAATGCCTCCGCCAACGCCTCGGGAAGCCGCCATTAACTTTTCGTTAACCATGCCGGGCTAGCCTTAACCAATCAGTAAGGACTCGCCTCTGTGACCTGCGTCGCTCCCATCCAAAACAAGTCCATACGCTTTCGAGCGCGCTCGTTTGTAGCCTTCACCCTCACCCCTGAGGCCCCGCTAGGGGAATGGCTGCAAAGCCTCGATCACTGGACCGAAAACTCTCCCGGCTTCTTTGCCGGCCGTCCGGTCGTGCTCGATCTGAGTATGCTCAAGCCCGAAGTGGGCGAGATGCGGGATCTGGTCTTACAGCTCGCGGAGCGCGGGATTCGCATTTACGCGATCGAGGCCGATGGCAATGTTGCTCTCGATGCCGATCTGCCGCCGCTCCTCGTTGGCGCCAAGGAGGCCACCGCTGATGCGCTTTACGTGCAGCCTGACCCGAAGGCCGCCGCTGAGGCCAAGACGGAAGAGCCGCAGGCGCCGAACTCATTGATGATCAAGGCACCGATCCGCTCCGGCCAGTCGATCTTTCACCCAGATGGCGATGTGGTCATTGTCGGCTCCGTCAGTTCCGGATCCGAGATCATCGCCGGAGGATCGATCCATGTCTACGGCACGCTGCGTGGACGTGCGTTCGCCGGCGCTACGGGAAATTCCGCGGCTCGTATCTTTTGCCGGAAAAACGAAGCCGAACTTCTGGCGGTGGACGGCTGGTACCGCACCGCCGAGGAAATGGACGCCTCCTCGCGAGGAAGGCCGGTACAGGCCTTTCTCGAGGACGGCGCACTTTGCGTCGCACCGCTCAACTAACAACATTGGAGGCACAAATATGGGCAAGGTAGTGGTTGTCACATCCGGCAAGGGGGGTGTCGGCAAGACGACCTCGACGGCCGCTCTCGGCGCCGCGGTCGCGAAAACCGGCAAGCGGGTGGCCCTCGTCGACTTCGATGTCGGCCTGCGCAACCTCGATCTGATCATGGGTGCCGAGCGGCGCGTTGTTTTCGATATCGTCAACGTCATTCAGGGAACCGCCAAGCTTTCGCAGGCGCTGATCCGTGACAAGCGGCTCGAAACGCTGTTCCTGCTGCCGGCCTCGCAAACGCGCGACAAGGATGCCCTCACCGAGGACGGTGTCGCCGATGTCATCGACAAGCTGCGCTCGGTTTTCGACTACGTCTTCTGCGATAGCCCAGCCGGCATAGAGCGGGGCGCGCAACTTGCCATGCGCTTTGCCGACGAGGCGGTAATCGTTACCAACCCGGAAGTGAGCTCGGTCCGCGATTCCGATCGCATCATCGGCCTGCTCGACTCCAGGACGATGAAAGCCGAGCAAGGTGAATTGATTGCCAAACACGTCCTCGTCACGCGCTATGATGCAGCGCGCGCGGCCCGCGGCGAGATGCTCAGCATCGATGACGTGCTCGAGATCCTGTCCACGCCTCTGCTGGGAATAATTCCCGAGAGCCAGGACGTGCTGCGCGCATCCAATGTGGGCGCGCCGGTTACGCTCAGCGAAAACACCAACCCCGCCGCACGCGCCTATATCGACGCGGCAAGAAGACTTGAGGGCGAGGACCTGCCGGTCATTCTGCCTTTCGAGCGGAGGGGCCTTCTCGACCGGCTGTTGGGAAGGAGGGCAGCATGAACCTGCTCGATATCTTCAAGCGCCGCGGCAGCGCGCCGGTGGCGCGCGAACGCTTGCAACTGCTGTTGGCTTACGAGCGTCGAAGCCGCAACCAGCCCGATCTCGTCTCCGTGTTGCGCGAGGAGATCATGGCGGTGATCGCCCGGCATGTTCAGGTCGATCAGGATTTCCTGCAGGTGAGCATGGATCACGGCGAGACGACATCGAGATTGGAGATCGACATCCAGATCCCCAACAAGGTCGCAATGCCCATGGCCGCGGCGTTCTAATGGAACCCTCCAGGCAGGGCTTGCGTCGGCTGCTGCCGAGGTTGCGGTGCCGTGGTTGGCGTGTTTGACCCGGTTGCCACCGGCAAGTCTCGCAATTCGAGGACAATAATCACTGCCTCACCAAAACCCCGCGGCCGTTTCCAGCCGCGGGGCGCCTTGGGAGGGCCTTTCGAAACCCGTGATCAGATGTTGGCGAGCAATTCGTTGACGCGGCTTTCCATGTCGGCAAGGGCGGTGTCGACGTCCTTCTGGCCACTGATTGCTGCACTCATCTCTTCGCCGATGATGTCCTGGATCGCAAACTGACGCTGTACGGCGGACGGCAGCGGCTTGCCGAGGTCGGCGACCGCAGAGATCGTGTTGCGATGCGGCAGGGCCTCGAAGGCCTCCGAGGTGATGACGGCCTTATAGGCCGGCAAGTGGCCGGTGCGCGACCATTCGAAGTCGTTGTCGGCGAAGAACTTCAGGAATTTGCCGATGGCCGCGATCTGTTCAGGCGTGCGGTCTTTCTGCGAAACGGCCCAGGTGTGGCCGTCGGCATATTGCGCGTGGGTGCCGCCAAACAGCTGCGGATACGGATAGACCGCATAGCCGCCCTTGTTGAGCGCCGTACCCTTGGTCTCGGACTGAGCGTTGTAATCGCCGACCACCCAGGTGCCGTTGAGGTGGACGCCACCCTCGCCGGCAAGGAAGGCGTTGATCGAGCCGCCATAGTCGAGATCCTTGGTGGTGTAACCCTTCTCGAAGATCGCCTTGTACATCTCGACGACCTTCTTGGCTTCCGGCGTATTCAACTTCACATGTTTCGGATCGGCGAAGAAATCGGAATCCTGCTGGAAAAGATAGGTGTAGAGGTTGCGTGTGTAGAGTGCAGTCTCATTGGCCAGGTTTTGGACGAAATAAGGCTTGCCCGTCTTCTGCTTGAACTGTTCGGCCTGGGCGAGCAGTTCCTCGGGCGACTTTGGAAAGATCGGCGTGCCGTCGGCATTGACCAGGCCGGCTTGTTTGAAAAGATCCATGTTGATGTGATAGAGCATCGTCCAGCTGTCGATCGGCAGGCCGTAGATCTTGCCGTCTTTGGTGGCGCCATTGCGCGCCGCGTCGGTGAAGGCGTCGGGTGTCACGCCGACCGACTTCAAGAGATCGTCGAGCGGCATCAACAGGCCCTTCGACTGATAATCCGACAGTACGGATTCATGGATCGTGACGATGTCCGGAGCGTCGCCTGAAGCGAACTGCGCGGTCAGCTGATCATAGCCGGGCCATTCCACGGTGGTGACGTTGACGTGGACATCGGGATTGTCGGCGTTGAACTTGTTGATCAGCGAGGTGATGATGCCGCATTCGCCAACGGCCTTGGTGGGATCGGTGTTGGTGCCGAAATCGGCATCGCAGGCGCCGAAAAAGCGCTGCACGCTCAGTTCCGTGGCGGCGAAGCTTGGAGCTGCGAGCATCATTGCGCCCGCAGAAACTGCGGCAAACAGTATTTTCTTCAGTTTCATATCAGTTCCTCCTACTGAGTTTCCGCCGCTCCACCCTGGATTGGCTTTCGTGCTTCAATCGCTACGCATTCCCCCCGGCCGTCAGGCAGTCTTCGTTATCTCACCGCAGCACCGGAGACCGCCGTGACGATGTATTTCTGGAAGAACAGGTAGACGATCAGGATCGGTGCACCGGCGAACACCGCCTGCGCCATCAGGAAGCCGATGCCTTCGGACTGGGCGAAGTTGGTCTGGGTCGAGGCCATGCCCACCGTCAGCGTGAACATGTCCTTCCTCGTCGCCGAAATCAGCGGCCAGAAGTACTCGTTCCAGGCGCCGAGAAAGGTGAAGATGCCGAGCGTCGCCTGCGCAGGCAGCGTGAGCGGCAGAAGCACCTTCCAGAAAATCCTGAGCCGGCTGGCGTTATCGAGCATGGCGGCTTCGTCCAGCTCCTTCGGGATGGCCTTGAAATACTGGGTCATCAAGAAGACGCCGAACGGAGCCGAAAGGCCCGGCAGGATGAGCCCTTGATAGGTGTTGTGGAATTTCAGCATGCTGAAGATCTGGTGACGGGCGACGAGCACGGCCTGCTCCGGGACCGCCAGGCCGAACAGCACAATCACGAACAGCACGTCTCGGCCGGGGAAATTCAGCCGTGCAAAGCCGTAGCCGGCGAGCGACGACAGGATCAACGTGCCGAGCGTCAATCCGCCCGAGACGATGATGCTGTTGCGCACCCAGATGAACACCGACGAGGTGCCGACGGTATTGATGTAGTTCTTCAGCGTATAAGGCGCGTGAAACACCGAATTCGGATCGGCCATCAGCTCGGCATTGTCCTTGAGCGACAGGCCGATGACCCACAGAACCGGCGCGATCATGACGATCGAAAGCAGGATGACGAGGGCTAATAGCACGTGGTCGCCAAATGCCCGTCCCTTGATGGAAGTGGCTGGAGCGCTCATGCCTGGTCTCCCCTGCTGCGTGTCACCAGGTACTGGGCCATGGCCGCGATCAGGATGAGGATGAACAGGATTTCCGATGCAGCGGCACCCAGGCCGAGATCCCAGCGACGGAATGCGGTATCGTAGATGTAGAGCACGATCGGCTTGGTCAGGTTGTTCGGACCGCCGCGCGTCATCAGCCAGGCCTGGCCGAACAGCTGGAATTGCAGCACGATCTGAATGATGATCACCAGGATGAAGGTCCGCTTGATCGACGGCAGCGTGATCGAGCGTAGCGTCTGCCAGCGATTGGCATTGTCCAGCGCTGCCG
Organism: Mesorhizobium sp. WSM4830; assembly: GCF_055811495.1. NCBI lineage: Bacteria > Pseudomonadati > Pseudomonadota > Alphaproteobacteria > Hyphomicrobiales > Phyllobacteriaceae > Mesorhizobium > Mesorhizobium sp. WSM4830. Next base: position 59,229 of record NZ_JBVVQI010000012.1, on the reverse strand, counting down.
CCTCGTAAATGTCCTGCGGAATCTGCTGGAGCGCCGAGAGAAAGAGCATCATCGGCAGGCCGATGCACCACCAGATGGTGGCAATGGCGATGCCGATCATCGCCAGGCTGGGATCGGAAATGAAGGCCGGTGCGGTCGCGCCGAACCATCCGTAGATCGTCGACAACAGGCCGACATTTGGAATGAAGACGATGCGCCAGATCAGCGTGACGATGGTGACCGACAGCACCGACGAGGAAAAGAACAGCGTCCGCAAAACCGCGGCAGTGCGCGTGCGGCGGTTGAGGCAAAGCGCCAGGAAAAGGCCGATCAGCGCCAGCGTCGGTACCGTCAGAAGCACGAAATAGAAGGTGTTCCAGATCGATTGCAGGAAAACCTTGTCGTGATACAGCCTGGCGTAATTGCCGAGACCGACAAAATTTCCGGACGAGAACGTGTCGGCCTTGTGGAAACTCAGCCACATCCCCCAGAGCAGCGGGAAGAGCAGCAGCGTGGTGAAGAAGAACAAGAATGGCGCAACGAAAATGAAGTTTCGCCATTGCGGCGCATAGATGTCGGCAGTAGGAGCTCCGACGCCGACAGCCAGCGTCGCGGTCGGGGACATCGCCAGCCGGTCAGCCATCTCAGGCCTCCCTCGCATGCCAGGCGCGGCCGGTCTCGTTGAACAGATGCGATTTCTGGCCGTCAAAGGCGAGCCCGATTCTGTCGCCGACGGCGACGCGGCTGTTGCCGGCATCCGAGCCGACGATCTGCTGGCCATCACCCAGCCGCGCGTAGATCAGCGTGCGTTCGCCGAGCCGCTCGAGCACATCGACGACGCCGTCGGCATTGCCCTGCCCGGCGGCAACGATGCGCACGTCTTCAGAACGGATGCCGAAAGTGTACTTGCCGTCGGTCAATTGGCTGGAGGCAATCTCGGTCTGCACCGAGATGCCGTCCGCAAACCTGGCTGTGGCGTTCTCGCCGGATCTGTCAAGCGTCGCATCGACGAAGTTCATCGCCGGTGCGCCGACGAAACCCGCGACGAATTTGGTCGCCGGGCGCTCGTATATCTCCATCGGGGTACCGATCTGGTCGATCTTGCGATTGTTCATGACGACAATGCGGTCGGCGAGCGTCATTGCCTCGACCTGGTCGTGGGTGACGAAGATCATCGTCGATTGCAGCCGCTGGTGAAGCTGAGCAAGCTCGATGCGGGTTCGGGTGCGCAACGCCGCATCGAGATTGGAGAGCGGCTCGTCGAACAGAAAGGCCTTCGGCTCCTTGACGATCGCACGGCCGATGGCGACGCGCTGGCGCTGACCGCCGGAGAGCTGGCCCGGCTTGCGATCGAGCAGATGCGGCATTTCGAGGATGCGAGCGGCTTCGTTGATGCGCGCCTCGATGACCTTGCCTGGTACGCCGATATTCGCAAGGCCGAAGGCCATGTTGTCGCGCACCGTCATATGCGGATAAAGCGCATAGGACTGGAACACCATCGCAATGCCGCGCTTGCCCGGCGGCAAATGATCGATGCGCTCGTTGTTGATGGCAATCTCGCCGCTATCGACAGCTTCGAGCCCGGCGATCATCCGAAGAAGCGTCGATTTTCCGCAGCCGGACGGGCCCAGGAACACGATGAATTCGCGTGCCCTTATGGAGAGCGACAGATGATCCAGCACGGTCATGGCACCGAACTGCTTGCTCACGTTCCTGATCTCGATATTGGCCGTCACGTCGACGCTCCTCCTCAGCGTTTGCGCTTTCTCGATGATCCGCCTGAACTCAGAGCCTCAGGCGTATGACCTGGTAGGAATAGGCCGGCAGCGACAGGCTCAGCTTGCCGCCGGCGAGCGAGGCGCCCTCACCCTTCCTGGGGCTGACATTGCCAGGGTTTTCGGCCGAATTGACGGCTTTCAGATCGGCGTGTGCCATCACCCGGTGATCGACGATCTCCGCCGCGCCGAAGCCGGTGAGATCGACCACTGTTTCGATTGCCTCGCTCGAATGGCGGTTGACGGCGAAGAACGTGACGTGGCCGGTTTGCCTGTCGTGCACGCCGGCAACATCGACATAGGCGACCTCGCCCGCAACGGTGGATTTGTAGGTCGGGCTTTCCACCTTGAGATCCAGCGCGTTGCCGCGGCCATAGTTAGAAGCAAACAGATAGGGATAAAAAATCGTCTGCCGCCATGCCGGGCCATTCGGAACGGTCATGATCGGCGCGATGACATTGACCAGTTGTGCCAGGCAGGCGATCTTGACGACATCGGAACGGCGGATGAAGGTGTTGAGGATCAGGCCGACCTGCAGCACATCCTCGAAATTATAGATGTCTTCGAGCAACGGCGGGGCGAACGGCCAACCGTCGCTGCCGCCGAGTATCTTCCTGTCCTGCTCCTTGGAATGGTACCAGACGTTCCATTCGTCGAACGAGATGTAGACCTGCTTGTTGGAGCGCTTCTTGGCCTTGATATACTCGATGACGCCGGCGACCGAGACAATGTAGTCGTCGAGCTTTTCGCTCATGGCGAGATAGTTCGGAGCATCGTTGGCTTCGTTGTCGAAATACATGTGCAGCGAGATGTAGTCGACCTCGTTGTAGGTGTGGTCGAGAACCGTCGCTTCCCATTCAGGGTAGGTGGGCATCTTGGCATTCGAAGATCCGCAGACCACCAGCTCGAGTGACTTGGAGAAGGCGCGCATGGCCTTGGCCGTCTCATGCGCCAGGCGGCCATACTCGTCCGCGGTCTTGTGGCCGATCTGCCAGGGGCCATCCATTTCATTGCCGAGGCACCAGAGCTTGACGTCGAAGGGCTCCTTGCGGCCGTTGGCGATGCGCCTGTCGCTCCATTTGCTGCCGCCGGGATGGTTGGCGTACTCCAGCAGGTTGCGGGCTTCGTCTAGGCCGCGCGAGCCGAGATTGACGGCAAGCATCATCTCGGTGTTGGCGGAGGTGCACCAATCGGCAAATTCATGCAGGCCGACTTCGTTGCTTTCCGATGTGTGCCAGGCGAGATCGAGGCGGACTGGGCGCTGTTCCTTGGGGCCAATGCCGTCTTCCCAATTGTAGGCGGAGACGAAATTGCCGCCGGGATAGCGGACGATCGGAACATTGAGTTCCCTGACGAGATCGATGACGTCCTGCCTCATGCCGTTGGCATCCGCTGTCGGATGGCCGGGCTCGTAGATGCCGGTGTAAACTGCTCGCCCCAGATGCTCGATGAAGGATCCGTAGAGCCTCGGATCGATTTCCGAGACAACATAATGCGGATGAGCCGTAACGGCTGCCTTCATGCATTCCTCCCATCGATATCACAAACGATGATTTAAATCATCTTGCCCGATATCAAAGCGGGATTGGCAGCCCTTCGTCAAGCCAAAATACCCAAATGTAGGACAATTAGACGAACGCTTTGGCACGGTAGAAAGCCAGCTATTTGAAATTGCTGCGTTATCTTCAGAACCCGGTTTCATGATATCAACCAGTTTTGATCCTGAGCAGGATGTCCTGATCGTAATTTCCAAAGCCCTTGCCGAAAATGTTGATCCCGCCGGGGCGCTTGGCGTCATCCTTGACGCCGATACGGACGCGGATTGAATGATGGCTCTTCAGATCGAGTGCGGCGAGGCCGGTTTCGGAAATCCTGAGGCCGTCGACATAGGTGCCGTCATTGGCAATTCGCCAGTTCTTCAGCTTGCCGTATTGCGAGCCCTTGAGCTTCCACCATGAGGGCGTGAAGACGCCGCGCTTGTCGCCGAAATCCCCTGGCGACGTCCAGGTGCCGACATCGACGCCATTGATCGTCAGCGTGATGTCCGAGGGCCAATCGGCGCTGGTGCCCGGCACTTCCGAGGACAGCTCTATCGCCACTTCGAGTCCGGTGATCTCGGCATTGGCGAGCTTGGCATTGTTGGGGAACTGGTATTCGACAAAACCGCGCGTGAACCATAGCAGACCGGCTTTCATGCGGTCCGGATCGAGGAAAGTGTTGGGAACATCTAGCAGGCCGATGATGCCGTCCGGCGAGCAAAGGCCGCAAGGTGCGGTGACCTCGAAGCCGGTATAAAGCCCGATCGGCATCGACACTTCGATCGCGTCGTTCTTGACCGCACGATATTCGCTCTTGAACACGACGAGCACTTCTTCGGCCGTCGGATAACAGATTTTCTGACTGCCTTTCTTCGCTTTCAGGTTCTCGGTGCGGATCAGCCCCGCATCCTCCAGCACCTGGATGTTGGTCGAGACGGTCGACTGCGGCAGCGACAGCACGGCGGCGATTTCGTTGACATTCATCGGCCCCTTTTCATGCAGCAGTTTCAGCATCGAGATGCGCGCCGAGGAGGCAAGCCCCTTGAGCACGGCAATGCCTTCCTCAGGTTCAATCACCAGAAAATTGCGACTCATGAAATTGCCCGACCCATGCAAAATCTATATCCGAAATTATCCTGTATATCGGGATATCTGATTTAATCAATGCGCAGGCAGAACGCCGGGCAATTTGTCGAATCCAGCAGGACCGATAACCGGGCAGTGGCGCTGCACAGAATTTGCGCAGGAGCCATATGCAGAGTGGACACCTGAACGCCGATCGCCCAATCTGGTCCGGAGCCGAGCCCGGTGATGGCGGCTTGCATATAAAGTGGTTGGACGGTCGTGACCAAAGGGTGGAAATTATACGATCAGCGACTGGCCTGGGTCCTCGTCGCGCCTGTGCTTTTGCTGCTTACCCTGCTTCTGCTGCTGCCGATCGCGATGATGACGGTCTACACGTTTTTCACCTTCGTCACCGCGGGAGTGGAGTCGGCGGTACTGACCTTCGACAACTGGAAGGAATTCCTCACTGACAGCTACTATCACGGTTTTCTTTGGAAGACCGTTCGCGTTGGCGCCATCACCGCGGTGATCTGTGCGATCCTTGGCTATTTCCCCGCCTATTTCATCTGGGCCACGACCTTCAGGCACAAATGGCTGCTGTTGTTGCTGCTCATCGTGCCGTTCTGGATCAGCTTCACCATCCGGACGTTCTCGTGGATTCACATCCTCGGCGAACAGGGGCTGATCAACGTCGCGCTCATCAGGCTGGGGGTCATCAACGAGCCGTTGCCGATGCTCTACACCGAGGGCGCCGTCATCATGGGGCTGCTGCATTTTCTGCTGCCCTATATGATCCTGAACGTCTATGTCAGCCTGGAAAGCATCGACCGCACCCTGATCGCCGCCGCCCGCTCGATGGGCTGTACCAGCGCGCAGGCGTTCCGCGAAGTGACCCTGCCGCTATCGATGCCGGGGCTGGGCGCCGGGCTGCTGCTCTGCTTCGTGCTGGCGGCCGGTTCCTATGTGACGCCGCAGCTGCTCGGCGGCAGCCGCGATGCGCTGTTCGGCAACCTGATCTACGATACCATCATGGGGCAGCTCAATTGGCCGATGGGCGCCACGCTTTCGATCGTCCTGTTCGTCCTGCTCGGCGCGGCCGCGGCCGCCTACAGCCGCTATATGGGCCTATCGCAGATCATGAAGGGCCTCAGTGCATGAGAGCGGATCATCCCGATCGCGAAGGCAGATGGGCGTGGCGGCTGACCGGCGCGATCACGGTGTGCGTCTACGTCTTTATGTTTGCGCCGATCCTCGCGACGATCGTGCTTTCCTTCAACGCCTCGATGTTCGGCGGCTTTCCCCTTACCGGCTTCAGCCTGCGATGGTATGAAAAGCTGCTCACCAACGAGCCGGTTCTCGACGCCTTCAGGACATCGATGTGGATTGCCCTGGTGACGGCAACGGTGACGACGCTGCTCGGCATCATGGCGGCATTGGCGCTGGTGCGCTTCGAGTTCCGTGGCAAGCAGGCGATCAACACGCTTGTCATTCTTCCCGCGCTGGTCCCCGAAACGATACTCGGCGTCGGCCTGCTGGTCATGATCAAAGCCGTCGACCAGCCGCGCAGCATGACGCTGCTGGTGCTCGGCCACATTCTGCTCACGCTCCCCTACGTGGTGCTGATCGTCCAGGCGCGCATGGTCGGCATAAAACGTTCCTATGAGGAGGCAGCGCTTTCGCTCGGGGCGCCGCGTGTGTCGACATTCCGCGAGATCACGCTGCCGCTGCTCATTCCCGCAGTGCTTGCCAGTGTTCTGCTCGCGTTCACCATTTCGTTCGACAACACCTCGGCCAGCCTGTTCTGGCGGCCGGCGGGCGTCGAGACCATGCCGACGCAAATCCTTTCGATGCTGAAGATCTCGATCAGCCCCGAGGTGAACGCGCTCGGAACCGTCATGATCCTTTTGACGGTCGGCATTCCCTTGGCTGGCGGGCTCATCCTGCAAAGCCTCACCTGGTTCAAGGCAGGCAAGTGAAAATGAAAATGGGAGAATGGAAATGAAACTGACAACCACCAAACGACTGGAACGGCTCAACGAACGCTATGCCAATGGCGACATCAGCCGGCGATCATTCCTGACGCTGACGGCCGCCGCTGCCGCCGCCACCGGGCTTTCCATGCCCTGGATGGGACGGGCGCTGGCCGCGGTCTCGGAAGTGCGCTTCGACGGATGGGGCGGCGTGGTGCAGGAAGCGATCGATAAGTACGCGTTCCAGCCTTACACCGCCAAGTCCAAGGTCAAGGTCGTCCAGGGCACCTTTGGCGACGAGAACGAGATCATCACCAAGATCAAGACGTCGAAGCCGGGCGACTTCCAGATCGTCCATTCTTCCGGCGTCAACTACTACATCAAATATGTCAATGGCGGTTTCAATTCGGAGATCAACGAGGCGAACATTCCGAACATGGCGAATGTGCTGACCGCCATGATCGAGCCGTTCCGTAAGATCACGCCAAAGCTGTCGGCAGTGCCATATGATTACGGCACCACCGGCATCGCCTACAACAACAAGGTCATCTCGCCGGAGGAAGCCAAGGAAAAGGGCGCCAACCTGCTTACCGACACGAAATATGCCGGCAAGATCGGCGGCTACGCCGATATGACGACGCGCGTCTGGTATGCGGCGCTGCAGACGAAACAAGACCCCAACAACATCCAGGATATGGATGCGGTCTGGGCCAAGGTTCGCGAGACCCGGGACCTGGCCAAGAAATTCTGGAGTTCCGGCGCGGAACTCATGGACCTCCTGTCGCGAAACGAGATCGTCGTCACCGACGCCTGGTCAGGACGTGTCGCCGCCCTGCAGCAGCAGGGCCAGCCGATCGGCTATCTCGACCCTGCCGGCTCATACGCATGGATGGAGGACATGCTGGTGCTCAAGGGTTCGCCCATGGCCGAATGCGAGGAACTGATCAACTTCATGCTGGACCCGGCCACGTCGATCGCCGTCGCCGAGGGCCAGAACTATCCGCCATCGCTTGACCCGACCAAGGTGAAGCTGACCGACAAGATCGCAGCACTTCCGGCCTTCGACCCGACCGGATCTATGAAATCGCTGACCTTCGCCGATCCGCTCTACTGGGCGAAGAACGAAGACGCCTGGACCAAGCAATGGGACAGGGTGTCGAAAGGTGCATGACGACAACAGTCACGACCATCAGCCCCGGCCGGCTTCGGCTGGGGTTGCTGGTGACCCGCTCGCCCAGAGCGAGCGGCAGCCGATAGGAAAGCCTGCGGTCGAGTTTCGCGACATCGATATTTTCTACGGCAAGTTCGCCGCTGTACGCGATTTTTCACTGGCGATCCGCAAGGGTAGTTTCGTCACCTTGCTGGGTCCGTCCGGGTGCGGCAAGACGACGATCCTGCGATCGATCGCGGGCCTGGTCGACATCTCCAGTGGCCAGATCTCGATCGGCGGAAAGCGGGTCGACGACATCCCGATCTACAAGCGCAACATTGGTCTGGTGTTCCAGAACTACGCGCTTTTTCCGCACAAGAACGTCTTCGACAACGTCGCATTCGGCCTGAAATACCGAAATGTGCCGAAACCGGAAATCGTGCGCCGGGTCAAGAAGGCGCTGGATATGGTGCGGCTGCCCGGCAGCGAGACAAAGCTGCCCTCACAGCTTTCGGGCGGCCAGCAGCAACGCATCGCACTGGCCCGCGCCATCGTCTTCGAGCCGGAAGTGCTGCTGCTGGACGAGCCCTTGTCGGCGCTCGACGCCAATATGCGCGAGGACATGCGAGTCGAGATCAAGAAAATCCAGAGGGAGACGGGCATCACCGCTATCTTCGTGACGCACGACCAGGAAGAAGCCTTGTCGATGTCCGACGATATCGTCGTGATGAACGCCGGCCTGATCGAGCAGATCGGCTCCCCCGCGCAGGTCTATGACCAGCCGGCCACCGCATTCGTCGCCAATTTCCTTGGCAAGGCCAACATGCTGCCCGGCAGCGTGACAGTGATGGACGGCAAGATGGCGACGATCGCGCTGGCCAGCGGCCACGTCGTAAAGGCGGCCGCGCCTAAGGCGCTCGCGATTGGCAGCGCGGTCACCGTCGTCGTTCGCCCGCAGAAGCTCACCGTCGGTGCCGCCGGTGCTGCCAACAGGCTGGAGGGACGGGTCGTTTCGACCTCCTATCTCGGCGGCAACGCCGTCTACGAGATCGACATCGGCGCCGGCACGCAGGTGCGCGCCAACACGCTGATCGACGGCCAGCCGCTGCGTGAAGGCGAAGCGGTCGATGTCTGCTTCGACCCGCTGGGCTGCGTGCTTCTCGATGCGCAAGGCTTACGCATCGCGTAGCGAGGCGGAACTGAGCCGTTCAGTCTTTCGCGTTACCCTTTGGCCCGAGAAACCGTGCATAGACCTCACCGACAATACCGCGCCGGAAAACCAGCACACAGACCATGAAGGTCAGGCCGGTGGCGATGGTCACAGGAAAACTCGAGGTGGCGAGCGTGTTTTCCAGGCCGACGACCAGGCTGGCGCCAATGATCGGCCCGACCATGGTGCCGATGCCGCCGAGGAGCGTCATCAGGATCACCTCGCCCGACATCTGCCAGGTGACGTCGGTGAGCGTGGCAAACTGAAAAACGATCGCCTTGAGCGCGCCGGCCAGCCCGGCCAATGTTGCCGACATGACGAATGCCGCCAGCTTGTAATTGGCGACGGAATAGCCCAGCGAAATGGCCCGGCTCTCGTTTTCCCGGATGGAACGCAGGATCATGCCGAAAGGCGAGTTGATGATGCGCCAGATGGCGAACACGCCGATCAGGAAGACCGCCAGCACGAAATAATAGATGTTCATCGGGACGTTGAGGTCGAGCATGCCGAAGAGCGTTCCGCGCGGCACGCCCTGGATGCCGTCCTCACCTCCGGTGAACGGCGCCTGCACGCAGAAGAAGAAGAACATCTGCGACAGCGCCAGCGTGATCATGGCGAAATAGATACCTTGCCGGCGGATGGCAAAGAAGCCCATCACAAGGCCGAGCAGCGCGGCTCCCAGGACACCGAGCAGGATGCCCGCTTCCGGCGGCCAGCCCCAGACCTTGACCGCGTATGCGGTGAAATAAGCCGCCCCGCCGAAGAATGTCGCATGGCCGAAGGACAACAGCCCGGTGTAGCCGAGCAGAAGGTTGAACGCGCAGGCAAACAGCGCAAAGCACAGCATCTTCATCAGGAAGATCGGATAGACGAAGAAAGGCGCCACCAGCAGCGCCAGAATGGCGAGCCCCACCAGCGTCCATTCAAGCCATACCGAACTTTTGGCGCGCGTCTCGCGAAGTGAGAGTTCGGCCATCTCAGGCATCCCTTCCGAACAGGCCGGCTGGCCGGACCAGAAGCACGATCGCCATGATGACGAAGACCACCAGATTGGAGGCTTCGGGATAGAAAACCTTGGTCAGGCCTTCGGCGAGGCCAAGCATGTAACCGGTGACGATCGCCCCGAGGATCGATCCCATGCCGCCGACCACGACGACGGCGAAGACGACGATGATGAGGTCAGATCCCATCAGCGGGCTGACCTGATAGATCGGCGCGGCGAGAACCCCCGCAAGCCCGGCAAGAGCGGCGCCGAGGCCGTAGGTGAGAGTCAGCAGCAACGGCACGTTGACGCCGAAAGCCTGCACCAGGCCGGGGTTCTCCGTTGCCGCGCGCAGATAGGAGCCCAGCCTGGTCTTCTCGATCAGCGCCCAGGTGCCGAAACAGACGATCATCGAGGCGACCACCACCCAGCCGCGGTAATTAGGCAGGAACATGAAGCCGAGATTGGTTCCCCCGGAAAGCAGCGGCGGCACGGAATAAGGACTTCCCGATACGCCATAGTAGTAGCGGAACACCCCTTCGAGCACGAGCGCGAGGCCAAAGGTGAAAAGCAGCCCGTAGAGCGGGTCGATGTCGTAAAGCCTCGACAGCGCCAGGCGCTCGACCACGACGCCGAAGCCGCCGACGATCAGCGGCGACAGGATCAGAGCCGGCCAGTAGCCGATGCCGAACCGGGTGAGAAGCAGGTAGCCGATGAAGGCGCCGAGCATATAGAGCGCGCCGTGGGCGAAATTGATGACGCGCAACAGGCCGAATATGACAGCCAGGCCCAGGCTCAACATTGCGTAGAACGAGCCGTTGATGAGGCCGACCAGCAATTGGCCGAGGAATGCCTGAACGGGTATTCCGAAGATCATCGTCATGGCGCCATCATACACCCAGCACTTCATGCAGCAGCGTCATGCGATCCGGCAGTTCGCCGACCGGAAAGCCCGCCACGACCTTGCCGTGCTCCATCAGGTAGAAACGGTCGGTGACGCGGCTGGCAAAGCGGAAATTCTGCTCGACCAGCAGGATCGTCATGCCGCGTTTTTTCATCGTCGCCAGCAAGTCGCCGATGCGCTGCACGATGACGGGAGCCAGTCCCTCGGTCGGCTCATCGAGAAGCAGCATTTTCACGCCGGTCCGCAGCATGCGCGCGATCGCCAGCATCTGCTGTTCGCCGCCCGACAGCCTGGTGCCGGGGCTGTTGCGTCGCTCCTTCAGATTGGGGAAGAGATCGAATATTTCCTCCACGCTCATGCCGCCCTCGGCGACGATCGGCGGCAGGACCAGATTCTCGTCCACGGTCAACGTTGCGAAGATGCCGCGTTCCTCCGGCACCAGGCCAATGCCTTGATGCGCGGTCCGGTGCAACGGCAGGCGCATCAAATCCTTGCCGTCGAAAAAAATCTGCCCGGTCCGCTGGCGGATCAGCCCGATAATGGCGCGTAATGTCGTGGTCTTGCCGACGCCGTTGCGGCCCAGCAACGTCACCGTTTCACCTGGAAAGACCTCCAGATCGACGCCGTGCAGCGCATGGCTCTCGCCATACCAGGCGTTGAGGCTGCGGACTGCGAGAAGCGGCGCGGCCTCACTCATCGGCGGTGCCCATATAGGCGATCCTCACCCGCTCGTCGCGGCTGACCGTGGCATAGTCGCCGGCGGCAAGGATTTCGCCGCGCTGCATGACGGTTATCCAGTCGCAAAGATCGGCTACAACAGTCAAATTGTGCTCGACCATCAGCACCGCGCGCTCCTTAGCCACCGAGCGGATGATGTCGGAAACCGTGCGGACATCCTCGTGCCCCATGCCGGCCATCGGCTCGTCGAGCAGCAGCACTTTCGGATCGAGCGCCAGCGTCGTGGCGATCTCGAGCACGCGTTTCCTGCCATAGGAGAGATCGGCGGCGGGCCTGTTCTTGGCATCGTCGAGGCCGACCGACCGCAAAAGCTCCTCGGCGCGCGGCGTCAATCGATCGAGGGCCGCCAGCGAGCGCCAGAACTGAACGCTGAGCCCGCCCGGCCGCTGCAGCGCAACACGCACATTATCGAGCACGCTGAGATGTGGAAACACCGCCGAGATCTGGAACGAGCGCACCAGGCCCATCCGCGCGACCTTGGCCGGCGAGGTGCGGGTGATGTCGTGGCCGAGCAGTTCGATCTTGCCGCTGGTCGGCGGGAGGAACTTGGTGAGCAGGTTGAAGACGGTGGTCTTGCCGGCACCGTTAGGTCCGATCAGTGCGTGGATGTTGCCGTGGTAGAGGTCGAGATCGACATTCCTGACCGCAACAAAGCCGGCGAAGTCACGCCGCAAACCGCGGGCGGAAAGCACCACCCGCGGCTCACTCGGTTCGGGCGGTTCCATCGGTCCGCCAATCACTCGCCGGCCGTGGGACAGCCGCTCTCCTTGGGGCTCAGAAACGCCTCGTTGCCGGGGATCGTGGCGAGCGGTTTGTAATAGTCCCACTCCTTGGTGCTCTCACTCGGCGACTTGACCTGATAAAGATACATGTCGTGAACCATGTTGCCATCGGCCTGCACTTTGCCGTTTGCCGTAAAGACGTCGTTCACCGGCATCGAATGCAATTCCTTGGCGACCGCCTCGGTTCCATCGGTGCCGGCTTTGTCGATCGCCTTCAAATACTGGGTCACCGCTGAATAGGTGGCGGCCTGGATCATATTCGGCATGCGGTTGGTGCGCTTGAAGAACCGCTGGGCGAACTCGCGACTCTTGTCGTCGCGATCCCAGTAGAAACCTTCGGTCAGCACCACGCCTTGCGCCGCCTCGAGGCCGAGCCCATGCACCTCGGCCAGAGTGAACAGAAGTGCTGCAAGACGTTGGCCGCCCTGCACGATACCGAATTCGGCCGCTTGCTTGATCGAGTTGGAGGTGTCGAGGCCGGCATTCGCCAGGCCGATGACCTTGGCGCCCGACGATTGCGCCTGCAGCAGGAAGGATGAATAGTCGGTCGAGCCGAGCGGGTAACGCACCTCGCCAACCACCTTGCCGCCATGGCTCTGGACGAACTTTGCGGTCTGCTCCTTGAGCGAATATCCGAATGCATAATCGACTGTGACGAAGAACCAGCTGTCGCCGCCTTGCTGGACGAGAGCGCCACCGGTCCCCACTGCCTGCGAATGCGTGTCGTAGGCCCAGTGGAAGCCATAGGGCGAGCACTGTTTGCCGGTTAGCTCGGTGGTCGCCGCGCCGGTGACGATGTCGATTTTCTTCTTTTCTTTGGAAATCCCCTGGACGGCGAGCGCCACCGAGGAGGTGGTCAGTTCCATGATGGAATCGACCTGTTCGGTGTCATACCACTGCCGCGCAATGTTGGAGGCGATGTCCGGCTTGTTCTGGTGGTCGGCGCTGACGATCTCGACCGGCGCACCTTGCACCTTGCCACCGAAATCCTCGACCGCCATCTTGGCGGCCTCGACCGACCACTTGCCGCCGAAATCGGCATAGACGCCCGACTGGTCGTTGAGAATGCCGATCTTGACCTTGCCGTCGGAAATCTCGGCGGCTGCGGCAGGCATCGCAGTCGCTGCAAGAAGCGCGGCCGAGACCAGGTACGATATCTTCATTGGTGACTTCCTCCCTTATGGTCGACAACGATCAATCATGTCGGCGGCTGCCTGCTGCGGCACGAAGAGTGGCCTCCCACATTCCGTCCTCTTCGGCACCAGATCGCGCAGCGCTATACGGCCGGCTATGCCCGTCCTTCAAATCGTAGCATCGCTCGGCAACGCGAGAACAGTTACTTTAGTATTAGGCATTCGCGATGCCCGGCCGCCGAAGCGCAACATAGCGCCGGATCGTGCGGCGTCCAGATCGGCCTCTATCCTCGCCGAAAGGACGATTACGGCTGAACGGTCCTGATCCGATATCGCTGAACGAGAACTCCGGTCGTCAACCGTCGGCTGGATGATGGCAAGCAACCAGGCGGCCCTCGCCAATGCTTTGGAGAAGCGGACGCTCGCTGCGGCAGATCGGGGTGGCAGCCGGGCAACGGGTGTGGAACCGGCACCCGGAGGGTGGGCTCATCGGACTGGGCAGGTCACCCTTGAGCACCAGCCGGCCGCGCCGCGCCCGTTCGATGCTGGGTATCGGCACGGCGGAACGCAGCGCCGCGGTGTAGTGGTGTCTGGGCGCCGCAAAGACCTCGTCGGTCGGCCCGCTCTCCACGATCGATCCCAGATACATCACCGCCACACGGCTCGAGATCTGGCGCACCACGGAAAGGTCGTGAGCGATGAACACATAGGTCAGGTTGAACTCCTCGCGCAGGTCGGCGAGCAGATTGACGATCTGCGCCTGGATCGACACGTCGAGCGCCGAGACCGGCTCGTCGGCCACGATCAGCCGTGGCCGCAGCGCCAGCGCGCGGGCGATGCCGATACGCTGGCGCTGGCCGCCGGAGAATTCGTGCGGATAGCGCGATGCGTGCTGGGGCGACAAGTCGACCCGGCGCAGGAGCTCGGCCACGCGGTCCGCCATTTCCGATGCCGAGAGGCGTTCATGGATGCGGAACGGATCGGCCAGAAGATCGCCGACCCGCCGGCGCGGATTGAGCGAAGCGCTGGGATCCTGGAAGACCATCTGCATCTGCCGCCGCAACGGACGAAGCTGCCGCTGGGAAGCGTCGCTGATGTCGCGGCCCTCGAATTCCAGCGACCCCGAGCTGATTTCGGTCAGACGCACCAGACACCGGCCAAGCGTGGATTTGCCGCAACCGGACTCGCCGACGATGCCGAGGGTCTCCCCGGGCCAGATGTCGAGCGACACCGTATCGACCGCATGCACGGTCCGGCGCTGCGCCGGGAAGATCGAGCGGCCGACGCTATAGCGCTTCGACAGGTCGCCGGCACGAAGCAGCGGACGTTCGCGTGGCATGGCATTCATCGTTGCATCTCCGCCACGCCGCCAGGCCTCTGGGCAGCGAATTGCCTGCGCGTAGGCTCCGGCAACAGGCAGGCGGCGCGATGGCTCCCGCCTTGCATGATCGGCAGCTCAGCCAGGCAGGCGTCGTGGCGAAAGGCGCAGCGGGGGCCGAAGGCGCAGCCTTTCGGCAGGTTGGAGAGCGAGGGCGGAATTCCCGGAATGGCAGCAAGCCGGGCTGGACGTGGTCCCTCCATCGGCGGGATCGAGCCGAACAAGCCCCATGTGTAGGGATGCAGCGGCGCCCGGAACACGCTGCTCTTGCCGCCCTCCTCGACGAAGCGTCCGCCATACATCACCAGCACCCGGTCCGCGACTTCGGCGACGACGCCAAGATCGTGCGTGACCAGGATCACCGCGGAACCGAACTGGTCGCGCAATCGTCCGATCAGTTCGAGGATCTGCGCCTGCACGGTAACATCGAGGGCTGTAGTCGGTTCATCCGCGACGAGCAGCACCGGGTTGCACGAGAGCGCCATGGCAATCACCGCGCGCTGGCGCATGCCGCCGGAAAGCTGGTGCGGGTAGCTGTCGACGACCCGCTCCGGATTTGCGATGCCGACCGCATCCAGCAATTGCACGGCCCGCGCCCGTGCCGCTTTCGCCGACACTTTTTCATGCGCGCGCACCTGCTCGCCGATCTGGTTGCCGATCGTATGCACCGGGGTGAGCGCCGACATCGGATCCTGGAAGATCATCGCGATCTGGCGGCCGCGAATGGCATCGAGCGCACGTCGCTTGAGCCCGATCAGCTCCTGTCCCATGAAACGGATGGAACCGGATACGATAGCGTTGGGGCTGTCGATCAGCCCCATGATGGCGAGCAAGGTCTGGCTTTTGCCCGAACCGGATTCGCCGACCACACCGACGATCTCGCGCTGCTCGACGGAGAACGAAACACCTCCCACCGCGCGCACCAGGCCCTCGTCGCTGCGGAAGGAGACGGTGAGGTCCTTGACCACCAGAAGAGGAGCATCAGCCGACATCGCGAGCCCTCGGGTCAATGATGACGAAGACCACGTCGACGACGAAGTTAGCCATCACCACAAAGAAGGCGGCGTAGATCACGGTGGCCAGGATCATCGGCAGATCGAGCGTCTGCAGCGCCTCATAGGTCAGTTTTCCGACGCCCTGCAGTCCGAAGACCACTTCGGTCAGCAGGGCGCCACCACCGACCAGGGCACCGAAATCGAGGCCGAACATGGTGACGAATGCGACAAGCGAGGTCCTGAGGCCATGATGCAGCAGCACCCGCCGCTCGCCGATCCCCTTGGCCCGGGCGGTGCGTATGAAATCCTCCTGCATCATCTCGATCAGGCTTGCCCGCAGCACCCGGCCATAGAGGCCGACATAAAGGGTTGCCAGCGTGAACCACGGAATGACCAGCGCCTTGAACCAGCCCCAGGGATTCTCGGTCAGGGGGATGTAGCCGAGCGGAGGAACCCAGGAAAACAGCCAGCTGTCGTGCCAGCGGCTTTGCGTCAGCAGGTTGGCGACCTCGCCCAGCCAGAAGACCGGAATCGACACGCCTACCAGGCTCAAGATCATCAGTGCGCGATCGATGAATGTCCCGCGCGTAGCGCCTGCGATCACCCCGACGATCAGTCCACCCAGCACCCACAGCACTGCCGCGCCGCCGACCAGCGACAGCGTCACGGGAATGGCGCTTATCACGGTCGGGATGACGCGTTGCCCGCGATTGACGAAGGAGGTGAGATCGCGGCTGACGAAAAGCCGGTTCATCATCAGCCCATATTGCACCGGCAATGGCCGGTCGAGACCGAAATCGTGGCGCACCTGGATCAGCGTCTCTTGCGAAGCATTGCGGCCGGCAATGCGCGCCGATGGATCAGCGCCGGGCGTCGCAAAGAAGATCAAGAAAGCGACGACACTGATGCCGAACATGACCAGCACCATCTGGCCAAGCCGGAAGCCGAGCGCGGCAACCACTAGACGCCCCTCGGCGAGGATTTCGGGTCGAGCGCGTCGCGCACGCCGTCGCCCAGAATGTTGAGGGCCAGCACCGTGATGACAATGGCTAGCCCCGGCGCCAGTGCCACGACCGGCCGCGAATAAAGCAGGCCCTGGCCGTCCTGGATGATCGTGCCCCAGCTGGCATCCGGCGGCTGCACGCCGATCGACAGGAACGACAGCGAGGATTCCGTCATCATGTTGAGCGCCAGGATCAACGGCACGAAAACGATGATGCGGGTCACCACATTGGGCATGATGTCGCGCAAAAGGATGCGCCAGGGTGACGCGCCTAGGCCGATCGCAGCGGTGACGAATTCGGCATGCATCAAGGTCAGGACATGGCCGCGGATCGGCCGCGCCACATAGGGCACATAGACGATGCCGATGATGAAGACCGGTAGCCACAGGCTGCCGGAGCGGATCTCGAATGGACCGATCTGGATGCTCTGCGCAATCAGCACGATCGACAACGAAATCGCCAACAGGAAAATCGGAAAGGCCCAGAGCACGTCGAGAATGCGCGACAGGCCGATGTCGACGATGCCGCCGAAGAAGCCGGAAACGACACCCAGAAACGTCGCGAGGACGAGGCACAGCACGGCTGCAGCACCCGAGATCAACAGCGAATCCCGTCCGCCGTAAAGCAGCCGCGCCGCGACGTCACGGCCCTGGTTGTCGGCACCGAGCATATAGGGGCCGATGCGCCAGGTCGGCCCGATCGGCGTCATGCCGAGGCCAAGGCCTTCGGTGGAGGGCTGCAGCACCGGCTGGGTCACCCCATCGACGACGATCTCGCCATTGAGATTGGTCACAAATGGATCGGTGCCGGAGACGTATCGCGCATAAAGCGGCGCCGCGAGCGAGGCGATCACGATGACGACGAGCACGGCGAAGGCCGATATTGCCGAACGATCGCCTTTCAGCTTGCGCCAAGCGGTACGCCACGGGCCATCGGTGGCCCGGCGAACCGGGATGGCGGGCTGGTCCGCAATGACATTGACCATGAACAGGATTGCCTAGGAAAAATCGCGGCCTGGAAGATGCGCTGATCCGCCGGAAAAGGAAATGCGACGGAGAGCCAGCGGCACTCCGTCGCATTGGCTCCGGTCGGCTATTCCACCCAGGACTGGCTGACAATCCAGTAGAATTGCGGGCTGAAGGTGAAGTTCTTCAGCCTGGAAGAGATCACATCGACGCGCTTTGGCGTGAACAGGACAGCGACCGGAGCCTTGTCCGTCACGGCCTTGTCGATGGCGGTCCAGAGTGTCGCGCCCTTGGCCGGATCGGCGATGGTGGCTGCCTCTGCCTCGTCCATCGATGCGTCGATCGACTTGTCGCAGAACCCCGAAATATTGACCGAGGCGTCGGAACCCGGCGTGAACGAGGCACAGCTGAACAAGACCTGCAGGAAATTCGACGGCGCCGGGTAATCCTGGAACCATTGCGAGATCGAAATCTGCACCTTGTTATTGGTGTTCTGGATGTAGGTGAACTGTATGTTCTGCGAGATCGGCTTGACCGACGTCTTGTAGCCAAGCTGGTTGAGCACATCCTGGAGGTAGACGCCGATCGCCTTGGAGACCGTGGTGTCCTCGGTGATGATCGTCACCTCCTGGCCTGCGGTTCCCGATTCCGCGACCAATTGCTTGGCCTTGTCCATATCCGGCGCCGACCACTTCTCACCCGGATTGGCGGTGAACGGGCAATAGGCTGCGAATGACGGGAAGCCCGGCGGCAGAATCTGACAGGCCGGCTGCGCCAGATTGCTGCCGCCGAACAGCTTGACGATCGCGGCGCGGTCGATCGCGAAGTTCACGGCTTGGCGAACGCGGATGTCGTTGAACGGCGCCAGATTGGTGTTCATCGGCGCGTACCACATCGCCGTCAGCGGGTGAACCGTGACCTGCTTGGCATATTTGGTGCCGAGTTCGGCGAGACGGTCGGACGGCGGCGGGTCGAACATCCAGTCCGCCTGCCCATTCTCGACCGCCGTCACCGCCGCCTCGTCGGTCAGGCCGAATTCATAGTCGATCTCGTCCGGATATCCGGCCGGCTGCGCTTCCTTGCTCCATTCCTTGAAATGAGGGTTGCGCACAATCTTCATCAGCTTGTTGGGGTCGTAGCTGGCGATCATGTAGGGTCCGGTACCCGGGATCGGATCCGTGCCGGCGTCCTTGAGCGGTGCGCTCGCCGGCAGGATCGACGCATGCGGAACGGCCAGCTTCTGCAGGAACTCGGCATCCGGCTGGACCAGGTTGAAGGTAATGGTTCGGGCCGTATCGTCGACCGACAGGCCACCGTCGAGGGTGCATGTCGCCGGGGCCTTCAAGCACGCATCCGCGCCGACGATGCCTTTGTAGAAGGTCCCGGCCGTCGGCCCGCTGATCTTGAAGATGCGCTGGAACGAAGCGACCACGTCC
Organism: Mesorhizobium sp. WSM4830; assembly: GCF_055811495.1. Lineage (NCBI taxonomy): Bacteria > Pseudomonadati > Pseudomonadota > Alphaproteobacteria > Hyphomicrobiales > Phyllobacteriaceae > Mesorhizobium > Mesorhizobium sp. WSM4830. The sequence goes on along the minus strand of NZ_JBVVQI010000012.1, from coordinate 40,225 downwards.
TTTGTGGTGACGTCCGAGCCATCCGCGAATTTGATGCCCTTGCGCAGCTTGAAGACATAGGTCTTGCCGCCGTTCTCGACTTGCGGGAGGCTTTCCGCCAGGTCCGCGACGACCTCGAAGCCCGTCTTGTCCCCGGCCTTCTTGTAGGTCACCAGGCCATCGTAGAGGATATAATTGATCTGGAAATACTGCAGCGTGTAGTTGATGTGCGGATCGGCGGTGCCTGCCGCGGCATTGGCCAGCAATCGGAGCGTGCCGCCTGGCTTGCCCTCGGCGGCCAAGGCACTGCTTGCCGGCGACATCATCGTCACGCCGAGCAGAGCCAGCCCGGATATCAACGCTGTAAATGCTTTTTGGAGTCGCATATTTGTTCCCTCATGGAGGCGTGTCGGCTTTTGCCGCGCTGAACCCGGTCGATCGACCATTGCGCGGCTGAAAACAGTGCTGGGGTTGCGAACGGCGTCCGCTACTTGGCCCAATCGCAAAAGACTACGGCGAGCGAAGCCGGACGGGATAGCTATTAAGATAGATAGGGTCGGACAGGCTTATCCCGCCTATTTGTTGAGCAACCGGCCGACATGGCTATTTGACAAGCAATCATCAGCGGGTAAGCTTGCCGGATGCAAAGCCTTCCAGGCGATCTAGAGAGCCGGTTCCGAACTGGAATGAGCATCGACGCTGCCATGGCGGTGGCAACGGAGGTGCTGGAGCCGATCGGTTTCACCGCATTCATCTATGATTATACGCCCGTGCCGGTCAGTCACAAGGGCGAGCTTATCACGCCCTCGCTGATGGCTCTGCGCAACGTGCCGCGCGACATGCAGGATCTCTGGTGCAAGGGCGGATATTATCAGCTCGATCCGGTGCAGGAGGCCGCGCTCACCGTATCGAGACCGTTTCTCTGGTCGCACAACGGCGTTCAGAGCACCGTCATGCAGCGCGTGCTCCAGTCCAAGCACGATCCTGTGGTCAGCTATTTGCTTGACACCAGGATGACCTGCGGCGTCACCGTACCCATTCGCCTTGCCGGCGGCGATCTCGCCACCTTCACCGCGATCCGTGCCGAGCCGGAGGCCGGGTTCGAGCTCGAAGCCAGACCCTTCATCGCCGAGATCGGCGATCTGGGTCATCTGCTGCATGACTCCGTCTACGCCGGTTTCGACGCCGGGATCCGCACCTGCCAACATGTCCATCTGACGTCGCGCGAACGCCAGTGCCTGCGCTTGGCCGCTGCCGGACTGACGGCCAAGCAGGTCGCGCGTGAGATTGGCCGTGCGGTGCCTACCGCAACGCTGCACCTCAACGCGGCGACGCGAAAGCTTGGTGCGCGCAACCGCTTCCATGCCATCGCGCTCGCCGCCCATTACCGGCTGCTCGAACCGGAGCATTGAGGCTCGCGACCTGCGGGCGATCGGCCTTGGCTCGGGCCAACTTATAACCGGCGAACCTATAAATAGTGCTAGCTGTAAATGCGCCGGGCCGCTTAGTACCGTCAGCCGCAAACAAGGCTTGGGAGGGGTGCGCCAAAGTGGCTCCTGCCGCGCCATGATGCGGAGCTTGGACTGTGACGGCACATGCGATCACCGAAGGATTTAGCGACTACAAGGGCTATCGCACCTGGTACCGTGTGACCGGGGACCTCGGGTCGGGCAAGCTGCCCCTGGTCGTCGCTCATGGTGGACCGGGCTGCACCCACGACTATGTGGACTCGTTCAAGGAGCTTGCCGGAACCGGGCGAGCCGTCATCCACTACGATCAGATCGGCAACGGCAAATCGACCCATCTGCCGGACAAGGGCGGCGACTTCTGGACCGTCGATTTCTTCCTGGGCGAACTCGATGCGCTGCTCGCCCATGTCGGCATCGCCGGCCATTATGCCCTGCTCGGCCAGTCCTGGGGCGGCATACTCTCGGCCGAGCACGCCGTGCGCCGCCCTGAAGGGCTCAAGGCATTGATCCTGGCCAATTCGCTGGCCTCGATGGCGCTGTGGGTGGAAGGAGCCCGGCAATTGCGCGCCGAGTTGCCAGCCGATGTGCAAAGTGCGCTCGACCGGCACGAAGCGGCGGGAACCACCGATCACCCCGAATATGTTGCGGCGACGAAGGCTTTCTACGACCGTCACGTCTGTCGCGTCGTTCCGATGCCGCCAGAGGTCGCCCGGACATTTGCGGCAATCGAGGAAGATCCGACCGTCTATCACACCATGAATGGTCCCAATGAGTTCCACGTCATCGGCACGATGCGGGACTGGACCATCGTCGACCGCCTGCATCGGATCGAGGCGCCGACCCTGGTTTTCCGCGGCTTCTACGACGAAGCGACCGAGGCCTGCGTCCAGCCCTTTCTGGATCTTATCCCGTACGTCGAAGGGCTGGTCTTCCCGAATTCCAGCCACATGCCGCATGTCGAGGAAAAGCACGACTGCCTCGCCGCCGTCGGGCGCTTCCTGGCCAAACACGATTGACGTTCCAGGACCCGGCCTACTGTTCCAACGGATCGTCGACACGGCGCAGTCGTCGTGAAGGCAGGTTCAGAAACTTCGAATAGCCTGCTGTCCCATGCCTCCGCCGGCGCATTGTGATGCTCCGTGATCGCGACGCCACGCGGAGGCCTAGCGTTGCGTCGCCGGCATGGCCGGAATCAGCCTGCCTTCCCCTGAAACTGGCATCCGGTCGCTGAAAACCTGACGGATACGGAGTGGGAGGGACCCCGTTGCCGGTAGGTACGGAAAGTATCGGAACCCAAAGTTTCGCTAAGCAGTTGCAACCGAATTCATTAGCCGGCGTTAAAGTACGGGTGATCTAGCGGGGCATGGGGAGGCTCTCATGCAGACGTATCTCGTCGAGCGCATGGATGGCGACGATGTTATCTCGGTGCGCGTTGTCAACGCGCCGAGTCCGTTCAGAGCCGCAGCTATGATGACGGGCGGGCGCATTACCTTCCGAACGTGGGAAAAGGATTGGATCCGCGTGACCGACGAAAATCGGGGACAGATCTATGCATATTGTTTTGTCCCCGGCAGCTATTCCGACACCGAAGCATCGCCGGTATCGCCCGGGAGAACCACCGAATAGGCAATATGCCTGAATAGCGGCAATTCCGTCTTCGACCCCACCTTGGTCTTCGATCCCGCCTTGGCATGTGTCCGTGTCATGCGCACCACAACAGCCAGCGAGCCTGGCATGATTGGCTCCGCCCGCGGCTTGCGAAACAGGCGAAGTGACTAGCCAAGCGTCCTTGAGGGAAGATCAGGGCATCATCAGAATGATCGATGAAAAGATTGGGGCGGGGGGCGATAAGTGACCCTAATCTTAGCGTAGGCAACTCATGTCTTCGGCATATTTGGGATCAGAAGTCGCGGATCAGGATCTAGCGGTGGATTGTCAGATAACGACCTCCGATAATTGGTCAAGTGTCGCACAATACGCACTGGATCAGGGCGGTCCCGTACTGCGCCCATTTCAAAGATTGGGCGTCGATTTTACCAACATTGCGGCCTTCGATCACCTGCGAAATGTTGTCCGCCAGTACCCCGACAAGCTTGCAATCAGCGACGGCGCCAATCGTCTGACCTATTCCCAGCTCCTCCGGTCCGTCGAGACGCTGTCCTACCAGATCGCGGCGGCCGTCCCAGACGGACAGGCGATAGGGATTCTTCAGGCCAACTCGGCCTGGTATCCCATTGCCATGCTGGCAAGCATGACGGCTGGGCGGCCTTCGGTGCCACTCAACGCGCGAGATCCTAGCTCGCGGATCCTTGAAATCGTGGCCGGAGCGCGGCTCTCAGCTGTCCTGGGCGAGGGAAATGTCCGACCCGATGGTTTGCCTCACCGGGTCAGTTGGATCGATGTGTCGACCAGTGCCGCCTCGCCGGCTGGGCAAGTGCCTCGGTCTTATTCCGTATCGGTCGATGCGCCCGCCATCGTGCTTTATACGTCAGGGAGTACGGGCCGGCCCAAGGGCATCGTTAACAGCCAGCGCAGCTTGCTGTGCCGGGTCCAGCAATACGTCGATGCATGCCACATCAACTCGGATGATGTTTTCCTGCCATTGACCGGACCCGCCACAATCGCCGGGTGCCGGGAGATTCTTGCAGCTCTTCTCACCGGCGCCACCTTGCATCTGGTCGAAGTCGAAGCGGTCGGCTTGCGCGCCGTTCAACGCCTGGTGCGATCCGAAAACGTGACAATCACCTATCTGGTGCCGGCACTGCTTCGCGCGCTTATGGCAGACGGACCTGCAGAAGCGTTCCATTCACTCAGAGTCGCCCGGATCGGTGGCGAGAAGGTGCCCTGGACCGACATCGCCCTGCTGCGCAAGGCCGTCTCCGATACGTGCCTTGTCCAGATCGGTTACTCGTCAACCGAGACCACCGGCTCGCAATGGTTCCTGCCGCGAGACTGGCCAGAGCATGGAGATTCGGTTCCAGTTGGCGGACTGCTGCCTGGAATCACCTTCGCAATTGTCGACGAAGCGGGTCGCCGCGTTCAACCGGGCCGCAGCGGAGAGCTTCTGATCAGGAGTCCGTATGTCTTGCTTGGCCATTGGGAGGACGGGGCGGTTGTACCGGCAACATCAGACCCGGACGATCCAGGCCTTCGGATTTTCGCGACAGGTGACCTCGTTCGACTTGATGATCAAGGCCTACTGCACATCGTCGGTCGCAAGGGGCGCCAGGTAAAAATCAACGGTCGACGCGTCGAGCCAGCCGAACTCGAACGGGTGCTGCGTTGCGCACCCTCTGTCGCGGATGCTGTGGCAATCGTGACGGCCGCGAATGAGCTTGTCGCCTTCGCTGTTCCTCGGCGCTCGGCTGAAGGGACCTTTTCGGACGAGCTTCGCCAGCTTGTCAGGACCAATCTGCCGCCGCCGCTGCGTCCCTTGCGGTTGCACACGATCGCCGAGGTTCCGCGCCTGCCGAGCGGCAAAGTCGACATCACGACACTTGCAGAGATGGACCTTTCAGCCAGAGAGACAGCGGCGACCGCGCGTCCGCTCGAGCCGCGAGGCAAGCTGACGGCGCAGCAGGTCGTCCAGCGGGCATGGACCAGCATTCTCAATACGCGCGTGGCGGCAGGACGCTGGGATGACGCCGGAGGAGATTCGCTGAAGCTGCTGCACTGCGTCATGGAAATCGAAAGCGCCATCGGGCAGGAACTCGGCCTTGAGGCCTTCACCGTCGGGATGAGCCTGGAAGAAATGGTCAAGGCGGTCGTGTCCGCCCAGGCAGGCGATCAAAGCGCGCGCGCCCAGAAGCACGACCCTCCCGTTCTTTTTCTGTTCCCAGGGTCCGTCGGCTATGGCCCGAGCCTTGCTGCCTTTGCAGCAGCGATGGGCAAGGTGACGCGCGTTGCCCCGATCAGGTATCCGGCCCTGGCTATGATACTGCGCGGACAAGACAGCCTCGCCGATATGGCCGACGCCGCCGTCGACCAGATCCGCCGCGCCCAACCCTCGGGTCATGTACGACTTCTCGGCCATTCGCTCGGCGGCGCTGTTGCCTTCGAGGTTGCGGCGCGGCTGCTGGCCTCGGGGCGAACCGTAAAGTTCCTCGGCATCCTCGACACCAGTCTCGTCGGGGAGCGAAGCGCCCGCTGGGAGACGTTTACGCGCACAGTCAATCGAATCCGAACCAACCGCGTGTCCGCTTACCGGATGGCTTGCCGGGCCCTCGCGAAAGTCGCCGTGGCAATGAAGCGCGAGGCACAACTGGTCCAGTTTCTCGACCGCTTCGCTCACGGACAGTTCAACGCGACGAGCTTTAGAACCAAACTGGAACTGCAAGAGGTTTTGCGCGCGCAAGCCTTCTTCCAATGGGTGGCCGAGCCAAAGCCGGCTCTGCCGATCACAGGCACCCTGTTCCGCTGTGCTCGACCCGGAATGCCTCTGGCAATCGGCTGGGATAGCGTCTTCGCCCATCTGGACGTGATTCCGATCGTCGGCAGCCACATCGATCTGGTTGTAGAGCCTCACCTTACCACCAATCGTCCCCTTATCGAGAAAGCGGTGGCGAAAACCTATTCGCCAGTCGAGTCTCGCAAACTGGAGTACAAGCCATCGACCTGATCTCAACATTCGGCAAGGACGCGCTGGTGCTCGACGCTGGCGCGGAAGTCGATCGCATCGTCCAGATCTTGCGCCAGCAGGTCTTCGGCACGCTGCGACGTCGAGGGGTGGTTGTCGGCCTCTCAGGCGGCATCGACAGCTCCGTCGTCGCGGCGTTGTGTGTTCGCGCCTTTGGGAAAGGCAAGGTCCTCGGGATATTCATGCCGGAGCGCCATTCCTCCGGCGACTCACTGAGGCTCGGCCGCATTGTCGCCGCACAGCTTGGTATCGAAACGATCCTGGAGGATATAACGCCGGCCCTGGAAGCAATCGGCGCCTATAGACGGCAGACCGAAGCAATCCAGACCGTCGTTCCCGAATATGGGGACGGCTGGAAATGCAAGCTGGTGCTCGCCTCGGTTTTCGAGAGCAACGGTCTCAACATCACGCGCCTCACGGTTCAGGACCCCGAGGGCAGGACCGACACGGTGCGTCTGCCGTCGGCAGCCTATCTGCAGATCGTCGCTGCAACCAACTACAAGCAGCGCCTGCGCAAGATGACCGAATACTACCATGCCGACCGCCTCAACTACGCGGTAGCGGGCACGCCGAACCGCCTGGAGTACGACCAGGGCTTCTTCGTCAAACAGGGCGACGGAATTGCCGATCTGATGCCAATCGTCCACCTCTACAAGACCCAGGTCTATCAGTTGGCCGAATATCTTGGGGTGGAGGACGAGGTCCGGCGCAGGCCGCCCACCACGGACACCTTCTCGATGGCGCAGAGTCAGGAGGAGTTCTACTTCGCGCTGCCTTATTATCTGATGGATCTGTGCCTCTACGGCTTGAACCATGGGATCGCCGACGAAGATGTCGCTGAGGCAACCGGCCTCACCGTGATGCAGGTCCAGAAGGTTTTCAAGGATATCGACAGCAAGCGGCGCGCCGCACGTTATCTTCACGCGCGGCCGTTGGTGTCCTCTTCAATGGGCGAGGGCTAGGCGATGTGCGGCATCGCCGGAATTGTGTCGCTGAGCGCCGCAGCGGCGCCCCCTTCCCGGGATGCGCTGATACGCATGGCGGGCGCGCTGGCGCATCGCGGCCCGGACGAGCGCGGCCTTTACCGGGACAGACGTGCGGGATTGGCGCATGCCCGCCTGTCCGTCATCGATCTCGCAAGCGGTCAGCAGCCACTCGCCGGCGCGGGCGACACAATGTGGATCGTCTTCAACGGCGAAATCTTCAATTACGTCGAGCTGCGACAAGACCTGGTCGCGCTCGGTTATCGCTTCCGCACACGCAGCGACACCGAGGTCATCGTTCATGCCTATCATGCCTGGGGCGAGGCCGCCTTCGAGCGAATGAATGGGCAGTGGGCAGTCGCCATCTGGGACTCCGTGGCAGGTCGTCTCGTCTTGTCGCGGGATCGGTTCGGCATCTGCCCGCTGCACTTTTGCGAGCATGGCGGGCGGCTTTACTTCGCCAGCGAGGTGAAGGCCATTTTCGCGGCCGATGCGGATATACCCCGCGCCTTCGATCCAGCCGGCATCGATCAGACTTTCACACTTTGGACTGTCACGCCGCCACAGGGCGTGTTTGGAGGAGTAAGCGAACTCACCCCGGGGCGCATTCGTATTTATGAAAGCGGCGTCGTCCGGGAGCGGGCTTTTTGGAAGCCTGACTATCCAGAGGTTGACGGACCCGGCGATGATGAATTCACCGGCTCGCTTGATGACGCGGTGGAGGAAGTGCGCAGCGCCCTGGAAGCCGCGACGGCGCTCAGGATAGTACGCGCCGACGTGCCGGTCGGCTGCTATTTGTCCGGCGGGCTCGACAGCTCGCTGGTCGCCACGCTGGGGAGACGCTTCGCGGGCGAGCGCTTCCAGACTTTCTCGCTGCGTTTTGCCGACGCCGAGTATGATGAGACGCATTTCCAGCGCCTGGTTGCCGGCGTGGCCGGCAGTGACCATCATGAGGTGGTTGTTTCGCGCAGCGATATCGCTGGCATCTTCCCTGAGGTGACCTACCACACCGAGCGGCCAATCCTCAGGACCGCGCCGGCGCCGCTGTTCCTGCTCTCGAGACTGGTGCGCCAGCATGGCATCAAGGTCGTGCTGACCGGCGAAGGGGCCGACGAAATGTTCGCCGGCTACGATTTGTTCCGCGAGGGCAAGGTCCGCCGCTTCTGGGGACGCCAGCCCGCCTCGACGCGACGCTCGCGGCTGCTGGAGCGCCTCTATCCCTATCTCAGCCGCTCGCCGGTGCAGCAGCAGGCGATGGCACGCCAGTTCTTCGGGCGCGACATCCACGCCTGTGACGCGCCTGGTTTTGCGCATGGCACGCGCTGGCGTACCACAAGCGCCATCAAGCGGCTGTTTTCGGCAGACATGCGCGCCCAAACGGAGCGCCGCAACGCCGTATCCGAGCTGCTTGCCCGTCTGCCGGCGGAGTTTTCGCGATGGGGCTCTCTTGCGCAGGACCAGTATATCGAGATCCAGACGCTGATGTCGGGATACCTGCTTTCCTCACAAGGGGACAGGATGCTGATGGCTCATTCCGTCGAGGGGCGCTTCCCGTTCCTCGATCATGAACTCGTGAGGCTCGCGAATTCGCTTCCTGCCGCCTACAAGCTGCGCGTGCTCGATGAAAAGCATGTGCTGAAGCGCGTGGCGCAACCCATCGTGCCGTCGGAAATCGTCACGCGCAAGAAGCAGCCTTACCGGGCCCCCAACGCGCTTTGCTTCGTCGCAGATGGCGCTCCGGCCTACATTCGCGAAGCACTTTCGGAGCCCGCGCTGCGCGAAGCGAACGTCTTCGATCCCAAGTCGGTTACCCGGCTCCTGAGCAAGTGCCAGGCCAGCGCCGGCGGCGGCGACCTGTCCAACTCCGACAATATGGCGCTAGTCGGGGTGCTGTCGACGCAGCTTCTCCATCGGCAATTTATCGCGAGCCGTCCAAGTGGGGCTCGCACGCTCAAGCTCAGCATCGATATCGACCGCGTGCATCGCGAAGAGGTGCTCGCATGATGCATGGCGCCGTACCGCTCCTGCACGACTATCTCACCCACTCTGCCAGCCGGCTCGGCGGCAAGGTGGCCCTGGTGTGCGGCAATCAACGTGTCACTTATGGCGATCTCGATATGCGTTCGAACGCCATAGCGCACCATTTGACCGATGCCGGAATTGCGCGTGGCGATCGCGTGGTGGTCTTCGCCGACAACACTGTCGAGGCCGTCGTTGCGTTCTGGGCGGTGCTCAAGGCCAACGCCGTGGTGTGCATCGTCAATCCGCTCACCAAAAGCGACAAACTTGATTATCTGCTCAACGATTGCCGCCCGACGGCACTGATTACCGACAAACACCTGCACTCGATTTTCAGGGAGCCGGCGCGGAATTGCCCATCGTTGCGCCGCATGATCGTCTCCGGGCCGATCGAACGCAGCGATCTACAAGAACTGCCGCATGCTGTGCGCTGGGACGCCGCGGTCGCGGCAGCCCGCAGCACGCCGCCCGCGCGCCGCTGCATCGACATCGATCTCGCTGCGATCATTTATACGTCCGGCTCGACGGGCGAGCCCAAGGGCGTGATGCTGACGCACCGAAACATGATTGCCGCGTGCGCCTCGATTTCCTCATACCTGGCGCTTGCCGAAGACGAGGTGATCCTCAATGTCCTGCCGCTCGCCTTCGACTACGGTCTTTACCAGATGATCATGGCCTTCGGCGCGGGCGCCCGGCTGGTGCTTGAGCGCTCGTTCGCCTTCCCGGCGCAGATCCTTGGGCTGATCAAGCAAGAAAGGGTGACGGGTTTTCCCGGCGTACCGACCATCTTCGCCGCACTCGGGGAGCTCAGGTCTCTCAGGGATCAGGATTTTTCGAGTATTCGCTACGTCACGAACACTGCGGCCGCCCTGCCGCTCAAGCACATTCTCCTGCTGCAGGAGCTGTTTTCTGGCGCCCGCATCTATTCGATGTACGGCCTTACCGAATGCAAGCGCTGCACCTACCTGCCGCCGGAGGATCTGGAGCGAAAGCCGTCGAGCGTTGGGATCGCTATCCCCAATACGGAAATGTGGATTGTCGACGAGCATGACAGGCGGGTAGGCCCCGGCATCGTTGGTCAGCTCGTCATCCGCGGAGCGACGGTGATGAAGGGCTATTGGGGCAAGCCGGAGGCGACAGCCAGGAAGCTCAAGCCCGGCCCGCTGCCGGGTGAGCAGGTCCTATACACCGGCGACTACTGCCGGATGGACGCCGAGGGCTACCTCTACTTTGTCGGTCGCGGCGACGAGATCATAAAATCGCGCGGAGAGAAGATAGCGCCGAAGGAAGTGGAAAACGTGTTGATGAACATTGCGGGCGTACGGGAAGCCGCGGTCATCGGCGTTCCGGACGAGCTGCTCGGGCAAGCAGTGAAGGCATTTGTCGTGATGGAGCAGGGAAGCATGATCGGTGAAAAGCAGTTGCAGAAAGAGTGCCAGAGACGGCTGGAAAACTTCATGGTTCCGAAGTCCATCGTCATCGTACCCAGTCTGCCGATGACCGACACGGGTAAGCTCAAAAAAACGGCCCTGTCATGAGTCGGTACCAGGGCGAAGTTGATCAGCATTCATTTTTTGTACCGGAGGCGAAATCAATGTTATCTACCAAGGACAGAACCGATACCTGCAGCGAACAAATTCGCGCTTTCCTGGCTTCGAATTTCTATATAGCCGATCCCGAGAGCCTGGAGAGCGACACCTCGCTCCTCGACCAGGGCATCGTGGACTCGACGGGTGTGCTCGAGGTTATCGGCTTCATCGAGGAGACCTTCGGCATCACAGTCGAAGACAGCGAGCTGCTGCCGGAGAATCTCGATTCCATCGAGGGAATTGCGCAATACATCATGCGCAAGAGAAACTGACACGAGCGAAACTGATTGCCGAAATCTCGCGCAACTCTGTTTCAAGTTCCCGGCCGTTTCTAGCCGCGACAGCGCGTCTGGGCGGCCACGGCTGCGATGCTTACGCCTGCGCCTTCGTATGTCCCACAACCACCCTGCCCTCACCGGCCTGGTTGGTGACTGCCCGGATACTCTCATAAGCCTTGGAACGCTCGAGCAAACTCATGACCTGCCGGTCCTGGCCAAGCCCCACCTCGAAAAGCAGGATGCCTCCACGCCGCAAATAACGCGGTGCCTCCTTGAGCACCCGCATGTGGATGCTCAGGCCGTAGGGGCCGGCTGCGAATGCTTCACGCGGCTCGAGCTCGACCAGATGTGAACGGTCGCCCTCGAGCCGTTTTTCCGAAATGTAGGGCGGGTTGCAAACAATCACGTCGATCGTACCGTCGAGCTCCAAGCCGGAGAAGGCGCTGAACAAGTCGCCCTGAAGAACCGTTACCCGGTCCTCTATTTCAAGATGGGTGACGTTGCGGCGCGCGACCTCCACGCATCCGTCGGTAAGATCGCTTGCCCACACGCGCGCGGTGGGAGCGTGGTGCGCAATGGCGCACGCCAGATTGCCCGCCCCGCAGCACATGTCGACAACGCGAGGCACCGGCAGGCTCAGTTGGCTCAGGACATCGAGAGCGGCCTTGCCGAGCAATTCCGTTTCCGGCCGAGGAACAAGCGCACCGGGCGAGACAAGCAACTGCAATCCCATGAAGGTGCTGCGGCCCTTGCCGTAGGCATCGGCGACATTGATCTCTTCGCTCACGACACTCGCCTCCCGTTTTAGCCGGCGTTGGTGGCCGACAATTGCGTACCGATGAAGTGTATCTCAAAACCGTTTAACTCTCGATCGACAAAATCAAAACCCATCCGTCGCCAGACGCTTTGGAGCCTTGATGCTACAAAGATGATCATAAGCTTCTGCCGGGTGTCATGATTAGGAATATCTCCTTACCCGACCCGGTTATCCCCAGCCTGGCGAGCCAGTTGCCGAATTCTCAGCCTGGCGTCACGATTTTGCTACATTTTAATCAAAGAAGGCACGTATGTAAGCAATTCGTAATGTTCCAGCAGCGGGGCGGGGCTGCTGCTTCCCGGAAGGTTAAAGTTTGTCCCTCATCGAAAGAATCGACGAGATTGCGCAGCAATTTCGCGTCAACGAGCGCACATCATGAAGTCGACCAAAGGGCGCTCGCTCGATCTCCGCTCCGCAATGTTCGGCTGTGTGCACGGCCTCGTCGGCGTAGGCGTTTTCTCCGCATTGATAAATATCCTCGCCTTAACCGGCTCCGTCTACATGCTCCAGGTCTACGACCGCGTACTGCCTTCCCAGAGCGTGCCGACTCTTATCGGATTTACAGTCGGGATGCTGGGACTTTACGCGGCCTATGGGCTCCTCGATTTCGTGAGGCTTCGCCTGTTGGTCCGCATCGGCAGCCGCCTGCATAGAAATCTGCAGCAAAAAGCGTTCGCAGCCTCGCTTTCCCTGCCCCTCGTCGCCGGGCCGGATGCGAACCGGGTACACCCGCTTCGTGATCTGGACCAGCTACGTGGCTTTCTTTCCGGGCTGGGGCCGACAGTCTTATTCGACGCTCCCTGGATACCATTTTATATGGTGGTCATCTATCTGCTGCACCCCGCGCTTGGCGTGCTGGCAACGCTCGGCGCATGCGCCGTTGTGTTTTTGACGGTGGTTGCCGAGATCATCGGCCGCAAACCTGCGGCTCGTGCATCTGAGACACTCGTAGCGCAGCGGCTTCTGGCCGACTCCGGCCGCCGCAACGCAGAGGTTGTTCAGGCGATGGGCCTTTCCGCCCCGCTTAGCCGGCGCTGGAACGAGGTCAGTCATCTTTATCTGAAGAACCAGGAACGGCTCTCCGACGTCGTCGGCGCCGCAAGCTCACTGTCGAAGACGCTCCGAATGGCCCTGCAATCATGTGTGCTAGGGCTTGGTGCCTACCTTGTGATCGGCGGCGAGGCCTCGCCTGGCGTGATCATTGCATCGTCCATATTGCTGGGCCGCTCGCTGGCGCCGGTCGATGTGGCGATCGCAAACTGGAGAGGGTTTCTGGCAACCCGCAAAAGCTATACCGAGCTGGCGGCAGCGCTGGATGCTTTTGATAGCCAGCAAGAGCCAATGGAACTGCCCCGCCCGAAGGCAGAGCTTGCGGTCGAGGAATTGACCGTCGCGCCACCAAGCCTGCAGAAACCAACCATCTTCAATGTAAGCTTCCGCTTGGCGAGAGGCGCAGGGTTGGCGGTCGTCGGCCCGAGCGGCTCCGGCAAGACCACGCTCGTGCGCGCTTTGGTCGGGGCATGGAAGCCGCTTCGTGGCACCGTAAGATTGGACGGCGCCTCGCTCAATCAGTGGAACTCAGAACTGCTCGGCATTCATATCGGCTACCTGCCGCAGGACGTTGAGCTGTTCGACGGGACGATCGCCGACAACATTTCGAGGTTCGGCGGCAAAAGCGACGCAAAAGGCGTGCTGGCAGCTGCCAAGGCTGCGGGCGTGGACAAGATGATCATGCGTCTTCCGCAGGGTTTTCAAACACGCATCGGAGAAGGCGGCGCGGCCCTTTCGGCTGGGCAGAGGCAGCTCGTCGGGCTTGCCAGGGCACTTTACGGCGATCCATTTCTCGTCGTTCTTGACGAACCAAATTCCAATCTGGACGCAGACGGTGATGCTGCTTTGGCCGGCGCTATCCTGGCAGTGCGTCAGCGCGGCGGTATCGTGATCGTCGTTGCGCATCGCCCCTCCGCTCTCGTCAACATCGATCAGGTACTCGTCCTGTCGAACGGGATGCTCCATTCGTTCGGCTCGCGCGAAGACGTTCTGGCAAATGTGATCCGGCCCTTCCCGCGCCCGGACAAGCCAAACATTGTCGTTCCGCTGCAGCACGGTGCAAGCGGGCATGCTTGAGGTATTGCTTAGTGTCTAACGTGACCATGTCGTCATATGCTGCGGTTGGCGGCGAAGGCCAGCCGACCGGGGAGAAGCCGGAGCCGGATGGGATTCGAGCCAATCTACCCTGGGGTACTCTGGTCCGGAGCCTGGCAGCACATTGTCGTTCCGCCGCACAAACGTGCAGCCGGGCATATGCGAGGTATCGCCCTGCTGTTGCGGTGTCGTCATACGTCGCAGCCGGTGGCGAAAGCCGTTCGCTGGAGACGAAGCCAGAGCCGGATGGCATCCGGGCCAATCTGCTCTTGGGCCTGGCAACCAGCTTGCTGTTGATCTTTGGCGGAGGGCTCTGGTTGGGATTGACCAAGATTGCCGGCGCGGTGATTGCGCCCGCAACCGTGGTGGTCGAAAGCAACATTAAAAAAGTCCAGCATCAAACCGGCGGCACCATCGGCGGAATCTTCGCGCAGGACGGCGATCATGTGAAGGCCGGCGACGTGTTGGTCAGGCTGGACAACACATTGACCCGAGCAAACCTGCAGATAATCACCGAGGACCTCAATCGCGCCACCATTCGTCTGGCCCGACTGGAGGCCGAGCGCCAGGGTCTGCCGGAAATGCAGATCCCGCCCGACCTTCGGGCTCAAATGGGTGACCCGCAAGTGGTGGCACTTGTCAGTGGCGAGCGTGCCTTGTTTGAAAGTCGTGCTGCGGCGCTGGCTGGCCAGAAGGCACAATTGCAAAGCCGCGCGAAGCAGCTGGAACGTCAGATCGATGGCCTCAAATCGCAGCAGTCTGCAACGGACGAGTCTCTGGATCTGCTGACCAAGAACCTTGCAGATGTCGAATCTCTCTACGCAAAGAAGTTGGTGTCCAAGGAGAGGTTGAGCAATGTCAGCCTGGAGAAGACCCGGACTCGCGGCGAATCGGGACGCCTTGTCGCAGCGATAGCGGAGGTACAAGCTCACATCAGTGAAACGGACCTGCAGGTGCTTCAGCTCGACGAACAAATGCGGAGCGACGTGACCAACGAACTTCGCGAAACGGAAGCCAAGCAGACCGAACTCAGTGAGCGCAAGGTGGTGGCCGAAGACGAACTCGGCAGGACAGACATTCGTGCCCCGCAATCGGGCACGGTACAAGAATCCTCGATCCACACCGTCGGCGGCGTGATTGGCGCCGGAGAGGTGCTTATGATGATTGTGCCCGATTCCGACAACCTTGTCGTCGACGCTTCCATTCCTCCGGCGCGTATTGATGAGATTCATCCTGGACAGCAGGTGTCGATCCGCTTTCCGGCGTTCGACGCCGGCACCACACCTGCTTGCGAAGGCTCGGTCAAGCGCGTCTCAGCGGATCTGATCAAGGATCAGCAGCGTCAGCTTTCCTATTTTTCGGCGCGCATCGACGTCGAAAATGAAGCGACCTGCCTGACAGGAGAGAAAATACTCAAACCGGGCATGCCCGCCGAAGTCCACATAAGAACCGACGAGCGCAGTGTCTGGTCCTACTTGATGAAGCCCCTTACCGACCAGTTTTCCAGAGCCTTCAGGCAGTAAAGCGGTTGCGAAACGCGGCCCGATCTATCGGGTCGCCGCATTTTCGAGAGCGCTGCTGAACCTGACCTCGATCGTGTCTCCCGACATGACCTCGGTGTCTTCTTGGGCAAGCTGTTTTCGCCATTCTTCGCCGACCCTGCGAATGATCGTGACCTCGGCCTGGATCTTCTCGCCGGCAACCGGCAACGGCAGTGCGGCAGCTCCCGTGGGCTGCAACTTTTGGCTGGCGGCGCGAAGCCTTGCGCTGACGTCGGCAAGGCGCACGTTGGTATCCTTCAACTCGATCAGCAGACCCATCCTTCTTTGGTTGTCATTGCGTTCGTGCTGTCTGGCAAAATCGTCCTGCTGACGTCGTGCTCTCATAAGTTCAACCGACGTTTCGAGTGCCCGGCTGGAAGAGAGAACCAAAGCGCGCCGGACGTCGGCGAGCCGGGTATTGGTTAGATTTCCCGACTCAAACGCTTTCCTTACGCGCGCCAGATCGTCTTCGTCCGCCTTCACACCATCCGCTTCGGCCTGCGCGCGTTTGAGCAAGGTCTCGGTTTGTGCGGCGGCGTCCTTGCCGCTTTTATCCAGAAAGCCCTGCTCTTGCTGGAAGTTGTCCAACGACAGCTTCAGCCCTTCCGCTTCAGCCTGGGCGATCGCCGACGCAAAACTTGCCGGCAAGGGCGATCCTTGTGGTGGCTGCATGTCGAAAGTCGGTTTGTTCTGAAGTTCGGCGCGGATGCGGGCGCTATGAAAATAATCTCTCGTATATTCCCCCCAAAGCGACTCGTAATCGCGCCGCAGATCCACCGGATCTGGGCCAACCTGGTTTGCCCGGGACCGCAAAAGGCTGAAACCGCCTGACACGGCAATCGCCTGCCGCACCGTCATCAGCGGGCGGTAGGCCTGCTGTCCGGGAGTGAGCACGTCGCCGGTCACATAGATCGGCCTGTACTCCGCAACCACGGCGGTCACGTCTGTCGGCTTGATGACGATCATTTGCTCCCGCCCATCAGGCAGACGCTGGTGGAATATCTTGGTCGGCAAGATCGTCTGCATGCGCGTTTGCAGTTCAGCCGGAGTTAAGCCGCCCACCGAAACCATACCGACTTCGGGAAGCGCGATCGTGCCGTCCATCTGGACCACCGCACGTTGCGTTCGCTCAGGGATGGAGGCAATTCCAATCTCGACGGTGTCGCCGGCGGAAAGTCGATAGGCGACCCGTGCTTCCGCTGCAGCAGCCGTATCCATGGCAGCCAGCATGCCGAGCACGACAATAAGGATTCGATCAACGAGGACCATGGGCGACAATCTCCTTCCGGCTCGAATCCGACGATACCGCGGCCGCAATCAACAGCGGAGCCAATCCTCCCAGGCGAAAGCTCATGTCATGTAACCCATTTCGTGTCGCACTCGGCCTTCGCTGAGGCGCCCTTGCCACCATCCGATCGTCCGCTCCAAGCCTTCGCGCAGGCTGGTCTGGGCACGCCATCCAGTCTTGCTTTCGAGGAGCGAAGAATCGGCGAGCAAGGCACGTACTTCGGAATTCTGCGGCCGCAGGCGGCGCTCGTCCCGGTGGATTGGTTTCTTGCAGCCACTCAACTCGATCACCAGATCCAATATGTCCGAAATCGTCACAGCGCGCTGGCTTCCGGCATTATAGGCATGGCCAAATTCGAGCTCGGCCGAACCTGCGGTCAAAAACGCCGCCGCAGTGTCTTCCACGAAAGTAAGATCGCGGATCGGGCTTGTGTCTCCCACCATGATCGCCGGGCATTTTTTGTCGAGAGCCTGGCGTATAATGGTCGGTACGATGGCCCGCTCACTCTGGCGCGGGCCGTACGTATTGAACGGCCGCATGATGACCACAGGGATGTCGAACGATCTGGCATAGGACTCCGCCATCATGTCCGCGCCGATCTTGGATGCCGAATATGGTGACTGTCCCTGCAACGGGTGGGATTCGCTGATAGGCATTGTCAGCGCGGTGCCGTAAACCTCGCTTGTCGAAGTGTGCACCACACGCTCCGTCTCCCATTGGCGCGCCGCTTCGAGAACGTTGACCGTGCCCAGGATATTGGTCTCCACATAGGACTGGGCAGCGGCATACGAATACGGGATCGCTATCAGTGCGGCGAGATGAAACACGACCGCCTGGCCACGCACGATCCGGTTAAGGAACGCGCTGTCGCGAACATCGCCGCGGATGAGATTCAGCTGGCTTCGTATGGTGTTCGGCAAATCGTCCAGCCAGCCGTGGCTGTCGAAGGAATTGTAGAGAGCCAGCGCGGTGACGTCGGCACCGCTACGGACGAGTGCTTCGGTGAGATGCGAACCGATGAACCCATCGGCACCCGTAACCAGAACTTTCCTGCCCTTGTATGCCATGACCCAAGCGTTCCCCCTATGACGTGAGGCACTGACTTTGCAAATCCACGAGAGCGCGGATGTCCCACCTGCTCTCAAGATCCGATCGGCGGCGGCGACACGACGCCAAGCACTGCCAGCAGCCCGCGCACCATCCACACGACATCGGAGCCGATCGTGCGCTGCGGATAATAGGAAAGGTCGAGCCTGGCTTTGGCAGGAAACAGAACCTCGCGGTAGAACAGTAGCGGATCCACGGACCGAGGATAAAAACGGGCTTCGTGCCGGAAGAGAACCTGGGCAGGACCCAGCAAGCCTGGCTTGTATTGTAAAATACCCTCGAAGCCCCCGCGAAAACAATCGGCGAAGGCAAGGCTCTCCGGGCGTGGCCCGATGATTGCCATCTCGCCTCTGAAGACGTTCCAAAGCTGTGGCAGTTCGTCGAATTTGGTGACGGCGAGGAACCGTCCTATCGGCGTCATGCGGCTGTCGTCGGCCATGGTCAGCGCCAAGCCACCGGGGTCGCATTGCACGCTGAACTTGCGGAACTTGTACATGCGGAATGGGCGAGCACCAGCCCCGACGCGGGTCTGAGTGAAGAAGATGGGCCGACCGCCTTCCAGCAGCAGCGCCACGGCAATCAGCAGCATCAGCGGGGCGAAGACGATCGCCGCGGCCGCAGCAATGACGAGATCGATTGCTCGTCTCGCAGACCCATGGGCGGCGCTCGAGACGTTAGACCGATGAATGGCTAGGTCCAGGGCATTCATGCGGCTGTTCCTGTCTGAGCGCAGTTATTGACCGCCGCGGCAAGAGCGACGACTACCGATTCAACCAATGGCGCGGTGATCTGCGGATGTAGCGGTACAGTCAGTTCGCGCTGCGCGAAATCTTCAGTGCGCGGTAAGTGAGTACCGGGAATGAGCTCACGATAGAGCGTCATCTGGTGCACCGGCGGGTAGTGGATAGTGGTTTGTATCCCTTGCGCGCGCAGTGCGTCGATGACGTCTTGCCTGTCGGCGTAACGTGGCAAAAGGATAGGCATGATGTGGTAGGCCGACGTCCGCGGCTCGTGGAACGGGATGGTCACGGCCGGGCAATGCTTCGCTATGAGACGGCGATACAGCATGACCAGGATACGCCTGATCTCATTCCACTCCTGCAAATTTTGCAGCTGGACCAGTCCGATTGCAGCCCGCAGTTCATCCATGCGATAGTTGAAACCGAGCATGGTGACATCATACTGCGGGGTGCGGCTGTTCAGCCTTTGACGCGTCCCGGTGGTCATCCCATGTCCACGCGCCTGGCGGATTGTCTCGAGCAGACCAGCATCCCTGGCAATCACTGCCCCGCCTTCCGCCGTGGTCATGTTCTTGTTGCCGTAGAAGCTGAAGGCGGCCGCGGCACCAAATGTCCCCACCTCCTTCAAGCCCGGCGCATGCGCCGCGTCCTCGACGATATGCAGCCCCCGGGCACGGGCGAACTTCTGCCAGTGTTCCCGATCGGCGAGGTAGCCGGCGAAATGGACAAGAATGACTGCCTTGGTGCGGGCCGTGCATTTCGCTTCGGCTTCCACGATCGACATCAGCGGCACGTCGGCTGACTCGATGTCGACGAAGACCGGCGTCGCACCGACATAGAGGACCGCATTTGCGGTCGCGACGAAAGTCAAGGATGGCACCAGCACCTCGTCGCCCGGTCCGATGCCAAGTGCGTGCAAAATGAGATGAAGCGCTGCGGTGCAAGAACTGACCGCGACGCAATCCTCCGCATCATGAACGTCGGCAAAAGCTTGTTCGAAGGCTCGTACCTGCTCCCCCATGGTCAGCCAGCCGCTGTCGATGACCTTGGTCAAAGCAGTCTTTTCCGGCACACCCAAGATCGGGGCACTGACCAAGAGCATCACAACCTCCTAGACTGATAACTGTGGGAACCGGGCTCGTGACTTCATCATGATCATGCAGCCGTCGCAGTGACCTCGATCGAGGCCGACTGGTCTTCCCAGGAAATGGTCTGTGCGTTCTGAAAGTCGTCGACGCGCCCGATATCGAGCCAGAGACCCTCATGTTTGTACACGTGCACGGTTGTGCCGTTCTGCATCATCTGCAGCATCAGGTCGTCGAACCCAAAGGGTATGCCGGATGGGATAAACTGCAGAACATCCGGGTTCATGCAGTAAATTCCCATGCTGACCAGATGCGAAAGCGTCGGCTTCTCGCGAAAGACCTGCACGGTATTGTCGACTTCGTCGATGACGCCGAAATCCATCTTGATCAGGCGACAGGCTGTTGCGATCGTCACTGGATCGGTGTGCTTACGGTGCGCTGCTACAAATCGACTGAGGCTTAGATCCGTGAGGACATCGCCATTGAGAACGATGAATGGCTCCGTCAGTTCATCCCTGATCAAAGACAGTGGCCCGATGGTGCCAAGCGGCTCCATCTCCTGCGTATATCGAATTTTCAGGTTCCACTGCGAGCCATCTCCACACACGGTGCGGATCAAGTGGCCGAGATACCCGGTTGTAATATAGACTTCCTGAATACCGTTGCGTCGCAACCATTTCAGAAGCATCTCGAGAACCGGCCGTGCGCCGATCGGCATGAGCGGCTTCGGCAAGACCGAAGTGAAGGGGCGCAGGCGTGTTCCCATTCCTCCACATTGAATAACCGCTTTCATCTTGGTCCTCCCTTGTTCATTCGGCCTGAACGCTATCGTCACGGGCCGGCTATCCTGCCCTGGTCAGCACCGGGAAACGCGTTCTTGTCCCCTCAGAAGAACCGGTGAGATTTCCCGTAGAAGACCGGTGAGTTTTCCCCACTGTCCCCTGATCCGGACATTGCATCTGGATGGTATGTGGCCCTCAGGGTGGATGTCGTCGTGCATTCGAATGGTAACAATTCAGCCGTTTTGCTGTTCTATATCTTTAGACCTATAGCACTGCTGAATGACCGACCGGTCTGTCAGCTGTCCAAAAGGTCAGAACGTATGTTCGACGACGTTCGGCGGGTTTCGCTCACAAGGGGCAAAAAAAGAGGAGCGTTTCCCGTCATTTAAGATTATATTAGAAATCTGGCGTTTGCGGTGTTGGGGGTGCCGCAGCGTCGGCTGGATGAATCGACGAGTGGATGGCCACGACTTTCAGGCCATCGCCGTTCAATCCATTCAGACAGGCGTTGGGGTAGTTCAATGTATCGAATCGTCATCGCCGACGATCACGGCTTGTATCGTCGCGGCTTGCGATTGGCACTGACCGCAGGCATTCCAGGTGTAGAGATATTTGAAGCGTCTTGTTTCGACGCGGTGCTCAGTTTGCTGGCAGAGCAATCGTTCGTGGATCTTGCGATCCTGGACCTGAATATGCCGGGCCTGTTCAATCAAGAAGTGCTCGGCGGGATCCTGTCCGCCTATCCGGACACGCGATTTGCGATCGTTTCCGGAAACGATTCACGCTCGGAAATACTCACCGCGCTGTCGATCGGGCTTCACGGCTACATCGTAAAATCGCAGACGGACGAAGAGGTTGTTTTGGCCGTCAATGAAATCCTCTCCGGCCGCATCTATGTTCCTGCACTTCTGTCACGCCCGGGTGCAACGCAAACAACCCACGCGCATACCCATTCCGACGACAAAGGCCCACAGAGGCGTACCGCTGGCGTCAACCTCGGCAGGCTGACCTCGAGGCAAAAGGAAGTCCTCAAGCTGATGGCGGAAGGCTATTCAAACAAGGAAATTGCGCGCGATCTGGAAATCGCGGAGGCGACCACGAAAATCCACGCTGCTGCGGTTCTGCGTGAGTTGGGGGTACGCAATCGGACCGAGGCTGCCGTTATGCTGAAGACTTGGCTTTCGAGACATGCCAGCTAGAGCGCCGCGCGTCCCTTTTGGACGTGCAAACGGCGTCCCAAGACTCCTCACGCATATTACTGCATATCCCAAAGCCGCAGCGCGGCTTTGGGCCAACGACATTCTTGGAAGGAACCCTGCGCATCTCAAAGGCCGCTCAGCGCGACCCGCCTTTTAGATATCTGCTTTCCGATTGGAGCACTGCACTACAATCCGATTTCCTTGCGTGACAGCCGCAGCGAATACCGCAACCCTTGGTCCGATATTTCCAGCCTGGGAGAGTGACCGACAAGCGGCGCTCCATCCACTCCGATTATCATGGAGCCGAAGCCATGACGGACTACGCTTGAGGTCCTACGCCGCCCCGATTCCACCCACTCGAACACGATATCACTGCCTGTTTCTTCAGGTGCGAACGTCCAGCTTACGTCGATCCGGCCTTTTGGATCGGCAAGCGCTCCATATTTCATGGAATTGGTGGCAAGCTCGTGAACGATCATTGCAAAACTCTCGGCGGCGCCTCCCGACATCGCCACGGAAGGACCGCTGACCGATATCGCACGTGTTCCAATATATGGGTGCAATTCTTGCGCAACGAGATCGTTTATCGCCCCCGATACGCTGCCGTTGCGTGAAAGAAGCAGATGGGTTGCCTCGAGCGCGCGTATCCGGTCGATCAGCATTTCCTTGTATTTGGCGACGTTGTTTCCGGGAACATCGACCATCTTCACGAGCGCCGTGATCACCGCGAAAACATTGCCGAATCTGTGACGCTGTTCGAGCATGATGCGCTCCCGCTTCTTTGCCGCGGCGCGCAGCAGCGTGGTTTGTCGTCTCTCGCTCAGGTCGGCAGCCACTCCAAGCCGCTGTCCACCATCATCATGTCTTTCCTCCCTTCCGCGCAGCGCAACCCAGCGGATATGTCCGTCCGGTCGGCGGACGCGTATCTCAACATCGTAATTCGTGACCGATGGTGCGGCCTTTCTCGATGCCGCCAGCTTTGGCCAGTCCGCCGGATGAACGACAGCTGACAGTTCCTCCAAACTGCGGCTATTGGCCCGGGCCAGGCCGAGAATGTCCCAGAACGTGTCCGAGCCCGTGACTGTCCCGTTTTTAAGGTCGATGCGCCACGTAGCCAAGCGTCCAGCAGACAGAGCGAGGTCCAGCCATTCCTTCTGAGCCCGAAGCGCTTCGTGAACAGCGCGTCGTTCCGAAATATCGTCGACCACCACGAAGATGCTCTCCGAGAGCCCCCCCTTGGGTACGGACGAAGAAAGCGTTAGCCGAGCCCAGAAGGCCGTACCGTCCTTTCTTGACAGACGGACCTCGGAAACGAACGAAGAGATGTCATTGCCCAGCCTCGCCAACAATTGCGCCAAGGTGTGCCGGTCGTTCGGATGGGTGAGCGTATCGAGCTGCAATTGGGCAAGCTCCTCCTCCTTGTACCCGGTCATCTCACAAAGGCGTTTGTTGGACTGCAGCAACTCACCTTTCTCGTTGGTGTTCGCGAATCCCAGGGCAGCACGTTCGAAGGCCCAACGATAGCGGCTTTCGGTCGCCTCGACGGCAGCGAGCCTGGCCTCCGCGACTTCCAGCAACTCACGCAAGTCCTGCCTAAGGCGATGGAAGGTCATGGCAATCACCCCGCCCGAAACCAGAAGCAGGATTGCCCGTGCCCAATCTCCACTTGAAATCTGATCGTGTCCTCGTGCCCACAGCCCGACAGCCACCATCAGAATGGTCGCAGCGAGCGCCGGTACGCGGTCTTCGAGATAGGCGATAATAATAATAGCCGGAATAAATTCCAGAAAACTGGCGCCTTGCCCAATATAGGCTGACGATTTTATTTCAAATATCAGTGTGGCAGCTAACACCGATGCAGAGGCAATATGAGTTAGCAATCTGCCCGACGGGTTCGAATTCGACCTGCGCGACTGCGAGCTCATGGACACAGACTACAACCTTCTGACTAGCCCGTCGAGACTAGAGCAAAAAACGTACAGCTTAGTACCACTGCCGGATTGCCACACCGCTATCATAGCGCGCATTTTATCGGACGCAGCGGGGCCTAGGAGCTGCCTTAGAACTGTCGGATCATATTAAGTTTTCAAGGTGGTGATGAACATATCATCCGTCAGCGCATAGAAGACTAGAATCCAGCGACACATAGAAGACTACATGAATCCCGAATACTTATTTCGGGCGTGTGAAACTTTGGGTTAGGGGTAGAAAATGAATCTGATCGATAGACAGGTCGATGCTTCTTCGAGCAATCGGTACATTGCAACGAGGACCAAGTATGATTTTGAAGCGCGGAATACGCGGCCCTCTTCTGGTCACCTTCCTGATCGCGCATCGGATCCATTGGACGCAAGGTTCGGCGAACAAAAAGGCCGCAGTCTGGAATCCATAACCGGCGTGCTTGATCGCATTGGCTGTGGCTATCTCGTGCTGAATCGCGAAAGAAAAGTAGTCGAGTGGAACGCAGCCGCCCAAACCACGCTTGAGCGCCAGGGCGAAGCGGCCGACACGGCGAGCGGACTTACGGCCGCCCTAAGGCGGCTGATCGCGAATGTTCCGGGCCAATTCCTGCCGGGCTCGTTGTCTTGGGTGGTGATCCGCAGCAGGGGCGACCGACCGGTGATACTGAACGAGAACGGCGTTATCGCTCCCGAGGGGACGAGCATTGTGGCGTTGCTGGATCGCGACAACAGGTCGGGGCCAAATCCTCGCACGCTGCAAAGAATGTTTGGCCTGACGAGCGCAGAAACGCACCTCGCCTTGCGCTTGGCCCAGGGCGACGCACCTTTGGAGATCGCCCGCAGCTGGCGTCTCAGCCGCACCACGATCCGTTCCCAGCTTGCCTCGCTGTTCGCCAAGACCGAAACAAAACGCCAGGCGGAACTGGTGGCCCTTCTTGGGCGTATTTCGGTCCTGCCGTAAGGGCCTGCCACTTAGATCCAATCGCCGGACGTCGGCAGCCGCCCGGAATTCAAAACCACGCAAGTTGGCGTGTCATGACTTGGCAGGTCGTGCACCGGATTGCGCACTCCACTAGGTTCTATGCGCCAGCGTAAATATCGAAAGCCGCAATCCCGGACCGGCTATTCGGTACCGTCGAACGGATTCGAAAGGCGACAAGTGGACAACGATCTATGCAGCGAGTCTGTCCTTGCCGCAGCGGAGAAGATGGAAATCGCTCGATCCCGTTCGGACCGCGCGGTGCAGAAACTTGCACGGACAGGACCGATCGTTGTCACCGGCGCCGCAGGCTTCATTGGTTTTCACGTGGCCTCACGGCTTTTGCGTCTCGGTATCAAAGTCGTGGGCGTCGACAATTTCACGCCCTACTACGATCTGCGGCTCAAGGAAGCGCGATTTGCACGCCTCTGTAGCGAGGCGAAATTCACGCCGGTGCGAATGGATCTGGCCGATGCCGCGCGCGTTCAGTTGCTGTTTTCAAACGTTCGCCCGTCACACTTTGTCCATCTCGCGGCTCAGGCCGGCGTGCGTCATTCACTTGTTGACCCGCACGCCTATGTGCAATCGAACGTAGTGGCGTTTCTCAACGTCCTTGAGGGCTGCCGGCATCACAGCGTCAGTCATCTCGTCTACGCCTCTTCGAGCTCCGTCTACGGCTTGAATCGAACCGTACCGTTTTCCGAACACCACGGCGCCGATCATCCCGTCAGCTTCTACGCCGCCACCAAGCGTTCGAACGAATTCATGGCGCATTCATACAGCCATTTGTTCGGCCTGCCCGTGACCGGACTGCGCTTCTTCACCGTTTACGGCCCTTGGGGCAGGCCCGACATGGCGGTCTACTTGTTCACGCGCGCGATCGTCGAGGGCAAACCAATTCAAGTAGCCAATGCCGGCCGCGTGTGGCGGGATTTCACCTACATCGACGATATCGCTGAGGGCGTGGTTCGAGCACTTGCCGCACCACCGCGGCCAGATCCGAATTGGGACCCTTGCACCGCCGACCCTGCCACAAGTTCCGCGCCATATCGCGTCTACAATATCGGCAACGACCGGCCCGAGGAGATCAACCGGCTGATTTCGATCATCGAGACCGCTCTTGGAAGCCGGGCGCTTCGCGTCGATGTGCCGTTGCCGCCTGGCGACGTTCTGGAGACGCGCGCCGACGTCAGCGATCTTCGCCAGGCCGTCGGCTTCGTCCCGGCAACACCGCTCGAGGATGGAGTGCAACGCTTTGTCGAATGGTACCGGGACTTTCATGGAACGGATGCCGCGGCCAGCATACGGCAACAGACGTTGGTGAATGATGAGGCCACCGTGTAGGCCGCGCGGCCTGTCGGGCGATGATCTGTCACTCGCCGCGTAACGCGTCGGCCAGAAAGCCGCCCTCGCCAGCCTCTATCCGACACAACCCTGGACTCGAAATTCCTGAACGCTGATGTCGTCGCGTATCGGGGCGACGGTCTCAGATCAGCGCAGGAACCAATGTCGCGGCTGGCCTTCGACTGCGTGCGTTCTGAACGATGTTAGCGCAAAGATCAGCCCAGGGATAATTTTCAGCCGTTTGCTGATGTAGATCGACATCGCCACATTCCAAATCGCCAACGCAAGCGCGAGGCCGATTGCGGCGCCCGGCGCGCCGTAGAGCGCAATTCCTGTGGCACAGCCTATGACACTGGCCGCAGCGCCGACGATCATGGTTACGGCTGCCGCCCATTCGTTTCCGGTCATCATCAAGAGGAGCATCTGGGGGCCGCACAGCGCGACAAAGACATATCCGAGAATGAGTATCCGCGCGACGGGTGCCGCGGTACTGAAATCCCCGCCGAACCAGCTCAACAGAGGTTCAATAATCGCAAGCATCGGGATGGCCATCGTTAGAGCCCCACCAGAGGAAAGTAGGGCGGCCCGTGAAAACAGCTGCTGCAGAGCGAGCCGATCGCCTCGGGCATGAAGGGCAGCCGCTGTCGGCGCAAACATCGTAGAGACGGCAACCAGGGAAAGGCTCACAAGCAAGGCGACATTCAATCCCAATGCGAAAATGCCTGCTTCGCGAATGTGATGCGTCCAGCCCAGCACCATGACCCCGGCCCGGCTGATGAAAACATCGAGCCCAGCCATGAGCATCATTGGCGGAACTGCGGACCACCATTCCCGCGACTCGTCGGCTGGCTGAGCCTGCCGCAAGCCAGGCGGCTGAAATTTTGCCGCCATGACGAACACCAGGCCGACCGTGATGGCTGAACTTGCCAGCACCGCCTGCATCACCAAGGGTGCGTTGGGGGTCCATGATCGGGATAAGACCGCCATTCCCAGCAACGTCAACAAGAGGCCGTCGCGCACGATGCGTTCCGGCAGGAGGGACGAGACACCGCCGCCGAAAGCACGAACAAGTGTTGCGCCCAACGCGTAGGCGGTGACCAAAGGCACTGCTGCCATGCCTAGCAGCTGGCTGATTTGAAGCTCCTTGTGAGAAGGATCTGAAAAGAAAAAGACCAAGGCGGCGCCAATGATGCCGAATAGTGTCGCTGCCGCAAGCGACCTTTGCAGAGCAAACCTGATTACGCCGTGTACCAGGTCAAGCCGCCCCTTGGCACTGTAAGCGGAGACGAAACGTAACAAGGATACATGGAAACCAAGCGTTGCAAGATAGGCAAGCACCGAGGTCCAGGCCAGAACATAGGAATAGATGCCATAGCTGGTGGAGCCGACGATGCGCGCAATCAACAACTGCGCCAAGCTGGTCAGGCCCGCACCCCCGATATAGACCAAAAGAGCGAAAATGCTGGCGTAGCCGAGACCCCTGCCCGTGTCCTCCTTGTGCGGCAAAACCATATTCGTTGGAGCAACGGCGGCCGCAGGGAAGCGGGCGAGCTTCGGATCGCTGCAATCGTCGATGTCTCTTGCGCCGGCCTCGCGCATTTCATCGCCCTGATCGCCCTTGGCCGCGGACCCGGCTCCGGACTGCGAGATCGTCGATATTATCTTCCGCTCGACAGGCCGAATGCCGTGGCGGTCGTTACGCGGAATCCCGCATGTGACACTCATGATGTTCTCTCGAGCAAGAGATCCGCGCTGTCCCCAAACCGGTAGCCGGCGTGTTTCCTGAGATTGACCTGCGTGAGAACGCTGCCTACGGGGACCTGAGCCGTCTCGTTCTCCGTCAGCAACTGCAGAACACCACGCGCGATGCTGCGGCGCGTCTTGGCCCAGCGAACAGCGAAAAGAACCGCGTCAGCCCAGCCCGTGAGTAGCCTGGCCTCAGGTCCTCCAAGGCCCAGTGGTCCATTTATGATGACGATGCTGTACATCGAGCGCAGCTCATCTGTGACCAGAGACCCGTCGATCATGGACAGTTGCGGCAGCAAATCCTCCGATGGTGCGAGTGCCATGAAGTCAATGCCAATTTCGGGCATCCCGGTGACCGCGTCGTGCAGGGGACAACGGTCGCTCATATAGTCTCCAAAGGATTTATGCGGCTTGAACGCACCGAATTCGTTCAGAAACTCGTTCGTGAGGCGGGCGCCCGTGCCGTCAAGATCGAGAAAAAGCACTCGTCCCCCAAGTCGGGTAGCTGCCAAGGCGAGGCTCCATGCGAGCTCGGTCTTGCCATCATGCCGGACGCTGGACGTTACGAGGATGACGTGCGACGCGCGGCCCCTCGCCTTGTTGAGCGTCACCGTGACAAGGAGAGAGGTGACGGCTCGGCTGTAGCTGCAGTTTTGCTGGCCGAGAACCAGCTGCTGTAGTCGTTTCGCGTGTATTGTGGGCGCTTCCGGTATCAGCCCCAGGCACGGAACCCTGAGCGCGGCTTCAGCTTCGGCCCCGCCGCGCAAGGTCTGATTGAGACGGCTGCGGACCATGACGAAGATCCCGCCAATGAGGCCAAATACGATCATGCCGGGCGGAATAAGAAAGACGGGCGGCAGGGTTTTTGGATTAGTCGGCGGCCAGGCCGCTGAAAGGATAGAGACCCCGGGCAAGGGCGTTGCGATGCGCTGGACCAGATCCTGTTGTTGGGTGAGAAGCTGGTTGTATCGCTGCGTCAGGATGCTGACCTGCGGCTCGAGCGCACGCAAGCCGGAAAGCCGGCCGGCTGTGTCGGCCACCACCGCATCGAGCACATTCTTACGCCCCTCCAGAGCAGCAATCTGGGCACGGTAGATGTTCGCCTCCGCCACAATGCGAGCAGTGCCTTGTTCGATCTCGCCGTTGATCGCAGTGCTAAGGCCCGCATCCGCATTGTCGTTGGCTTGGCGGGCCGCCATGTCGGCCAACACCGGAGACCCGATCGCTTCGGCGAGCGCCGCGACCGATGCTCCTTCCTCTCGCAAAGCCTCGATGTGCTGAAGGCGAGATTCCGTCGCTGAGAGATCCGCTTTCGACAACGATATCTGCTGACTAAGTTCGGCTGTCTCCTTGGCAGCGTTATCCGCCGCACCTTGATCGGCCGCGCCATGGCTCAGTCGATACTTTTCCAGGCGGTCGGTCGCTTTCGCCAGGTCGCTTTGTACGACCGGCAGGCTGGCGACGATCGAGGCGAGTTCCAGCCTGTCTGACGCCCTGCGCTTCTGTGCGAGATCGTCGATGTATACTTGGACGAACGTATTGGCCACCAGGGCGGCTCGCGCCGGATCGTCGTCAGTGAAGCCGACGGTGATCACCCTCGATCTCAGTTCCTGTCCAACCCTCATGCCCTTCCGCAATGCCTTGAGTTCGGCTGCATCGGCCGCCTCCGGCCTGCCCTGCGGCCAAATCCTTTCTAGCAGACCGGCTGCGAAGGTGCGCATGTTCTGCAGGTTGCCGCCTACCGGGGCGGCGCGGGAATTACCGATATCACCTTGCTCAGCAATATTGCCGATCTCTGTCTTGCGTAGGACTGCCACCACGCGACGCAGATGCCCCTGCGAAGAGAGCATGGTTAAGTGGTCATCAATGCTCGCATCCAGCATCTCCTGAGCAGAATCCGCGCCTCCGGGAGCCGCATTCCTGCCAGGAGCATCGACAATCACCTGTGCGGTCGCCTCGAACAGGACAGGACGCACAAAACCCGCAAGCCCAGCCAACACTCCGCCCAAAATCACCATTGCAAGCAGGAACCATTTTCTCCTCGCAATGGTAGTGAGGAGTTGATGGAAGGGGGTCTGCGCGTCGACCTGTTCGCGCAGGAATGGCCTCATGCGCGGGTTGATCTCGCGCGTCGGCACGTGCATGTCAGTGGCGCGCGGAAGGTGAATTCGGCTGACTATGGACCCTTCCATCTCATACTCCTGTCAGTTCGAGCGCTGTGGACATGCCCGTTGCCGGCCCGGCGGACCGCCCGACCTCGTTGCGCCAGGCCTGGAACATCAACGCGGGCCACAAATCGCGAGAATGATCCTGACTTCCGTCAAGATGGTCGCGCCAGCAGGTTTCGACCTTCGCAAAGTCGAAGATCCCATCTCCGGAGAGGCGTATATCGGCGACTAGATCGCTGGCCCAGATGCGCAACGGGCCGCTCAGCCAGACTGCTATGGGAACATCGAAACCCTGCTTCGGCCGGTCGATCAGCCGTTGCGGAACATAGCGGCTAAGCAGCTGACGAAGAAGCCACTTGCCTTTGCCATTGCGGACCTTCGCATGTGCCGGCAGCTGCCAGGCGAATTCGACAACCCGATGGTCGAGAAGCGGGCACCGGCCTTCGAGGCTGTTGGCCATGCTGGCGCGGTCCAACTTCACCAGTATATCGTCGGGCAGGTAACCGGCCATATCGTCGTACAAGAGACGGGACAGCAGGCCATCAAGCCGGGGGGACCCTTGAATTGATGTGGGCGGCGTGTGGAGTGCGAGGCTCCCGGTCGATGCTCCGGTCAGCCGTCGATACAATTCGTCCTCATCTGGTGCAGCGAGCAGCCGAGCGAGGCGATGCAGCCGGTCGCTCCGCAGCGCGTGCCGTCCACTCGCCGAAAGCGGCAGCATGCCGACGAAATCGTGACGCGCTGCACGGGCCAGCAATCCGACGCCTGCAGCAAGGGCGTGACGCAGCGGCGACGGCAGCGCATGCTGTCGTTTCAACCGCGCAGCCATGAAATGACGGGCGTAACCGGCGAAGCATTCATCGCCACCGTCGCCTGACAGGGCCACCGTAACGTGTTGGCGAGCGAGCCGCGCCACGAGCAAAGTCGGTATCTGCGATTCATCGGCGAACGGCTCATCCCAGATCCGCGGCAGTTCCGGAATGACTTCGCGCGCAGCGGCTGCTGAAAGGTGGAGTTCAGTGTGATCGGTGCCCAGGTGCCGCGCGACCTCCGCGGCGTGGGGAGCTTCATCAAACCCGTCTTCTCCGAAAGCGATCGTGAATGTGCGCACCGGTTTTGGCGATTGGGCCTGCATCAGCGCCACAACCGTGGAGCTGTCGAGGCCACCAGAGAGAAAGGCACCCAGCGGCACATCGGCTATCATGCGTTCCCGGACGGCAAGTCGAAGCAGGTCGTCGAGTTTGTCGGTCAGTTCGTCGTCGGTGCCGGCGATCGGATTCTGTCGTCCGTTCGCGGCGACTTCAGGCAGCGACCACCAGTGTCGGGCGCGTTGCGAAAGGGATGCGGCACTGCGCGCCTCGGCAAAATCCGCCGCCGTCACAGACAGAACCGAGCCTGGAGGTAACTTGAATACGCCTTGCCAGATGCAACTGTTACCCGGTACCCATCCCTTCGAAAGCATTGTCGCGGCCGCGTCGAGATCGAGCTCTTGACAGAAACCTGGAAAACGATGGATTGCCTTCAGCTCGGAGGCAAAAACGAGCACATCGCGCGTTGCAGCAATAAAGAGCGGCTTTTTGCCCATTCGGTCGCGGGCGAGATGGAGGGTCCTGGTCTTTAGATCCCACAATCCAAATGCGAACATGCCAGCGAGGCGCGTCAGTGCGGTGTCGAGACCCCAGCTCTCGATTGCGCACAGCATCACTTCGGTATCGCTGGCGCTGCGGAACCGATGGCCAGCGTCTTCAAGCTCGCGGCGCAGATCGCGGAAATTGTAGATCTCGCCGTTGAAGGTAATGGTATATCGGCCACTTGCCGAATGCATCGGCTGGCGCCCTGCTTCCGATAGGTCGACTATAGCCAAACGCCTGTGGCCGAAGGCGATGCCGGCTTCGCGATTGATCCAGAAGCCTTCGCCGTCAGGCCCACGATGACGAAGGGCCGTCGTCATCTGGCCAATTGCCCTGAGCGGCTCGATGTTGGCGGCATCGGGTGCAAGGAGAATTCCGGTAATCCCACACATGCCATCACCTCAGGTCGCTGGAGGTTGCCGAAATCGTTCGCGGCGTTCCGGCAACAAGGCAAATGGTAAGCGCAAACCACACGATTGGATGGCGGATGATCAGATGTGGCATTCCGAAAATGACGATCGACACCACCAACACGAACAGGGCATCGAGCTTCGCACGCCACGCGCATAAAGCCGCCGCGCCGACAATCCAGGCCAGGGCCAGGACCGCAACCAAACCACCTTGCGTGTACAGATCGAGAATCGTGTTGTGGGCTTCGAAAGGTCGGGGCAGAAACTGGCTGTCGCCGACGGGGGGGCGCTCCAGATGCGGGCCAGGACCAAGGCCCAGGGATCCTGACGTTAGGCCCTTGTCCAATGCATCTCCCCAGAGTTGGATTCGAAGTGCAGCGGTTTCGGCGGTCCCCTGGCCGCCCTTGTCCTTGGTAAGACTCAAGGCGAACTGTTCGACGCTGCCCACCTCCGTGACGATGTAAGGCGTCATCGACATTGCCAACGGAAGGAAGCCAATCATCAGCAGAAGGGTAACTTGCCGGGACAGGCTGACCTTGCCGTCACCGGCTGCGAGCCATGTCCGAACCCGCAGCCCAACAAATATCAGGCCGACCAGGACCGTCGTGTAAAGATAGGCATCACTCTTCGTCAGCCTTCCGATATAGATGGTCAGGATAAGGCTGCTGAGCCCGGCCAACCTCGCCCACGGCTTGCTTGTGGTCGTCGCAAGATGCAAGGCGAGCGGACCAAAGAGTGCGCAATAGAGCGCGAGCTGGTTGGGGTTCTCTGACCAGCCTCGGAAGCGATCCCAGTACCAGGGATCGACGCCGGATTGGTGAATCCAACCCCATCCAAGTGCCAACTGAACAACAAAGCATGCGTTCGCGATAGCGACCACCCACCAGGCAGTACTGCGCAGACGGCGATCCGCGTCGGGCTCCGCGGCGGCCAGGCAGGTGACGCAGATCAGCAGCAGGTAGGCTATGACATCGTGCATCACCACCGACAGATACAGCACCGTGGTCAGGTAGCCGACGATGGTTCCAATACCCAGAGCGAGCGTGATGATCAGCCAGAAGCCCGCAACATGGATCAGGGCGGGCCTGACGACCAAGTGACCGCCGGCGAGCACCCGCCCGATCGACAGCATGATCCAAAGCGCGAGAAACAATTCGCCATAGCCGAAGGGCAAGCCCGGAACTGAGAGCTGCGCCGCATACGACATGGCAACGCCGCAGGCCAGGATCGCGTCCCGGATCATCGGCGTGCTCCACCGGATCCGCGGTTTGCAGCAGGCTCTTCAAGCAACACCGGCGATGCCGGTCGAGCGATGCCCTCCCGGGATTTGGCACTAAGGACATTGTCGAAGAGATCGCAATATTGCTCGACCACCCAGGGCAGCGAGAACTGCGTCCGGACGAGCTCGACAGAGCGAGCGCCCATGGTCGTTCCCTTCCGGCGGTCGGACAGGACCTCTATAATTCGAGAGGCAAGGCTGTTCGCATCGTGCGGGGGGACGAGATAGCCGTTCCATCCGTCCTCGACCACCTCATTGCAACCAGGCATCATCGAGGCGACGATAGGCAATCCTGCGAGCCCTGCCTCCAGCAGGACGCGCGGAATCCCTTCTCGGTATTGTGTTGGAAAGGCGAACAGATCGGCCATGCCAAGAAGGGCAGGAACGTCGCGTCGTAGACCCAACGCGATGACATGCGGCACATGCCGATCGATCTCCGCCTTGTCCACTGCAAACGGGCCCTCGGATTCCAATGGCCCGACAAGCACGAAACGGGCATTGGGCCTTTCCGACAGGATGCGAGGGACTGCCTTGAGGAGTGTCGGGATGCCTTTCTGGCGCGTTAGCCGGCCGACAAAAATCACGATCTCGGCGGATTGGAGCCCAAGCTCTTCGCGCATTTTCATCGCCGACGGGGCAAGATGCCTTGCCATGGCGAACGCATCGACGTCGATTCCAGAACTGCGGATCACTCGTCCGCTGCCGCGTCCGATCAGTCGGTAGCGTTCAAAGAATGCCTGATCGTCCCGATTCTGGAACACCGTAGCCGCCGTCCATAACGACGAAAGCCATTGCAGTCCGCAAAAGATTGGGCGCAGGGCAAGAGCGCGCGGTTCCAGGGACGAGAACGTCCAGCCCAGACCGTTGATAGTGCGCACGACTGGAACGCTCCCGCGCACCGCAAGTGGCGTCACCAGGTTGGGCTTGGTGTCGAAGCTTTGGATAATGTCCGGCCGGAGTTCCGCCATCAGCTTTCGAATGGTTCTGATAGCGGCCCATTCTCCGCTGCTGCTGGAAAATCGGTCGAAACCGTAGCTGCGATGCGGAATGCCATGCCGCAGGAATGCGGCTTCACCGCCGCTCGACACCGCGGTAACCCGAAATCCCTTCTCTCGCAGCGACATCAGGAACGGAATTCGCAGGGCATGATCCTCGCCTCCGACACACACGAGATGCGGATTCATCCTGCGTCTCCTGACCGTTCGCTGTAGTCCGATCGCGCAAAGTGGCCGGCCCTTGAATTTGCTTTCATGGTGTTGGTTTCGCTACCCATCTCGCCCATGGTCACGGTAGGGGCAGGTCTTGCCACTGTCCTCGTCTGTTTAAATGACGCAAACCCTGTCCCGGCAACGGGCCGCCGTACCCAGCCGGTTCAGGTCGTCGCGCGTTGCATCAAAGAGGTCGCCACTGCCCGGGTGCCGAGCCGGGTCCGCAGACAGCTCGCGCTCCGCGGCACACTTTCCTGTCATTGCTGGCTATCGTCGGAAAGCCGCCTGCTTTAGCGCGGCTCCCATCATCGTCTGGATGCGCGAAGTTTGACCACGCGGGAGGTGATCGTCCGTGCCTCCGAGGCTAGCAGGATTGGAATGCCGTCGCGAACCGGATAGGCAAGTCCTGCGCTCTTCGAAACGAGTTCATCGCGATCCGAATCCCAGGCAAGTGAGCACTTGGTCATTGGGCATACCAGCCATTCTAACAACTCAGAGTTGAACGAGGCATTCTCTTCGGCTCGCTTATCCGAATCCATCTGCTATTCCTTTCTCGGCCGCGACATCAACAGTGAGCTCCGACGCGAGCGCCCTTCGCGATACAAGCCGTCACCCGACGTCATCGCTGTAATTCGTAGGATTCCGGCAAGTGTCATAAGCCTTGCAAACTGCACAATCACGCTAGGTGGAGGCTTGGCCACTGTCGTCGTCCGTTTGAATGAATCGACATGAACGGACCCGTATGTCGGCGAAGTTGAACGTGAGGCGTTAAAAGCGTGAATGGAGCAAGCACGATCGGCGATATCGCCATAGGCAACCGGAAGGTTTCGTTATTGAAGACCGCTCGCGGCTAATGCTCTCGAGCCAGTGTCTGATCCTTCCGGCCAGTCAATACGGGCGACGAAATCGTAAACCGGGCCGCCGGGTACTCCCCAATTGCTTGACCAGATCACCTGTGAACCGTCCGGGGACGGCGAGGCGTGGGTCTCACTCCAGTAGTCGAATGGAACGTTGTTCGTCTGCACAATGCGCCGGACCTCTCCGCTGCCGTCGATGCGCAACGCGATGACTTCCCGTGCATATGGCGCCCAAGCCGGATATTTCGATACTTCGTCCGGATTGCCCGAATAGCTAAGGAACACCCAACCGGGTCTGTCCAGCGACCTGAGCGACGCATGCTGTGCTTCACCATATCTCATGAGCGAGGTGACTTTCCCATCTGACAGCCTTCGCTTGATCACCTGGTATATGTCCGGATCGGACTTACTGATCCCCACATAGATTTCGCTGCCGTCGGCATCGACGGTCATGTCGCCATGGCCAGGCCGATGATGCTCAGTCCATTTCTGGCGCAGAACGCCGTCAACAGAAAAGATGAACGTCTGTTGAGTGTCGTCTTTCAGGTTCTGAATGCATAAGATGTTGACGCCAAGCGGCGAGATTGAGCAGGCGCCGTTGGCCCCGACAAGCTGTGCTAGATCGATTTCCGGAAATTTCCGCCGCTGTTTGAGATCGTAGGCAAAGACCACCGCTTTGCCGTCCCGGCGAACCGCGCGTACGGCAATACGGCTGCCGTCACGGCTTGGATTGCCTTTATATGGCCCGAACTGGAGCTTGCTGCCGTCAG
The DNA here is from genome assembly GCF_055811495.1 of Mesorhizobium sp. WSM4830. Classification (NCBI taxonomy): domain Bacteria; kingdom Pseudomonadati; phylum Pseudomonadota; class Alphaproteobacteria; order Hyphomicrobiales; family Phyllobacteriaceae; genus Mesorhizobium; species Mesorhizobium sp. WSM4830. The sequence goes on along the minus strand of NZ_JBVVQI010000012.1, from coordinate 4,215 downwards.
TCGAAACAAACAGGACCTCCTCATGGTTGGTGCGTGGCGCCCAGGTCGAAATTTTCCGGCCGCCGACGCAGATCATCAGGTCGGGATCGCGAGGGTGCCATTCGCATTCGATCGATCGAACACGGCGAAAAAGCGGAGCGTAGGTGCGCCCATCCAGGAAGCATAAGCCGCCGCAGCCGTTGCTGATGACAAGAAGGCTCTGATCCGAATTCCAGGCCTGGGCGCTCGAATAGCGGTGGCTGCAATATTTGCTCCCGCATGCGATGCCGGCGCCGAGCATTCCGGGTTTGGTTATTCGGGTGAAAGTTGTGCCAAATGCCGCATCCTTCGCGGCGTGCAGGTAATCCGGCAGGTCCGTGGCTACCGGCGCGACGAACTTTGTCGATGCGACGTCCTCTCCACTCACCGCCCCGCGGATGACTATCGATATCGCGCTGACAGCAGCTAACGTCAACGCCAAGGCAGTCTGGTAGCGAAAAAAGCGCATGTCATGTCAACTCGCGCGGTTTCTTCTCAATAATTCGATTTTCCGTCTTATTGGATATCTTCTTATCGACGCTTTAAGAACCGCATCTCTCTAAGCTTCAACTCTTTTAAATTTCGCCCGCGCCGCCCCGAACTTGTCGATTACTCCACGCGCTATCATTTCTGTGGCGGCTGTGAGCCCGTTCGAATCTAAACTTTCGACGCAAGTTGTTGGCACCGGAAATGATCCAAGTTGTTCCTCAATGAGATTAACGTGGTCAATATGATCAAGACTGCTCTGCAGATCGACTTCGAGGAACTTCTGAATAATACCGAGGTTACGCCGGCGTTCCTTCAGCCGAACCTCTAGAATTTCTCTTGGCGCCTGCAATCGGACAAGCAGGTCCGGTTTGGGTAGAAGCTCGAGCGCGCGCGACACCCTTTCACGATCCGTGATGCCGCTGAACAAAACCAGTGAACATACGAATTGCACCATACCCTGGTCAAAAATTGAGATCGTGTCATTGGACGCTATTGCCGCGCGCCAAGCTTGAAGAAGAGCTTCAAGATGCCAGTTCAGGCGAGCCGCCCACAGCTCATTCTTGGGTGGAAGAATCTTAAGCACTTCTGCACCGAGAGAACGCTGTCCGATCCACTTTGAATGCAAGCCGGAAACCAGTTTGAAGGCGGCCCTTCTAACCGGGTGTCGACGGTCACCGGTCTGCAAAACAACACAGTAGCCCTGAGCTCGCAAAACGTGCACCAGCTCGGACGCTAACGTCGTCTTACCAGCACCGGACGGCCCAAATAGCTCCAAGATCATCTTTTAATCCAGACTGAGGGAAGCCTACTGGCAGTGACGTCATGTCCATTTGCTGAAGCGAACGCCCATCTCTTCCTGGGATGTCTAGCCGACGAGCCAGGAATCCGCGCCATCCGTATGAATGACGGTGTGGTCACGTTGGGATATCGACGGACGCCAAAATCGTGAACGGAAGGATTGCGTTTCGGGTCACTACCCTTCCGGATTGCCTTCCGTCCGTTTACCGTTCCGTCTCCGACAGGGCTGTGCAGTAGCCCTATTCCCCTGCACACTTCCGCGAGGGCGCGGCAGTCATGAGTTCGCCATGTCTCATCCGTTCGAGGGATGCGAGACACCCAGCGTTCTGGAAACCTTCTCTGTGATGGACGCAGCCAACTGGCCGTTTATCCCCTCTATCGCCAATAGGGCAGCCTGGTCGGCTATCCAATAAACGTGTCGGACAAAATCTTCGATCTCATCTGCAGGAGAAATCGTATGAAAGCAGGCATATGAGCGAGAACCTCGAGCCACATCAGACGGCAGCGGCAAATACGGCTATACCTGCCAATTACAACGCCAAGGTCGCGGCAGTCGCGGCCTATGAGCTCCCGACAAAACAGAGATATCAAGATCCGAGTTTTGCGAGCTGGTACCTGAACGGCTATGCAGGCCGGTTGAAGCTGTCCACCGTTGCGTCATACGTCATTGCGCGACGGGAACAACGCTGCATCGCCAAGGCGCTGGAGAGGTGCAGCCCGCCTCCATCTCAGGTGCTCGATATCCCATGCGGAACCGGGAAGCTGGCCGGCGTGCTGGGCCAGCATGATTGTCGGGTGCTGGCTGCAGACATTTCAATGGAAATGATGGCCTTGGCTAAGTCAGCATATGAAGGTCAATCCGGTTTTCGGGGATTCATCCGATGTGACGTGACGCAGCTTCCGTTCGCCGACGAAAGCTTTGATACGGTGGTCTGTCTTCGCCTCATTCACCTTATCCCGCCACATCTCAGGCGCGACATTATCATTGAGCTCGCGCGCGTTGCCAGCCGTCGCCTGATCGTATCCTACGGCCTTGGCACCCGCCTCCAGAGAATACGGCTAAGGCTGCGGAAGATGATCACCGGAAGGATGTCGGCGCCTCATCCTGTCAATCTCACGGTTGCACGACAGGATTTCGCGGCGGCGGGGCTCAAGCTGGTACGCTCTTTTAGCGTCCTGCGGTTCCTGTCCTGCGAGCAGCTGTTCGTACTTGAGAAGGTAAAGGCTTGGCCCGCCGCCGGTTTGCAGTCTTCGCTTTAGCACTGGTATTGCGGATCAGGCCGCTGATGATTGTCAAAAGCTGAAACGGCTGCGGGAGGTAGCTGTGGAACCGGCAGGTAGGGCCATTCCGGCGCGCATGGCATCACTCGACCTGCTGCGCCTGGCTGCGGCCCTCGCGGTCGTACTCTATCATTATCTTTTCGGCGGCGCGATCGCCGGAAGTCTCGATGTGGAATATCCTGCCGCAGCACCTTACGCCATCTATGGCTATCTCGGCGTCAATCTGTTTTTCCTGATCAGCGGTTTCGTCATCGCGTGGTCGGCCGAAGGTCGAAGCTGGCAAGAATTCGCGGTCGCCCGCTTCGCCCGGCTTTACCCCGGATTCCTCGTCTGCATGACCGCGACGTTTGTTTTTCTCGTCGTCGCCAAAGACCAGCGTTTCCCGACTGATGTTGCAACCTATATAGCCAATCTTTCCATGTTCGCCCGCCTCTTCGGCAGACCATCCATGGATGGCGCCTATTGGTCGATCATGCTCGAGATCCTGTTCTACGGCTGGGTTGCGGTGCTGATCTTTGCAGGTGCCTTTCAGCGCTGGAAAATACCCATCGCTGCCATCTGGCTCGCAATTTCGGCAAGCAACGAGTTCTTCTTTGGAAACACGGTGATACGCATTCTCTTTATTACAAACTATGCGCCTTTGTTTGCCGCCGGCATCCTCGCGGAAGACATCGTTGCAAGGGGTCGTTCGCCGGCTGCGTTCTTGCTTCTTGCCGTCGCGTTCCTGGTGTCTTGCCAGACCATAATGTTCTCTCACAACTGGATGCAGGAGCACTTTGGCGCAGCCATTTCGTATCCTGCCCTCCTCGCTGCCAATTTAGTGGTCTACGGAGTCTTCGCTGGCGCGATACTGCTCCGCTCCATGATTGCTCCATCCAAGACCGTCATGATGCTCGGAGGGTTGACTTATCCGCTGTATCTTTTGCATCAGTACATTGGCTATGTTTCGCTTAACGCGCTGGCGCCGCATGTCGGGAAGGACGCCGCATTCGTCGCTGTATTGGCCGGGGTCCTTCTGGCCTCTTTTCTCGTCTGGCGCTTCATCGAGACGCCGGTACGCAAGCCGCTTGTCCGCGCCCTGATGTCCGGGATATGTCGCCTTGCACCAGCCTCGCAGCCAATCCGGCCAACCTCTTCCGCACGAACATCATGATCGCAAGCTCTCGGCGGGTGTCCCAGAAAGATTCGCGTTAATAGCGAAACACTGGAGCATCTGGGGCTTGGCACGGCTGTACGGCACACTGGATGCGTCCCGCTTCCGATTTCGTTGACGGCTAAGCCGATGCCCAGCACCCGGCATGACGAGGCCCTTCTTCAAGCTAGACCGGAGCTTCAAGAGCGGCGATGCGCGCCCCAGATAGCGCACGCCAGGTCCGACACATGGCGCGAGACTCTCTTGCGACCTGACACCCCATCGAAGGCTTATCGGCGAGAACGTCGCGATGTTTATCAACTTACGATCAAAGATTCTCACACCGCGTGCCGGTATGTGATTTGGCGCTAATATACGCTGTCTGTAGGTAGGGCGCAGTCGAAACAGAAAAAGGAATATTGGATGACCACTCTGCATTACACGTCAGGCGGATCAGGCACGGAAATTGCACAAGCCGGATTTAACCTGGCTGACGT